>JBBQTP010000028.1:0-34349 GCA_038213205.1 Caulobacterales bacterium
AGCAGCGACAGCACGGCGGCCGACGCCAGGACGGTCGTAGCCTTGGGCGCGAAAGCCCCGAAGACCAGCAGGACGAGCGCGGCGCCCGCCAGGATCAATTCAGGATAGGCCAGACTGAGATCGGCTGAGAAGGTCATCTAACGCCTAGCCCCCAATGGCCGCTTGGTAGGCCGAGACCAGATGGTCCACGGAGGCCTGGGTCAGGTTCATCACCAGGCCGGGCTGGACGCCCAGGATCAGGGTGCCGGCGACCAACGGCGCGAAGATCGCCACCTCTCGCCAGTTGAGGTCGGCGATCTGCGACAGCTTGGCGTTGGTCAGGTCGCCGAACACTATGGCGCGGTATAGGGTCAGCGCGTAGACGGCCGACAGGATCACCCCGGTGGCGGCGATGATTACCGTCCAGGTGGAGACGCCGTAGGTTCCGGTCATGGTCAGGATCTCGCCGACGAAGCCGGAGGTGCCGGGCAGGCCGACGTTACCCATGGTGAACAGCATGAACACCGCCGCGTACCAGGGCATGCGGTTCACCAGCCCGCCGTAGAAGGCGATCTCGCGAGTGTGCATACGGTCGTAGACCACGCCGACGCAGAGGAAGAGCGCCCCCGAGATCACCCCGTGGCTGAGCATCTGGAACAGCGCGCCCTGCTCACCGGTGGCGGTGCCGGAGAAGATGCCCATGGTCACGAAGCCCATATGGGCCACGGACGAGTAGGCGATCAGCTTCTTGATATCGACCTGCCGGAACGCAACCAGCGAGGTGTAGACGACCGCGATCACGCTGAGTGCGAAGACCAGCGGCGCGAACATGTGCGAGGCGGCCGGGAACATCGGCAGGCTGAAGCGCATGAAGCCGTAGCCGCCGAGCTTCAACAGGATGCCGGCCAGGATCACCGAGCCCGCGGTGGGCGCTTCGACGTGGGCATCGGGCAGCCAGGTGTGCACCGGCCACATGGGCATCTTCACCGCGAACGAGGCGAAGAAGGCCAGCCACAGCCAAGTCTGGGTGGCGGGGCCGAAGTGGTAGGCCATCAGTTCAGGGATCGAGCTGGTGTGCGCGATGCCGATCATGGCCAGAATTGCGGCCAGCATCAGGACCGAACCCAGCAGAGTGTAGAGGAAGAACTTGAAGGCCGCGTAGACCCGCCGCTGGCCGCCCCAGATCCCGATAATCAGGAACATCGGCACCAGGCTGAACTCGAAGAAGATGTAGAACAGCACGATGTCGAGTGCACAGAACACGCCGATCACCAGGCTCTCCAGGATCAGGAAAGCGATCATGTATTCGAGGACGCGCTTGTCGATCGACTTCCAGGAGGCCGCGATACAGAGGGGCATCAGGAAGGCGGTGAGCAGGACGAACAGCACGCTGATCCCATCGACGCCGAGCCGATAGTTGAAGCCGCCGAACCACGGGGCCTCCTCGACGAACTGGAAGCCGTTGTCGGCCGGGTTGAACTGCACGACCAGCAGGACCGACAGCGCCAGCGTCGCCAGCGTGGTGACCAGCGCAATCCACTTGGACGCCTCGACAGTCTTCGGGTCGCCCGGCTTGCCCGCAAAGCGCAGGGCCAGGATGCCGAGCACGCCCAGCAGCGGCGCGTAGGTGATGAGGGAGAGAATGCCCATGCCCGTCGCCCCTACGCGTTCCAGGCCCAGAGGGCATAGGAGAGGATCCCGGCCACGCCGAGCAGCATGACGAAGGCGTAGTGGTAGACGTAGCCGGTCTGCAGCCGCCCGGCCCCCTTGCCCACCGCGTAGCTGACCGCCGAAACCCCGTCGGGGCCGAGGCCGTCGATGATCTTCTGGTCGCCACCCTTCCAGAACAGGTCGCCGAGCCACTTGGCGGCGCGCACGAAGGTCGCCTGGTAGAGCTCGTCGAAGAACCACTTATTGTAGAAGAACAGGTAGACGGGACCCCGATTGGCGGCGAGCCGCGCGCCCAGGCCTTCGCGCATCAGATAGACGTAGGCCGCCGCGCCCAGGCCGATCAGCGAGACCGTCAGCGGCGCGAGCACCACCCAGAGCGGGCCCTCGACGGCGGTCAGGACGTGGTTGTTGGCGGCAGTGAAGATCGCGCCGCGCCAGAACTCATGCTGCTCGGCGCCGACGAATTTCTCGACGAAGAAGAAGCCCGAAGCCATGGCGCCGACGGCGAGCAGGATCAGCGGGATACGCATGGTCCAGGGGCTCTCGTGCGGCTTGTGCACGTGCTCGCCCCCATGATCGGAGGTGTCTGGCTCGGAGTGGGTCTCGGCGGCATGGGCATGATCGTCGTGACCGTGATCATGGTCGCGGTTGTGCCAGTGGTGCTCCAGGTCTTCCGAGGTCCAGCGGGCGTGGCCGTTGAAGGTGAAGAAGGCGACGCGCCAGGAATAGAAGGCGGTCAGGCCGGCCACGAACACCCCGACCACGAAGGCGAAATAGCCCATCGGGTCGCCGGTGACGCCGGCCTCCCAGGCCGCGTGGATGATCGAGTCCTTGGAGTAGAAGCCGGCGAAGCCAAGCTCGGCGAAGGGGATGCCAAGGCCGGTGATGGCGATGGTCCCGATGGTCATCACCGTGAAGGTGATCGGCAGGTATTTCATCAGCCCGCCGTAGCGGCGCATGTCCTGCTCGTGGACCATGGCGTGGATCACCGAGCCGGCGCCCAGGAACAGCAGCGCCTTGAAGAAGGCGTGGGTGAACAGGTGGAACATCGAGGCCTGGTAGGCGCCGACGCCCGCAGCCATGAACATGTAGCCGAGCTGTGAGCAGGTCGAATAGGCGATCACCCGCTTGATGTCGTTCTGGACCAGGCCGACCGTCGCGGCGAACAGCGCGGTCATGGCGCCGATGATGACGACGATATGCTTGGCGACAGGCGCATACTCGAACATCGGCGACAGCAGGCAGACCATGTAGACGCCAGCGGTCACCATGGTCGCGGCGTGGATCAGGGCCGAGACCGGCGTCGGGCCCTCCATGGCGTCCGGCAGCCAGGTGTGCAGGAAGAACTGCGCCGACTTGCCCATCGCGCCGACGAACAGCAGGGCGCAGGCCAAGTCCATCAGCCGGAAGTCCCAACTGCCGAAGTGCCAAGTCATACCGGCGTGTGCGGCCACAGCCGGGAAGATGTGCGCAAACTGGATCGAACCCAGCGACCAGAACACCGTCATGATCCCCAGCGCGAAGCCGAAGTCGCCGACGCGGTTGACCACGAAGGCCTTGATGGCGGCGGCGTTGGCGGTGGCCTTGTGGTGCCAGAAGCCGATCAGCAGGTAGCTGGCCAGGCCCACGCCTTCCCAGCCGAAGAACAGCTGCATGAAATCGGCCGCGCTGATCAGGCTCAGCATGGCGAAGGTGAACAGCGACAGATAGGCGAAGAACCGCGGCTTGGACGCGTCCTCGGCCATGTAGCCCCAGCTGTAGAGGTGCACGAGGCTGGAGACCGTGGTCACCACCACCAGCATTACTGCCGACAGGCCATCCAGCCGGAACGACCAGTTAGAGATGAAATTCCCGACCTGGATGAACGGCGCATAGGTCAGCGTGAAGGGTTCGAGCCCGCCCCAGGTCCACTTGGCGAAAACGATCCAGGAGAGCGCCGCCGACAGGAACAGGAAGCCGGTGGTGATCGTCATAGAAGCGACGTCGCCGATCTTCTCGCCGAACAGGCCGGCGACCAGCGCGCCGATCAGCGGACCGTAGAGGATGACGGTGACGAGGAGCTTGGGATCCATCCTCAGCCCTTCATCACTGAGGCGTCGTCCACGGCGATGTCGCCGCGGTTGCGGAAGAAGGTCACCAGGATCGCCAGACCCACTGCGGCCTCGGCGGCCGCGACGGTGAGCACGAACATCGCGAAGATCTGCCCGACGACGTTGCCGAGGTAGGCCGAGAAGGCCACCAGGTTGATGTTCACGGCGAGCAGGATCAGCTCGATCGACATCAGGATGACGATGATGTTCTTGCGGTTCACGAAGATGCCGAACACCCCGATCGTGAACAGGATCGCGGCGACCGCGAGGTATTGCGCCAGGCCTATGGTCATTCGGAAACGCCTTCGCCGGGCTTGATTGAAACCGTGCGCATGCCGGTCTTCGTGGTGCGCAGCACCTGATCCATCATCACCTGACGCTTGACGCCGGGCTTGTGGCGGAGGGTCAGCACGATGGCCCCGATCATCGCCACCAGCAGCACCATGCCGGCCGCCTGGAAGAAGTAGACATACTGGGTGTAGAGCAGCCGCCCGATCGCCTCGGCGTTGGAGGCGCCGCCGGCGTGGCCGTTGGCGACCGGGCTGTCGTTGAGCCTGGCCGCGCCATTGATCGCCACGGTGGAGGAGACCAGCACCATCTCCACGGCCAGGCCGCCGGCGATCAGCAGGCCCAGCGGCATGTAGCGGGCGAAGCCCTGACGCAGCTGGGCGAAGTCGACGTCCAGCATCATCACCACGAACAGGAACAGCACCGCGACGGCGCCCACGTAGACCACCACCAGCAGCATCGCCAGGAACTCCGCGCCGAGCAGCACGAAGAGGCCCGCCGATGAGAAGAAGGCAGCGATGAGGAACAGCACCGAGTGCACGGGATTCTTCGCCGAGACCACAGCGAAGGCCGAGATCAGCGTCGCCGCCGCCATCAGATAAAATGCGATCGCCTGCAGGGCCATCGGCCGGTTCCTAGCTCCTCAAACGTCCTTGGGATTCGCCTCTCGAAAGGCCCGCGGGGCGGGTCTTAGCGATAGGGCGCATCCAGTTCCAGATTCTTCGCGATCTCCCGCTCCCAGCGGTCGCCGTTATCGAGCAGCTTGGCCTTGTCGTAGTAAAGCTCCTCACGGGTCTCCACGGCGAATTCCAGGTTCGGCCCCTCGACAATGGCGTCCACCGGGCAGGCCTCCTGACAGAGGCCGCAGTAGATGCATTTGACCATGTCGATGTCGTAGCGGGTCGTGCGACGGCTGCCGTCTTCGCGCGGCTCTGCCTCGATGGTGATGGCCTGGGCCGGGCAGATCGCCTCACACAGCTTGCACGCGATGCAGCGTTCCTCGCCGTTGGGATACCGGCGCAGCGCGTGCTCGCCGCGGAAGCGCGGGCTCTGCGGATTGCGCTCGTTGGGATAGATCACGGTGGCCTTGGGGCGGACCATGTACTTCAGGCCAAGGCCGAGCGCGCCGGCGAAATCCATCAGCGCCGCGCCCCTCATCGCCTGTCCGATGCGCTGGAACATGGTCATTTCACCTTGCACGAATAGTCGTCGATGTACTGGGAGTCCCCGCCATCCTTGAGCACCAGCGTCCCGCCCTTGACCGCGCAGTTGTCATGCGCGCGCTTCAGGGAGTCGTAGTCCGCGCTGCCAGCGATGTTGGCGGAGGTCTCGCAAGCCGCGAGGCCCAGGGCGAAGAGCATGACCAGGACCGCTCTCATCCGGCCAACGGAGCGTAGACGCGCCAGCCGGCGACCAGGGCCACGGCCACCAGCGAGGTCGGCAGGAACACCTTCCAGCCCAGGCGCATCAGCTGGTCGTAGCGGTAGCGCGGCACGACCGAGCGGACCATGGCGTTGGCGAACAGCACGAAGGCGGTCTTGATCACCAGCATCGCCAGGCCGTGAAGGCTGGCGACCCAGGACCACGAGGTCCCGGTAAACCGGTCGAGGTAGTGGGTCGGCCACGGGGCCTGCCAGCCGCCCAGGAAGAACACCGCCATCAGGCCCGACATCAGCAGGATGTTGGACATCTCCGAGAGGTAGAACAGCAGGTAGGGCGTGGAACCGTATTCGATGGCGTAGCCGGCCACGAGCTCGCTCTCGGCCTCCGGCAGGTCGAAGGGCGGGCGGTTGGTTTCGGCCAGGCCCGAGATGAAGAAGATCATCCCCATCGGGATCATCACCAGGGCCAGCGGCAGGTTCTGCACGCCGCCGCCGCCGAAGATGTTCCAGTTCCAGAACCCGCCGGCCTGCAGCTCAACGATCTTCGCCAGGCTCATGCTGCCCGAGAGCAGAATGACCGTGATGATCACGAAACCGATGGAGACCTCGTAGGAGACCATCTGCGCGGCTGAACGCAGGGCGCCCAGGAACGGGTATTTCGAGTTGGACGCCCAGCCGCCCATGATGATGCCGTAGACGCCCATCGACGAGACGGCGAACAGGTAGAGGACGCCGACGTTGATATCGGCCACCACCCAGCCAGGCCCGAACGGGATCGCCGCCCAGGAGCCGAGTGCGAGCGTCACGCTGATCAGCGGCGCCAGGAGGAAGACCACCTTGTCCGCCCCGGCCGGGACGACCAGTTCCTTGACCAGGAACTTGCCCAGGTCGGCGAAGGATTGAAGCAGGCCAAACGGGCCCACGACGTTGGGGCCCTTGCGCATCTGCACGCCGGCGAAAATCTTGCGGTCGCCGTAGATCATGAAGGCGATGGTCAGCAGTAGGATCACGGTGATCAGCAGGATCTGACCGAGGGTCAGAAGGGTCCAGCCTAGGGGGGTGGTCCAGAATTCCATCTATTCGGCCGCCATCTTGCCGGCGCCCGAGGCCAGCGCGGCGCATTCGGCCATGGTCACGCTGGCCCGCGCGATCGGATTGGTCAGGTAGAAGCTGTCGACCGAGCTTACGAACGGATCGGCGGAGAGGCTCCCCTTCCCGCCCAGGGCGCCCAAGTCGAGGCTGGCTGAGCCGCCCGCCACATAATCAATGCGGCCGAACGTCGGGTGATCGGCGAACAGCTTCACCCGCAATGCGTCCAGGGTGTCGTAGGGCAGCTTGACGCCCAGGCGCTCGGAGAGCGCGCGCAGAATCGCCCAGTCTTCGCGGGCCTCGCCCTTCGGAAAGACCGAACGGACGCCCTGCTGCACCCGGCCCTCGGTGTTGACGTAAAGGCCGTTCTTCTCGGTGTAGGCGGCGCCCGGCAGGACCACGTCGGCATTGTGCGCGCCACGGTCGCCGTGGGTGCCCAGGTAGACGGTGAAAGCCTTCGACGCCGAGGTGTCGATCTCGTCGGCGCCCAGCAGGAACAGCAGGTCCGCGCCGCCCTTGGCCGACAGCTCAGCGGCGGTCTTGCCGCCTGGACCGGGAGTGAAGCCGAGGTCGAGGCCGCCGACCCGGGCCGCGGCCGAATGCAGCACGTTCCAGGTCATGCCGAAGGCCTTGGCAACGCCCGCGGCCGCCTTGAGCACCGCCGCGCCGTCGCTGCGGGATAGGGCGCCTGCGCCTACGATGATCGCCGGCGCCTTGGCGGCCTTCAGCGCATCGATGAATGCACCCTTGGCCCTGGCGAGACCGGTGAGCGTCGAGGGTCCCGCGCCCAGGTAGTCGTGCGGGTAGGTCAGGTCGGCCTGCGGGCCGATCACGCCGATGCGCAGAGCGCCGGCCAGCCAGCGCTTGCGCAGGCGCGCGTTCAGCACCGGGGCTTCCAGGCGCGGATTGGTCCCGACCAGCAGGACGACGTCGGCGTCCTCGATCCCGTGGATGGTGGAGTTGAACAGCCAGCTCTCGCGCGGCCCGTCGCCCAGCGCCAGACCGTCCTGGCGGCAGTCGGTGGATTGCACGCCGAGCCCACGGAACAGGTCGAGCGTGGCCTTCATGGACTCCGCGTCCTGCAGGTCGCCGGCGATCACGCCGATGCGGTCGGGCGCAGTCGCCGTCACCTTGGCGGCCACCGCCTCAAGCGCCTCCGCCCAGGTCGCGGGGCGTAGCTTGCCGACGCTGCGGATGAACGGCTGGTCGAGGCGCTGGCGGGCCAGGCCGTCGACGGCATAGCGGGTCTTGTCGGAGATCCACTCCTCGTTGATGTCCTCGTTGACGCGCGGCAGGACGCGCAGCACCGCCGCGCCACGCGCGTCCACCCGGATTGCCGAGCCAAGGGCATCCATCACGTCGACGCTCTCGGTCTTCTTCAGCTCCCAGGGCCGGGCGCTGAAGGCGTAGGGCTTGGAGGTCAGCGCGCCGACCGGGCACAGGTCGATGATGTTGGCGGAGAGTTCCGAGGTGACGGCCTTGTCGAGATACGTCGTGATTTCAACGTCTTCGCCGCGAGAGATAAGACCGATTTCTGGTACGCCGGCGACCTCGGTAATGAACCGGACGCAGCGGGTGCACTGGATGCAGCGGGTCATAACCGTCTTGACCAGCGGACCCATATATTTCTCTTCGACGGCCCGCTTGTTGTCGGCGTAGCGGCTGTCGTCGCGGCCATAGCCCATGGCCTGATCCTGGAGATCGCACTCGCCGCCCTGGTCGCAGATCGGGCAGTCCAGCGGGTGGTTGATGAGCAGGAACTCCATCACTCCGTGGCGGGCTTTCCTGACCATTGGCGTGTCGGTGAAGATCTCCATGTTCTCGGCAGCCGGCAGCGCGCAGGAGGCCTGCGGCTTCGGCGGGCCAGGCTTCACCTCAACCAGGCACATGCGGCAGTTGCCGGCGATGCTGAGGCGCTCGTGGTAGCAGAAGCGCGGGATTTCCTTCCCCGCCAGCTCGGCCACCTGCAGGACGTTCATGCCCTGCTCGAATTCGACCTCGACGCCGTCGACCTTGCAAATCGGCATGGCCCTACTCCGCCGCCAGGATAGTGTGGCCCTGCACGTGGGGTTTGCCGGCGCGATACTGAGTGATCCGGTCCTCGACCTCGTGGCGGAAATGGCGGAACAGGCCCTGGATCGGCCAGGCGGCCGCATCGCCCAGGCCGCAGATGGTGTGGCCCTCAACCTGTCTGGCGACGTCGAGCAGCAGGTCGATCTCGGACATTTCGGCCTCGCCGGTGACCATCCGCTCCATCACCCGCCACATCCAGCCGGTGCCTTCGCGGCACGGCGTGCACTGGCCGCAGCTCTCGTGCTTGTAGAAGTAGCTGGCCCGGGCGATCGCCTTCACCAGGTCGGCGTCCTTGTCGAAGACGATCATGGTACCGGTGCCGAGGCCGGACCCGCGGGCCTGCAGGTCCTCGTAGGTCATGATCGCGTCTTCGCATTGCTCGGCCGGGATCATCCGCACCGAGATGCCGCCAGGGATCACCGCCTTCAGGTTGGACCAACCGCCGCGCACGCCGCCGAAGTGGTCCTCGATCAGCTGCTTCACCGAGATGCCGACCGCGTCCTCGACGACGCAGGGCTTGTTCAGGTGGCCGGAGCCCGCGAACAGCTTGGTGCCGGTGGACTTCTCGGTCCCGAAGCCCGCGAACCAGGCGGCGCCGCGGCGCAGGATGGTGCCGACGACCGCGATGGTCTCGACGTTGTTGACCGTGGTTGGGCAGCCGTAGATGCCGGCGCCGGCCGGGAACGGGGGCTTCAGGCGCGGCTGGCCCTTCTTGCCCTCGAAGCTCTCCATCAGCGCGGTCTCGTCGCCGCAGATGTATGCCCCGCCGCCGTGGGCGAGGCGCACGTCGCAGTCCCAACCGTGGACGTTACCCTTGCCGATCAGCTTGGCGTCGTAGGCTTGGCGAATCGCCGCGGTCATCCGCTCGCGCTCGAAGACGTATTCGCCGCGGATGTAGATGTAGGCCGTGTGGGCCCGCATGGCCTTGCAGGCGATCAGGCAGCCCTCGATCAGCAGGTGCGGGTCGTTGCGCAGGATGTCGCGGTCCTTGCAGGCGCCCGGCTCGCTTTCGTCGGCGTTGACCAGCAGATAGTGCGGCCGCTCGCTCTCGGCCTTGGGCATGAAGGTCCACTTCAGGCCGGTGGCGAAGCCCGCCCCGCCCCGGCCGCGCAGGCCCGACGCCTTGATCTGATCGCAGATCCAGTCCGGCGTCTGGGCGACGATGTCCTTCGTGCCGTTCCAGGCGCCGCGCGCCTTCGCGCCATCCAGGCCCCAGTCACGCTGGCCGTAAATGTTGAGGAAGATGCGGTCCTTGTCCGCCAGAAGTCCGGCCACCGCTCAGTTCCTCTTATTGTCGCGAGCGACGCCGCGGACGAACCACATCTGCACGGCGAACGCCAAGCCGATGAAGCCGATGAACCCGTACAGCGCCCAGCCGACGCCATAGGTGAAGTGGGCGATGGCGAAGCCGACCGCGACCAGCATGAGGATCACGTTGGCGATCGTCATCTGGACGAAGCGCTGCTTCATCTGGGCGGGATCGAGGCTCATGCCGGCGCCTTCGCGGACTTGGGCGCTTTCGGCGGCAGGTTCGGGATCGTCATCTTCTTGCCGAGCGAGCCGTTGTAGAGTTTGGCGTCGGTGAGCGTGGTGAGGCCGCCTTCGGGGGCGGAGCCCATGCGGCCGATGGCCGAGCCGGGCTTGGGCTTCTTGCCGGCGGCGAAGTCGTCGAGCAGCTTCTCGAAGCTCTCCGGCGTCAGGTCCTCGTAGTAGTAGTCGTTGATGGCGGCCATCGGCGCGTTGGCGCAGGCGCCCAGGCACTCGACTTCCTGCCAGTAGAACTTGCCGTCGGCTGAGCGGTGGTTCGAGGGCCCGAAGTTGCGCTTACAGACCGCCAGCAGGGCTTCGGAGCCGCGGGTCTGGCAGGGCGTCGTGCCGCAGACCTGGACCAGGGCGACCGTGCCGACCGGCTCCAGCATGAACATCGTGTAGAAGGTGGCGATCTCCAGAACCCGGATCACCGGCATGCCGAGCAGCTCGGCCACGGCGCGGATGGCAGGCTCGCAGACCCAACCCTCCTGCTTCTGCACCAGCCACAGGGTGGCGATCACCGCCGACTGCTGGCGGCCGGCTGGGAAATTGCCCATCCAGCCTTGCGCGGCCTTCAGCGTCGCCGGCTTGAAGGCGAAGCTGGCGGGTTGCTCAAGGGCGAGCCTGCGGACGCTCAACGGTCGATCTCCCCGAACACGATATCCAGCGACCCGAGGATGGCGGAGACGTCGGCCAGCATGTGACCGCGGTTCATCCAGTCCATCGCCTGCAGGTGCGGATAGCCCGGCGCGCGGATCTTGCAGCGGTAGGGCTTGTTGGTGCTGTCGCTCACCAGATAGACGCCGAACTCGCCCTTCGGCGCCTCGACGCAGGCGTAGACCTCGCCGGGCGGCGGCCGGTAGCCTTCGGTGAACAGCTTGAAGTGGTGGATCAGCGCCTCCATCGAGCGCTTCATCTCGCCGCGGCGCGGGGCGGCGATCTTGTTGTCCTCGATCAGCACCGGACCGGGCGTCTTCATCAGGCGCTCGCAGCACTGGGCCATGATCTTGGTCGACTGGCGCATCTCTTCCATGCGGCAGAGGTAGCGGTCGTAGCAGTCGCCGTTGACCCCCAGGGGGATGTCGAACTCGAGGTCGTTGTAGCACTCGTACGGCTGGTTGCGGCGCAGGTCCCAGGCGATGCCGCTTCCGCGCACCATCACGCCGGAGAAGCCCCAGGCGATGGCCTCTTCCTTGGTGACCTTGCCGATATCGACGTTGCGTTGCTTGAAGATGCGGTTGCCGCCGAACAGGGTTTCGAGGTCGTCGCAGAGCTTGGGGAACTGGACGCACCAGTCGGCGATATCCTGGATCAGCTCGGGCGGCAGGTCCTGGCGCACACCGCCAACCCGGAAGTAGTTGGCGTGCATCCGCGCGCCGGACGCGCGCTCATAGAACACCATCAGCTTTTCGCGCTGCTCGAAGCCCCAGAGCGGCGGGGTGAGCGCGCCCACGTCCATGGCCTGGGTGGTGACGTTGAGCAGGTGATTCAGAATCCGGCCGATCTCGGAATACAGCACCCGGATCAGCGAGGCGCGGATCGGCGCCTCGACGCCCATCAGCTTCTCGATGGCCAGGCAGTAGGCATGCTCCTGGTTCATCGGCGCCACGTAGTCGAGGCGGTCGAAATAGGGGATCGTCTGCTGGTAAGGCCGAGCCTCGATAAGCTTCTCGGTGCCACGATGCAGCAGGCCGATGTGCGGGTCGACGCGCTCGACGATCTCGCCGTCCAGCTCCAGCACCAGGCGCAAAACACCATGCGCCGCAGGGTGTTGCGGGCCGAAGTTGATGTTGAACTTGCGCACCTTGGTTTCCATCGGCACGTCGGGTGCGAAGAAGGCGGTGTCCTGGGCGGAGGAATTGTCGCCGGTCACGCTTTTCCTCCTGAAGACGGGGCGTCCTTCACCTGCGGGATGGCCTTCTCGTCGCCCGGGATCGGTGCGTAGCCTGGCTCCGCGCCCTCCCAGGGGCTGAGGAAGTCCCAGTTGCGCCACTCGACCGACTTCACCGGCTCATAGACCACCCGCTTCAGCTCGTCGTCGTAGCGAACCTCGACGTAGCCGGTCATCGGGAAATCCTTGCGCAGCGGATGCCCGTGGAAGCCGTAATCGGTGAGGATGCGGCGCAGGTCCGGATGGCCGGAAAAGAAGACGCCGTACATGTCGAAAGCTTCGCGCTCGAACCAGTCGGCGACCGGGAACACGCCGGTGACCGAGGGGACAGCGGTGTCCTCGTCGGTCTGCACCTTGACCCGGATGCGCAGGTTCTTGGTCAGCGAGAGCAGATGGTAGACCACGTCGAAGCGCTTCTCGCGCTCCGGATAGTCCACGCCGGCCAGGTCTATCAGCTGGGTGAAGGCGCCCTCGGCGCTGTCGCGCAACTGGGTCAGGGCTTCGACGATCCGGTCGGCCGGACCGACCAGGTTCAGCTCGCCGTACATCACCTCATGGCCGGTGAAGCCGCCCTTGGAGGCCTTGACGAGGGAACGCCCGAGCTTTTCCAGCTGCGGCGTGGTGGGCGGCCAGCTCATCGCATGATCGTCCCGGTGCGGCGGATCTTCTTCTGCAGCTGCAGGACGCCATAGACCAGGGCCTCTGCGGTCGGCGGGCAGCCGGGGACATAGACGTCCACCGGCACGATCCGGTCGCAGCCGCGCACCGTCGAATAGCTGAAGTAGTAGTAGCCGCCGCCGTTGGCACAGGAGCCCATGGAGATCACGTAGCGGGGCTCGGGCATCTGGTCGTAGACCTTGCGCAGAGCCGGAGCCATCTTGTTCACGAGAGTGCCGGCAACGATCATCACGTCGGACTGGCGCGGGCTGGCCCGCGGCGCGAAGCCGTAGCGCTCCAGGTCGTAGCGCGGCATGGACGCCTGCATCATCTCGACGGCGCAGCAGGCCAGACCGAAGGTCATCCACATCAGCGAGCCGGTGCGCGCCCAGGTGATCAGGTCATCGACGCTAGCCGTGACAAAGCCCTTGTCAGCCAGCGTCTGGGAGACCCCGTCAAAGAACGGATCGTGGGCCTTGGGGTCATAGCCCTCAACCGCAGACCGGCCTCCGGAACCGGCGGGAACGACTACTCCCATTCCAGGGCCCCCTTCTTCCACTCGTAGATGAAGCCCACGGTGAGCACGCCCAGGAAGGTCATCATCGACCAGAAGGCGAAGATGCCCGCCGACTGCGGCAGCTTCATCAGCGCCACGGCCCAGGGGAACAGGAACGCCACCTCCAGGTCGAAGATGATGAACAGGATCGAGACCAGGTAGAATCGCACGTCGAACTTCATCCGCGCGTCATCGAAGGCATTGAAGCCGCACTCGTAGGAGGAGAGCTTTTCAGCGTCCGGGTTCGTGGGGCCGAGCGCCGCGCCGGCCAGGATGAAGACCACGCCGAGCGCCGCGGCAATGCCTAGAAAGATCACGATGGGCAGGTACTGGAGCAGGAACGCGTTCATAGAGTCCTCGAAGGAGTCGCGGGCCGTTCTAGACCACACCTCCCGCCGTTTCAAACGGGGCCTTGTTGCGGCGCGGAAAGCTCACGAAACAGGAGACATGGGCTCACGAAGAACGGCCATATGCCGCGCCTTGCGGCGTGTTCTTCCGTTGACACGATTCCACCTCGGACATATGTGATCGCCTCGCGTTCGCGCGGGGTCCTAGTGCGGATGTAGCTCAGTTGGTTAGAGCGCCGGCCTGTCACGCCGGAGGTCGCGGGTTCAAGTCCCGTCATTCGCGCCACCCCCACCGCGGTTTTCCCTTCGAAATCAGATCCTGGCGGAGCCTTTGTCGGGGCGGGCCTTGCACTCGAGTGCGCCCTGGCCAGCCGTCAGGTGGCCGAGCGTCGCGCGGTCGCCCTGGGTCCACCACTGAAGGCCAAAGCCGGTGTAGCGAGCCCCGTGGGCGGCGGGCGCGAGCTTCAGCGTGTAAGCGTGGTCCTTCCAGGTAACGACGGCGGTCTTGGTGTCGGGGTAGCCGGCGACGATGGTCGAGCCGTCTCCGCAGGCGTAGGTGACGACCCGAACATCCGGGTTCACCGGGCCCTGCGCCACGGCCGCGGCCAGCGCCAGGATGACCGCCAGCCCTGCCCTCGCCTGTCCATACCCCGCTTGTTCGGCCATCCCTTGCCCCCCGGACCGTGCGCCACCATAGATCACGGCGAGCAGAAAGAGGCGACGGCATGGACGCGGCAACCCGGGACAAGCACGTCGAGGCCATCCGGCGTGACGGCTACACCATCGTCGAGAACGCCATCGCGCCCGACCTCGTAGACGCCCTGAACGAGGCCCTGCTGACGCTACAGCGCGACCTGGGGGCCGTGCCCGCCGGCAACGGCTTCGAGGGTCACCGCACGGTGCGGATCTACAACCTGCTGGCCCACGGGACGCCGTTCGCCGAGGTCCCGGTCCACGCCAATGTGCTGCCGATCGTCGAGGGGGTGCTGGACGAGGGATGCCTGATCTCCTCGCTCTCCTCGATCGCCATCGAACCAGGCGAGACCGCCCAGCCGATCCACGCCGACGACCAGGTGATCCCACTGGAGAAGCCACACGCCCCGATCGTCTGCAATTCCATGTGGGCGCTGACCGATTTCACCGAGGCCAACGGGGCGACCCGGCTGGTCCCCGGCAGCCACAAGAAGCCCAACCCGGACTACGGCGGCGCCTATGAGACCATCCCAGGGGAGATGCCGAAGGGCAGCGTCCTGCTCTGGGACGGGGCCCTGTGGCACGGCGGCGGGGCCAACCGGACGGACATGCGGCGCACCGGGATCGCCATGAACTACTGCGCGGGCTTCATCCGCCAGCAGGAGAACCAACAGCTTGGCCTTGACCCCCAGCTGGTGAAGGCCTTCCCGCCCCGCCTGCAGGAGCTGATCGGATACGGCGTCTACCGCGGCCTCATCGGGCATATCGACAAGTCCAGCCCCGCCCAGCGGTTGAATGGCGGCGGCGCCTTCCGGTCGATTTGGGACGCGACCTAGGAGAAGGCTTCTTCGAAGAGATCGATCATCGCCCGCCAGGAGCGCTTGTCGGTAGCCTCGTGATAGTCAAAGCCGTGCATGCCAAACACGCCGGCGTTCGGATTGGTGAAACTGTGGCCGGCTTGGCCATAGACGGTCATCCGCCAATCGACGCCCGCCGCGTCCATTTCCGTCTCGAACGCGAGCCGCTGGTCGGGCGGGATGATGGGATCGTGGAAACCGATGCAGGTCAGGATCTTGGCGCGGACGACCCCAGGCTCGGCTGGACGGGTGGTGGCCAGTCCGGAGTGGAAGCCGACCACGGCCTTCAGATCCGCCCCGCTGCGGGCCAGCTCCAGCACGGTGGTGCCGCCGAAGCAGTAGCCGATGGCGGCCAGGCGGCTCGCGTCGGTCTCGGCCTGGCGAATCAGGACCGCCAGCGCCTCCGTCGCGCGGGCGCGGATCGTGCTGGGTTCGGCCATGAAGGCGTTGATCTTCGGCATGACCTGATTGCGATCGCTTAGCGGTTTGCCGTCGCCGTAGTAGTCCATGGCGAACGCCACGTAGCCGGCCTCGGCCAGCCGCCTGGCGATCGACTTCGTCAGGTCGACCAGGCCGCCGCCTTCCGGCGCGACCAGGACGCCCGGCCGCTTGCCGGCCTTGGCGTCGTCGACAAACAGCGTCCCGACCAGGCGCGCGCCATCGGCGTGGTACTCGATATCTTCGGTCTTCATGGGAACCTCAGGCCGCCGGTCATCTCGCTCATGATCGTTGCTCTCTAGGCCACGGGCTCAGGTTGCTTGCTCAGCACGAAGTCATCGGGATTGGGCGCGAGCGTGGCGCGCCAGTAGTCGATCAGGCCGAAGGGCCAGTTCTGGCTCACCCGGCCGAACTCGTTCTTGTACCAGCTGGTGACGTTCTTCGACCCCCAGGCCCAGCCCTTGTTGGCCTCGTCGACCCGGATATTGAAGGCGTCATGGACGTCTTTCTTCGTCTCCATGGCCTTGGCCCCGGTCTCGGCCAGCAGGCGAATCGCACCGACGATGTAGCGGACCGAGCACTCGGAAAAGAAGATGATCGAGCCGTTGACGACGATATTGGTGTTGGGCCCGTAGATCATGAAGAAGTTCGGGAAACCGGGCGTGGTCATGCCGAGATAGGCCCGCGCGTCGCCGGCCCAGACGTCGTGCAGTTCGCGCCCGCCCTTGCCGACGATCTTGAGGCCCGACAGGAAGCTCGATGCGGTAAACCCAGTGCCGTAGATCAGCACATCGACCTCATGCTCGGTCCCGTCGGCGGTGACCACGCCCTTGGGCGTGATGCTGGTGATCGCCTCGGTGACCAGCTGCACATTCGGGCGCTTGAGCGCGCCCAGCCAGACGCCGTTGTCGAGCACCGCGCGCTTGCCGCCGACCGGATAGGTGGGCACGACGTTGGGCAGCAGGTCGGGGCGGTCCTCGACCTGGGCGGCGAGCGCCGCGGCGGCCATTTCCCGCAGCATCAGGTTCTCGGCCCCGACCGCGGTCGTCGGGCCGTTCCAGCCCTCGTCGGCCTTGACCATCGGCAGGAAGCCCTCGGTGGTCATCCAGAACAGCCAGAACCGGTACCATTTGTCGTAGTAGGGGATGTGCTCGAGGAGCCACTTCATCCCCTCGGGAACGTCCTCATGATAATGCGCCACCGGCAGCCCCCAGGGCGGGGTGCGCTGGAAGACCGTCATATGGGCGACCTTCGGCGCGATTTCCGGCACGAACTGGTAGGCCGAGGCGCCGGTGCCGATCACCGCCACCCGCTTGCCGGTCAGGTCCACGTCGTGGCGCCACTGGGCGGAGTGGAACGCCGGCCCTTCGAACGCGCCGACGCCGTCGATCTTGGGAATCCGGGGTTTGTTGAGTTGGCCGACGGCCGTGACCACCGCATTGGCCTCGACGGTTTCGGTCTTGCCGTCCTTGCCGACAAGCTCGACGCGCCAGACTGACCGCGCCTCGTCCCAGGTCAAACTTTCGACCGAGGTCTCGAAGCGGATGTGCTTCTTCATGTCGTACTTGGCGGCCACGCCGCGGAAGTACTTGAGCAGTTCCGGCTGGGGTGAGAAGTGCTGCGGCCAGGCGTGGTTCGGCTCGAAAGAGTAGCTGTACATGTGGTTGGAGTTGTCCACCCGGCAGCCCGGGTAGGTGTTCACCAGCCAGGTGCCGCCCACGTCGACGTTCTTCTCAACGATCTCGAACTGGACCCCGGCCTGCTGCAGGCGGATCCCGGTGAGCAGGCCCGACATGCCTGCGCCGATCACCAGCACCTTCAGCTTGCGCGCGGCCTCTTTGAGCTGCGGCTGCTCGAACTGCGGGTCCTTGCTGGACTTGCCGGAGATCGCCAGCTCATCGATCAGGAAGTCGGCGTAGATCTCCGGGATCGGGGCGCCGGCGATGAAATCCATCATCTTGCGCAGCGTCGGCGTGTCGGGGCTCGGCATCTTCGGTGAGCCCGCGGCCACATAGTCCTCGATCGCCACGTTGGCCTTGGTGCGGATGTCGGCCTTGGCCTCTTCCGACAGGCCGGTGTCGCCCGGCGGTGAGAGCGGCTGGTAGACCGGCGTCCATTCCGGTCGCAGCCAGCCGGCGTCACCGGTCATGTGCACCAGGGCCATGAGCAGCGCCGGGAGGTGCGCGTCCTCCAGGGCCTGATCGAGCTCCGAGTTGGGCTTCGTCATGGTCGTTTCCCGCCAGATTATCGTTGTTCAGCCCACCATGACTCCTCGCCGCGCCGCCTGTCACCCGGAAAGCCGGGCGCCCCTGGGTCAACCGTGGGCGTCAACCGCGGACAGCGCGAATGCGGGTCATGAGCCGGGGTGGCAGCGCCATCCCGGACGCCGCGAGGTTCTCGGCCAAGTGGGCCTGGCGGGTGGTCCCGGTGACGGCGCAGGCGACGGCCGGGTTGGCCAGGACGAAGGCCAGGGCGGCCTGGGCGGCAGTCATGTCAGGTAGGTGATTCAGAAAGCCGAAGCGCGCACCGCGGGCCACCTCGGTCCGGTGATTGGCCAGCGCGCGGGCGGCGTACCACAGGTCCTGGGCCCCGCGGATATTGGCCAGCCGCACGCCCGTGTGCCCCATGGCCAGGGCCATGCCGGCCAGAACCCCCTTCCCGGCCGCGGCCGCGCGGGCGATCAGCGGCTCTCGCTCGGGCTTCAGGACATTGTAGTCGACCATCACCACGTCGAAGTCCGGCAGGCCGATGACGTGCTCGATCACCGCCGGATCGAAGCTGTTGATGCCCAGGGCGCGGATCAGGCCCCTCGCCTTCAGGTCCGCCAGGGCCGCACGCAGGTCTTCGGTGAGTTCGGCGATCGCGGGACCGTGTAGTTGCAAGAGCGGCAGGACGTCGAGGCCAAGGTTGCTCAGGCTGCGTTCGGCGCTGGCCGTGACGGCGGCCGGCGAGAAGTCCCGGGCGATCCGGCCACCGCCTGAGTGATAGGTGCCGGCTTTGCTGGCGATCACCAGCCTGTCGACGTCGCGGCCCTTGAGCGCCCGGCCCAGCCGAGGCTCGGCCTCCCCGGCCGAATAGCTGGCGCCGGTGTCGAAGAAGGTGACGCCGCCATCGATCGCGGCGTGGACCAGGCCCATCGCCTCGGCTTCCGGAAACCGCGGCTTGCCCCACCAGCTGGCCGCCCCGAAGCCGATCTCCGAGACGCTGAGCCCGGTGCGGCCAAGCGGGCGATAGAGCATGGCGGGCTAAGGCGTCCGCTGGGCGTCGGCCGTCACCACATCGCCAAGGCCCAGGTCCGGTGGTCCGCTCGCCAGCAGCAGGCCGCCAAACAGCAGCCTGACGATCACAAAGATCACGCCGGCCCCACCGACCATCGCCGCGTGGATCATCCAGAACTGCACCGGCGTCATCTTCTCGTAGAGCGTGCCGAGGTAGCCCACGAGAATGTTCCCGCCCCAGAAGTTCAAATAATAGAAACCGATCACCAGTCCGGCGATCGCCTTGGGCGCTGCTCGCGAGAACAACGCAAGGCCGACCGGCAGAACGTTGGCGAACCCGATGTCGTTCAGCAGGTGAAAGGCAAGCAGCCAGTTGAAACTGACCCGCTGGCCAGCCGGCGTCAGCGCCGCGCCCGCCGCCAGGCAGGCTACGCCGGCGGCGCCGATGAAGCAGCCGATGGCGATCTTGCCGAGTTCGTCCGGCTCCGGGAACCGCGTCGTCCAGGCTCGCCAGAACGCCACCATGCCGATCAGGGTGATGACCGAGACGATGGAGTCCACCGACAGCATCTGGCTGGTCAGGATCTTGAGGCCCAGGAAGTGCAAGTCAGCGTTGGCCTCGGCCCACACCAGATAGCCGTTGTAGATCTGATTGTTGCCGACGATTGACAGCGCCAGAACCGGCAGGAGGAGGGCCAGGAGCGCCAGGACCGCCACCTCGCGCTTGGCCATGGCTGGGCGCGCAACCTTTTCCGCCTTGGTCTTCGCGTCGCGGGGCGGATCGGGCGGCAGGCGCTTGAGCCCGAAGAGATAGATCGCCAGGGCGATCAGCATAGCCACGCCCGCGGCGGCGAAGCCGTAGTGCCAGGCAATCCCCTGGCCGAGGTAGCCGGTGATCATCGGACCGAAGATCACCCCTCCATTGATGCCCACGTAGAAGATCTGGAAGCCATCGGCGCGGCGCGTGTCGCCGGCGGCGTAGAGCGCGCCCACCTGTGTGGCGATATTGCCCTTCAGGCACCCGGCGCCGATCATCAGGCAGACCAGCGCCAACAGGAACGAGGCATCGAAGGCCATCAGGAAGTGGCCGAGCGCCATGATGCTGGCCCCGACGATGATCGTCCCCGTCCGCCCGACGCGGTCGGCGATCAGGCCGCCGAGCAAGGGGGTCAGATAGACCGTACTGGAATAGACCAGGTAGATCGCCGAAGAGAGCTGCTGGTTCGAATAATGCGCCCCGCCGGCGAACACCGCTTCGAGGATCGGACGCAGAACGCTCAGGCCGACCACGTGCTCGACGTGACCCGGCTTCAGCAGTTGGCCGTTCATGTAAAGCACCAGGAGCGCGATCATCCCGTAGTAGGAGAAGCGCTCGAAGCCCTCGGTGATGGAGAGGAAGGCCAGCCCCTTCGGGTGACCAAGGAACGCCCGATCCTCGTGGATCGCAGCCTCCCGCGTAGATATCGCTGTCATCGAATCCTCCCAGCGGCCCGGGAGTTAGGCATGAAACTTCAATCTGAGGGAAGCCGCGAGACGCTCACCGCGGCATCGCCTTCATCTCCCGCTCAAGAATAACCACGATCTCCTTCCAGGCCGCCGTCGTCGGGATGACTACATCGAAATGGCCAGCGTCGGGGATGGTCACAACCTCGGCCTTATCTCCGGCGTGGCGTGCCAAGTCGGCATAGGCGCGGCCGGTGTAGGGCGGCAGGACCGGGTCGTAGGCGCCGTGCACCATGACCACCTTCGTCCCGCTGGGCAGCAGCTCGGCCGGGGAGGTGTCGGCGTAAGGCGACTTGCGCCTCGCGCGATCGATCAGCCGCTCGATCGTGTCGTCGCCGCAGGGGATGGCGAAAACCTTGGCCTGGCCTTTCAGGTCGCCGATGCCCGCCAGGCTGACCACGGTGCGGATCGGCAGGGGATCGGCCGTGCGGAGCGGGCTGTCGGCGGGTAGTTTGCCGCGCGCGGCGGCCCACAGCGCCAGGTGGCCGCCGGCCGAATGGCCGAGCGCGATCACCCGGCGGGTGTCGAGGTTGTACTTCGGCGCCTCGGTCCGCAGCCGATCGACGGCGGTCGCCACGTCAAGGAAAGTGCCGGGATAGCCGGCGCCCGGCTCGCCCAGCTTGCGGTAGTCGACGTTCCACACCGCATATCCGCGTGCGGCCAGGTCGTCGGCGATGGCGCTGGTCTGGGCCAGGCCCTGGTATTCGGCCAGGAAGCAGCCACCGTGCAGCAGCACGATGACCGGGTGCGGGCCTTTGCGCTTCGGCAGGAAGAGTTCGGCCACCTGAGCCGGCGCAGGGCCGTAGCGGATGACGGCGGCCGGCGCATGGCGCGGCTGTTTCATGTAGTCGTCGACCGAGGCCGGCGCGGCGCTAGCGATGGTGGCAGCCATCGACATTCCCAAAGCCAGCGCCCATCTGATCACGCAATTCCCCCCAATGCTCCAGCCCGCCTTCACTACGCTACGGCGCGGCGCCCGTCGCTGGAGCGGTTTGCTGAGCCGAAGCGCGGGCGCAGCCTGCGCGAAGGCTGGTGGGCGGCGAGGGATTCGAACCCCCGACCCTCTCGGTGTAAACGAGATGCTCTAACCAGCTGAGCTAGCCGCCCGTCCGCAGGCTTCTAGACCAGGTGGAACGCCGCCAGAAGCACCCAGGCGCCGATCAGCCCGAACATCGCCGCGGCGACGAGCCGCACGACGCGCAGCGGCACGATTCTCGTCACCGCCTCGCCCAGCAGCACGGCGGGCACATCGGCGATCATCATGCCCAGCGTCGTACCGGCGGTAACCAGGGCGATCTGATGAAAGCGCGCGGCCAGCAGGGAGGTGGCGATCTGGGTCTTGTCGCCGATCTCGACGACGAAAAACGTCACCAGAGTGGTCAGGAAGATGCCGCCACGGCCGAGCGTTTTCAGGTCATCGTCCATCTTGTCGGGGATCAGCGCCCAGCCGGCCATGGCGAAGAAGGCCACGCCGACGATCACCCGGAACAGCTGACCGCTAAGCCAAGCCGACAAATAGTAGCCGAGTGTCGCGGCCGCGGCGTGGTTGAGCAGGGTCGCGGCCAGGATGCCGAGGATGATGGGAACCGGCTTCTTGAACTTCGCCGCCAGCACGATGGCCAGCAGCTGGGTCTTGTCGCCGATCTCGCCGATAGCGACGACAGCGGTCGAGGTAAGCAGCGGTTCGAGGATCACACGATGACTTCCGGGCGGCGCGGGGGCTTCCCTTCACCGCTCCGGACGCACCAGGCAATGAAAAAATCAGCAGTTGAGCGTGCTCTTCAGCGTGTCACCTACCTTGAAGCGGCAGGTCGCCGAAGCCTTGCGCTTAACGGTCTCACCGGTGCGCGGATTGCGCGCGGTGCCGGCCGGCCGCTTGATCGGCACGAAGCTGCCGAATCCCACCAAGCGCACTTCCTTCCCGGCCTTCAGGGAGGTGGATACCGAACTGATGAAAGCGTCGAGCGCGTCCTTGGCCTGCGCTTTGTTCAGACCCGTCTTATCGGCCATAGCCTCGACGAGTTCGGCCTTCGTCATCCTGTCTCTCCCAGCAGGTTCTCATGATGCAGGCGTAGAGGCCCCTCGCGCTCTACTCCACTTTTGAATTAACGCCTGCCTGGGCGTGGCCGTCAAACGAGAGCGGCGCGGGAATCATCCCGCGCCGCTCCGTAACGTAAGATTTGATCAGACCTCAGTGCGTAAGGATGTTTTCCACGTCACCATCGTCCGGAACCGTGACCGGCGGCGCGTCGGCCTCCGACCATTCGATCGCCACTGGAGCGCGGGTCAGGGCATGGGCCAGCACCTCGTCCATCGTGGAGATCGGGATGATGGTCATCTCGCGCTTCACGTTCTCCGGGATATCGGCCAGGTCTTTCTCGTTTTCCGAGGGGATCAGCACGGTCTTGACGCCGGAACGTAGCGCCGCGAGCAGCTTCTCCTTCAAGCCGCCGATGGCGGTGACGCGACCTCGGAGCGTGACCTCGCCGGTCATGGCGATGTCCTTCTTGATCGGGATGCCGGTCAGCACCGAGACGATGGCCGTGGCCATGGCCGCGCCGGCGGACGGACCATCCTTGGGCGTGGCGCCGTCCGGCACGTGGATGTGGACGTCGGTCCGCTCGAAGCTGGGCGGCTCGATGCCGAACTTGGTGGCCCGGCTGCGGACGTAACTGTTCGCCGCCGAGATCGACTCCTTCATCACGTCCTTCAGATTGCCGGTGACCGTCATGCGGCCCTTGCCCGGCATCTTGACGGCCTCAATGGTCAGGATGTCGCCGCCGAAGTCGGTGTAGGCCAGACCGGTGATGATCCCGACCTGATCCTCGGTGTCCATCTCGCCATACTTGTACTTCCGAACGCCGGCGTACTTGCCCAGCCGCTCGTCGTCGATCGTGATGGTGAGCAGCTTTTCACGGCCCAGGTCGCGCACCGTCTTCCGCGCCAGGTTGCCCAGCTCCCGCTCCAGCGACCGCACGCCGCTTTCGCGGGTGTAGTAGCGGATCAGGTCGCGGATCGCTTGCTCGGGGACGATGAACTCCTCCGGCTTCAGCCCATGGTCCTTGGTCAGCTTGGCCAGGATGTGCCGCTTGGCGATCTCCACCTTCTCGTCCTCGGTGTAGCCGGGGATGCGGATGATCTCCATGCGGTCCAGCAGCGGCTGGGGCATGTTCAGGCTGTTGGCCGTGGTGACAAACATCACCGGCGACAGGTCGTAGTCGACCTCCAGATAGTGGTCGGCGAAGGTCGAGTTCTGCGCCGGGTCCAGCACCTCAAGCAGGGCCGAGGACGGGTCGCCCCGCCAGTCCGAGCCCATCTTGTCGATCTCATCCAGCAGGAAGAAGGCGTTGGTCGACTTGGCCTTCTTCATCGACTGGATGATCTTGCCGGGCATCGAGCCGATATAGGTCCTACGGTGACCGCGGATTTCGGCCTCGTCACGCACCCCGCCCAGCGAGACTCGCACGAATTCGCGGCCGGTCGCCTTGGCGATCGAGCGGCCCAGCGAGGTCTTGCCGACGCCGGGGGGGCCAACGAGGCATAGGATCGGCCCCTTCAGCGAGCCGACGCGGCTTTGCACCGCCAGGTACTCGAGGATTCGTTCCTTGACCTTCTCCAGGCCGTAGTGATCGCCTTCGAGGATGTCCTCGGCCTTCTGCAGGTCGATCGGCTTGATCTTGGCCTTGCCCCACGGGATCGTCAGCAGCCAGTCCAGGTAGTTCCGGACGACCGTCGACTCCGCCGACATCGGGCTCATGTTGCGTAGCTTTTTCAGCTCGCTCTCGGCCTTGGCGCGGGCCTCCTTGGAGAGCCGGACCTTCTTGATGCGCTTTTCCAGGTCCATCAGCTCGTCGCGCTGATCGTCCTGTTCGCCCAGCTCGCGCTGGATCGCCTTCATCTGCTCGTTCAGATAGTACTCGCGCTGGGTCTTCTCCATCTGCCGCTTCACGCGGTTACGGATCTTCTTCTCGGTCTGCATGACCGAGATTTCCCCCTCCATCAGGGCGTAGACCTTCTCCAGCCGCTTCACGACGTTGAAGATTTCCAGGAGCTGCTGCTTCTCGGCGATCTTCACCGACAGGTGCGACGCGATGCGGTCGGCCAGCTCGCCAGGGTTCTCGATCTGCGGGATCGCGGCCAGCGCCTCGGGCGGGACCTTCTTGTTCAGCTTCACGTAGTTTTCGAACTGCTCGACCACGGCGCGGCTGAGCGCCTCGGCCTCGGCCGAGCCGGAGCCGTCCTCCGCCACGTAGGCGATCTCGGCTTCGTAGTATTCTTCCTGGCCGGTAAAGCGGGAGATGCCGGCCCGCGCGCGGCCTTCGACCAGCACCTTCACGGTGCCATCGGGTAGCTTCAGCAGTTGCAGGACGGTGGCGACGACGCCGACATCATAGATGCCCTCGGGCGCCGGATCGTCGTCGTCCTTGTCCTTCTGGGTGGCCAGCAAGATCTGCTTGCCGTCGTTCTTCATGGCTTCTTCGAGCGCGCGCACGGACTTCTCGCGGCCCACGAAGAGCGGCACAGGCTGGTGCGGGAAGACCACGATGTCCCGCAAGGGCAGGATCGGTAGAATCTTAATCTCAGACATATTGCCTCAACTCCTGACCGGGCCCGTTGGTCGCAGGGCACGGTCTACCGGATCGCAGTCACGTCAGACGATGCGTCTGAGTCGGACGATCCGTACGCTCCGCAGAGCGCCTGTTCATGGATAAATGTGGACTGTTTGATCCACGGTTCAAGCGGAGCCACATCCTTGCGCGACACTCGGTCCCAGTGGCGGTCTCCGGTTAGCTTGACCGGGAAAACCACGGGGTCCGACGCAAGACTATGCCCCGACCCTTAAGCGGATATGTGGGAACGCCGAGTTTCCCCGGCAAGTCAGCCCGCGAGGGCTCCTCGATCGATAGCCGCTCCATGATCGCCATCCCTTCCGTGAGGGGGTGATCAGGTGACCCTCGTCGTCAGCGATCAAGCATCGCCCGTGGCAAGCCTGCTCAATGGGCGCACCGTCAGGGCGGCGATCAGGGCCGCCGCCGCCGCGCCAGCGGAGCAGACGAACATCGCCAGGCGGAAGCCTGAGGCCACCGCGGCCTTGGCCGCCTCGGACGACGGATCGAACCCACCGCCCAGAACGAAACCCACCAGGGCCACGGCGAGAAGACCGGCGACCCGGGCCACCGCGTTGTTGACGCCGGCCGCCGCACCCTCGAATTGGTCCGCCACCGCGCCCAGAACGGCATCGGTCAGAGGCGCCACGGCGGTTCCCATCCCCAGCGCCAGGACCGCCAGACCGGGGAAGACAGAGGTCCAATAGTCGCCGCCCTGGCCCAGCAGCGCCAGTAAGGCGAAACCGACGGCCGCCAGGATGCAGCCCGCCACCAGCATCGGCCGCGCGCCGATCCGGCCTGTGAGGCGACCGGAGATCGGCGACAGGACGGTCAATCCCACGGACATCGGCAGCAGCGCCGCCCCGGCGGCCGTCGGCGCATAGCCGTGGGCCCTGATCAGTTCGAACGGCAACAGGAAGAAGGCCGCGCCCAGGGCCGCGTAGAGCAGGAAGGTCAGGCCGTTCACGCCGGAGAAGGTCAGAGACTTGAACAACGCCAGCGGCGTCATCGGGTTGGGTGATCTTCGTTCGATGAAGACGAACCCGCCGAGCGCGACGAGACCGGCGCTCAGAGCGCCCAGGACGGCTGGGCTTGCCCCCTGCTTCGGGGCGACCGTCAGGGCCCAGACCACGGCGCCGAGGCCCGCCGTCACCGCCAGCGCCCCTTGCCAATCCACGGGTCCGGATTTGGTCCCTCGGCTCTCCTTTGCTCCGGCCATGACCAGCCAGACGGCCAGCGCCGCCACCGGCAGATTGATCACGAAGACCGCGCGCCAGGAGATGGTGTCGGTGAGCCAGCCGCCCAACACCGGGCCAAGTGCGCTGGTCAGGCCGCTGGCTCCGGCCCAGACCCCCACGGCCTGCCCACGCCGCTTGGCGTCGAACGCCGCGCCCAGCAGGGCCAGGCTCGCCGGGGTCAGCAGCGCTGCGCCGACGCCCTGGATCGCGCGGCCGGCGATCAGCGCGGTCAGGCTGGGCGCGACCGAGCAGGCCACCGACGCGAGCGTGAACACCGCAACGCCCACCAGGAATATGCGCTTGCGCCCATAGCGGTCCGCCGCCGCCCCGCCCGCCAGCACCAGGGCGCCCAGCAGCAGGGCATAGGCGTTCATGATCCACTGGGCCGCCGCCAACCCGCCGCCCAACGCCTGCTGGATCACCGGCAGCGTCAGATTGACCGCGGATCCGTCGATGAAGGCCAGCCCCGAGCCCAACACCGTGCCGGCCAGCACCAGGGTCTGAGCGTGGTTCGGGGATCTCTCGTCGGCGGGGCTCGACACGCCGGCTAGGCCGTCGCCGGAACCCGGCAGTTGAGCTCGAAGGTCACGCCGTTGGCCTCGGTAACGAAGAACTGGCGGATGCCGCCGTTCGGGGCCTCGCCCGCCTGATACTCGATGCCGGCCGCGTCCAGCCGCCGCCGGGCGTCCTCATAGTCGTCGATAGCGAAGGCGAAGTGGTCAAGCGAGGCGCCGCGCGAAGGCTGATGCTCACGCGTCACGGCGACCAGATGCACCACGGCCTTGTCGCCGGCATAGAGCCAGGCGCCCGGGAAATCGAAATCCGGCCGCCAGCCGACCGTCAAACCCAGCACTTCGGTGAAAAAGGCCTGCGTGCGGGCCAGGTCGGTGGTGCGGATGTTGACGTGATCGAGGTCGAGGATCGCCATGGTGGGACTCCCTGCGCAGCGGCGGAAGTATCGCGCACGAAAAAGCCCCGCAGTCACCTGCGGGGCTCATGATTTCGAAGTTGAAAAAGCGCTTAGGCCGCGCCGCCCTTGTCACGGCGCTCGGCGTAGATGATCAGCGGCTGGGCGCGGCCTTCCACGACCTCGGCATTGACCACCACCTCTTCGACACCGTCGTAGGTGGGCAACTCGTACATGGTGTCGAGCAGGATGGCCTCGAGGATCGAGCGCAGGCCTCGCGCGCCGGTCTTGCGCGTGATCGCCTTACGGGCCACGGCGTTCAGCGCGTCGTCAGTGAAGGTCAGGCCGACATTCTCCATGTCGAACAGGCGCACGTACTGCTTGACGAAGGCGTTCTTCGGCTCCGTGAGGATCTTCACCAGCGCCTTCTCGTCCAGGTCGTCGAGGGTGGCGATCACCGGCAGGCGGCCGACGAATTCCGGGATCAGGCCGAAGCGCAGCAGGTCGTCCGGCTCCACCTGGCGGAAGACTTCGCCGGTGCGGCGCTCGTCCGGATCGGAGACCTTGGCGCCAAAGCCGATGGAGGCCCCCTGACCGCGCGCGGAGATGATCTTCTCCAGGCCCGCGAAGGCGCCGCCGCAGATGAACAGGATGTTGGTGGTGTCGACCTGCAGGAACTCCTGTTGCGGATGCTTGCGCCCGCCCTGCGGCGGCACGGAGGCGACGGTGCCTTCCATGATCTTCAACAGCGCCTGCTGGACGCCCTCGCCCGACACGTCTCTCGTGATGGACGGGTTATCGGACTTGCGGCTGATCTTATCGACCTCGTCGATATAGACGATGCCGCGCTGGGCGCGCTCGACGTTGTAGTCGGCCGACTGCAGCAATTTCAGGATGATATTTTCGACATCTTCACCGACGTAGCCGGCTTCGGTGAGCGTGGTGGCGTCCGCCACCGTGAACGGAACATCGATGATTCGCGCCAGAGTCTGGGCCAGCAGGGTCTTGCCGGTGCCCGTCGGGCCGATCAGCAGGATGTTCGCCTTGCCCAATTCGACGTCATTGTTCTTCGACGCGTGGTTCAGGCGCTTGTAGTGATTGTGGACCGCGACGGAGAGGACTTTCTTGGCGTGATCCTGCCCGATCACGTAATCGTCGAGCACCTCACGGATTTCCTTCGGCGTCGGCACGCCATCCTTAGACTTCACGAAGGAAATCTTGTGTTCTTCGCGGATGATATCCATGCACAGCTCTACGCATTCATCACAGATGAACACGGTCGGGCCCGCGATAAGCTTGCGAACCTCATGCTGGCTCTTGCCGCAGAAAGAGCAGTAGAGGGTGCTCTTTGAATCTCCGCTCGCGGCCCTGGTCATGCTCTTTCTCACTCTCTAGGCCACCCGGTGGCTCGAAACGCACCCGCATCGCCTGAAAGGGCGTTGCCGCCCATCAATGCAGAATACGTGCCGCGGGTTGTCTAAGTCTTGACATTCCTCGATCGCGCCACGGATCACAAGCCTTGCAGCCGCGCAGCGACAATTGGCGGCGCGGCGCCAGGATTGTGGGCGCTGGTCCAGTCTACATGGGAATTCGTTGAAATGTCACAAGACGAGGCGCTGCTGGACGCCCCCACAGCCTCCGCCGAGCCGCCGGTGGTCGCCTTCGATTTCGACGGCACTTTGACGGTCCGTGACAGCTTCATGGCCTTCCTACGCTGGCGGGCGGGCCGGGCCCGGTTCGCCCTGGGGATGGTGCGTCTCGCGCCCGCATCCCTCGCCTATCTGATCCATCGGGATCGCGGAAAGATTAAGGCCGCGGCGGTTCGGGAATTTCTCAAGGGCCTGCCGCGCGACCGCCTCGAGGCCCAGGCGCGGGAATTCGCCGAGACCCAGGTGCGCCGCCTGCTCCGACCGGACGCCGTAGCCGCCTGGAAACGCTGGCGAACCGATCATGTGCGCCTGGTGATCGTCACCGCCTCGCCGGACATCCTGGTGGCCCCGTTCGCCCGCGGCCTGGGAGCCGACACCCTGATCGGCACGGAGCTGGCCTTCGACGCGCTAGGCCGGGTGCAGGGCGGCTTCACCACGCCCAACTGCCGAGGACCTGAGAAGGTGGTCCGGTTGAAAGCGGCGTTCGGGCCGGATTTCGAGCTGAAGGCGGCCTATGGCGACACTTCCGGCGACCGCGAGATGCTGGCTATGGCGGATATTTCCGGCTACCGGGTGTTCAAGGGCGAACCCTGAGAGGTTGAGATGAGGCATGCCCGCGACCAGGATCTGGACCGGATCGACCGGCTACTGACCCAGGTCCGCACCCTGGCCGGCCTCGTCGAGAAGAAGCGCGGCGTCTTCTATCGGAGGTCCAAGTCTTTCCTGCACTTCCACGAAGATCCGAAAGGCCTGTTCGCCGACCTCAGCGATCCCGATGAGCGGATCGACGTGACGGAGCCCGCTGGCCAGGCGCGCCTGATGGCCGCGGCGCGCGGGCGGCTCAAGGCCTAGCCGGCCAGGGCTCCACCTGCCCTACGATCGACAGCGCCCGATCGGTCCGCACGGCGTCGAGCACCCCGCTTGAGATTTCGCCATCGGTCAGCCAGCGCGAGACTGTTCCCCCGACTTTGAACCCCAGGACGACCTGGCGCAGCTGACAGTCGGCCAGGCCCGCCGCCAGGCTCGCCGCCGTCGTCAGCCGGTCGGGCCGGGCGGGATCGGCCACGGCGCTGCCGAGCACCTGGACGAGGCGTCCCGGACGGCCCGGCGCGCCGACCCGCTCGGCGAGCCGACGCGGGGCGGCAATGCTCAAAGTGTGAAACCAGGCGATGGCGAGGTCGATGGCACCTGCGTCGCCGATCGCCGCATCCAGGGCGGCGGAAAAGGCGGCGTCGTCATAGTAGTTGACGCTGTAGCCCTTCACCCCGGCGCGCGAGACATTCGCCGCGCCGCGGGACAGCAGGCTCAGCCGCCCGCCTTCAGCTACGAGCTGATCGACCAGCCCGGCCAGCATGCCGGTCCCGCCCACCACGAGGATGTGCGGGGCCATGCCGTGATCAGGATTCGCTTTCGCGCTTTTCCCAGACGTGGTCGACGATGCCCCAGGCCTTGGCCTCTTCGGCGGTCATGAAGCTGTCGCGGTCGAGCACGGCCTCGACCGTCTCCATCGTCTGGCCGGTGTGCTTCGCATACAGCTCGTTCAGCCGATGCTTGGTCTTGATGATGTCCTCGGCGTGGCGCTCGATGTCGCTGGCCTTGCCGGAGAAGCCGCCTGACGGCTGGTGAACCATGATGCGCGAGTTCGGAAGCGCAATGCGCTGGCCAGGCTCGCCGGCCATCAGCAGGAACGAGCCCATCGAGGCCGCCATACCCAGGCAGAGCGTGATCACCGGGCTCTTGATGTATTGCATGGTGTCGTAGATCGCGAGGCCGGAGGTCACGATCCCACCTGGCGAGTTGATGTACATTTGGATCTCTTTCTTCGGGTTCTCCGCCTCGAGGTGGAGCAGCTGGGCGCAGATAAGCGCCGCCATGCCGTCCTCGACGGGACCCGCCAGGAAGATGATCCGGTCCTTAAGGAGCCGGGAGAAGATGTCGTAGGCGCGCTCGCCACGGCTCGTCTGCTCGACGACCATCGGCACGAGGCCAAGCGCGGTGGTGACGGGGTCACGCATAGGGAAGAAGTCCTTGCTTTGATGTTGGGCGTGCCGTGCGCCCACACCCCCGATATCGCGTGCCCGGCGTCTCGGCGCAAGGTGACCTGAGGCCGCGCTTGGTTTCAGCTTGATACTGCCTGGGGCGCGGCCATGGTGACGAGAGAGAGTATGGGGGATTTCATGAAACTTGGATTGATCGCCGTTGCGAGCGCCGCGGCGCTGCTGGCCGCGCAGGCCCAGGCTGCCCCGAAGGCGCCGGTCAAGGACGCTAAGCTGTGGGCGGCGGCCGAAGCAGCCAAGCCCGAGCAGCTCAGGCTTCTGGAACAGGTGGTCAACGTCGATTCCGGCACCGGCGACGTCGAGGGCGGGCGCAAGGTGGCCGCGATACTGGGCGGCCGGCTCAAGGCCCTGGGCTACGCGGTCGAGAGCGTGAAGGCCGAGGCCCCCGGCTTGCCGGAGAACACGGTGGCGACGCTGGTTGGGGCCGGCAAGGGCCGCATCCTGCTGATCGGCCACATCGACACGGTGTTCGGCCCCGGCACGGTGGCCAAGCGCCCGTTCCGGATGGACGCCGAGAAGGCCTACGGCCCGGGCGTCTCGGACGAAAAAGGCGGCGTCGTTGAGGGGGTCTACGCACTGCAGCTGCTGCATGACCTGAAAGTCACCGATTTCAAGCAGATCGTCTTCCTGATCGAGACCTCCGAGGAGGGCGGCTCGACGGGAACCCAGAACCTGATCGCCAAGCTGGTGGCCGACGCCGATGTCGAGCTGAACCTCGAACCGGGCGATACGCCGGACGCGCTGACCGTCTGGCGCAAGGGTTCCACGACCTTCCGCATCGACGTGAAGGGCCGCGCAGCCCACGCCGGGATCGCGCCGCAGGAAGGCCGCAACGCGGCTACCGAGCTGATCCACCAGATCCAGGCCGACGACGTGTTCCCGAAGTCCGGCGATGGGCTGACCGCTAACCTGACCCTGATGTCGGCCGGCAGCCGGGCGAACATCATCCCCGAGGACGCCTCGGCGCAGATCAACGTCCGGGTCCGCGAGAAGGCCGACTACGACAAAGTCCAGCGAGTGCTCGAGAAGAACGCGGCCAACACGGCGGTTCCGGACACCAAGGTCACGATCAGCCGTATCGGTGAGAAGGTCTTCCCGCCCCTGCCGATCAATCCCGGCACCAATGCGCTTGCCGCGCAGGCCGAGGCAATCTACGCGACCCTCGGTTTGAAGATCACCCGCAGCGGCAACGGCGGCGCGTCGGAGTCGGCCCTGGCGGTCGACGCCGGGATCCCGGCGCTGGACGGCCTCGGCCCGGCCGCCGGTGGCTTTCACGCCGACACTGAGTACCTGGTGCTGGGTACGGTGACGTCCCGGCTCTACCTGCTCGCCAAGCTGATCGAGGAGCTGGGCCACGCACCGCCGCCCCGGCTGAAGTAGCGGCCGGGCGAGGCTGAACGCCCACCATGTACGCCTGCGACCTCGCCGGAACGCGCTACGCCTTCAAGGACCTGAAGACGCTCCTGGCGACGGCGACCCCGTTCCGCTCAGGTGATCAGCTGGCCGGCCTGGGCGCGGCCAGCGCGGAAGAGCGGGTCGCGGCCCGCTACGCGCTGGCCGATCTGCCGCTCGCCACCCTGCTCGAAGACCTGATCGTGCCTTACGAGGCCGACGAGGTAACCCGGCTGATCGTCGACACTCACGACAAGGCGGCCTTCGCCGAGATTTCCCACCTGACCGTCGGGGCGTTTCGCGAATGGCTGCTGTCCAACGACACCGACGCCGCACAGCTGGCCGCCGTGGCGCCGGGCGTCACGCCGGAGATGGCTGCGGCGGTCTGCAAGCTGATGCGCAATCAGGACCTGATCGCGGTGGCGCGAAAGATCACGGTGACCAGCGCCTTCCGCAATACGCTGGGCCTGCCCAGGCGCCTGGCGGTGCGTCTGCAGCCGAACCACGCCACCGATGACCCGCGCGGCGTGGCCGCCTCGATCGTCGACGGCCTGCTGATGGGCTGCGGCGACGCGGTGATCGGGGTCAATCCGGCGACCGACAACATCGATACCGCGCGCGTCCTGCTGGAGCTGATCGACGATATCCGCCAGCGCCTGGAAATCCCGACGCAGAGCTGCGTCCTGACCCACGTCACCAACACCATGGAGCTGATCGCGCTGGGCGCGCCGGTGGACCTGACCTTCCAGTCCATCGCCGGGACCGAGGCCGCGAACCGCGGCTTTGGAGTCGACCTTACCCTGCTGCGAGAGGCGCACGAGGCCACCCTGGCGCTGGGCCGCCACGAACTCGGCGACAACGTCATGTACTTCGAAACCGGCCAGGGCTCGGCGCTCAGCGCCGGCGCCCACCACGGCGTTGACCAGCAGACGATGGAGGCCAGGGCCTATGGCGTGGCGCGCGCCTATGCGCCGCTGCTCGTCAACACCGTGGTCGGCTTCATCGGGCCCGAATACCTTTTCGACGGCAAGCAGATCATCCGTGCCGGTCTGGAGGACCATTTCTGCGGCAAGCTGCTGGGTCTGCCCATGGGCTGCGACATCTGCTACACCAACCATGCCGAGGCCGACAGCGACGACATGGACAACCTGATGACGCTGCTGGGGGCGGCCGGCGTCAACTACATCATGGGCGTGCCCGGCGCCGACGACATCATGCTGAACTACCAGAGCACCAGTTTCCACGACGCTGCCGTGCTGCGCCAACTGCTGGGCCTGCGCCGCGCGCCCGAGTTCGAGACCTGGTTGACGCAGGCCGGCATCACCGGTGAAGGTGGCCGCCTGCTGCCGCCCGTGGCCAGCCACCCGCTGCTGGCCGACCTGTCGCGATGAAGGTGAGCCCCCAAGCTCGCTGGCGCTCGCTACCCCCCGAGGGGGCCGTCCGCCAGCGGCCCGGCAAAGCCGTTTCCGCGGCGGGAAGCTTGATCACCGTGGCGTGCGTCGTGCATCGTGACTGCCGCTGCGGCCCCGTGGTGCACTGAGCTCATGACCACGCCCGACCCCTGGAGCGCGCTGCGCCGCCACACCGCGGCGCGCATCGCCCTGGGCCGCGCCGGCGCCAGCCTGCCCACTGGCGAATGGCTGCGCTTCTCGCTGGCCCATGCCCTGGCCCGCGATGCCGTGCACCTGCCTTTCGACGTCGAAGCCGTGGCTGCTGCACTCGGCGCCCACGGCTTCGCGGTCACCGCCATCGAGAGTGCTGCGCCCGACCGCGCCACCTACCTGCGCCGCCCCGATCTGGGCCGCCGCCTGTCGCCGCGCAGCGCGGCACTGCTGCCGGCCCTGGCCGACGCACCCTGCGACCTGGCGGTGGTGGTGGGCGATGGTCTGTCGGCCCGCGCGGCGCACGCCCAGACCCTGCCCCTGCTGCTGGAACTGCGGCCGCGGCTGGAGGCCCAGGGCATCGCCATCGGGCCGCTGTTGCTGGCCTGCCAGTGCCGCGTCGCGCTGGGCGACGAAGCCGGTACGCTGCTGCGCGCCCGCGCCGTGCTGGTGCTGCTCGGTGAACGGCCGGGCCTGTCCTCGCCCGACAGCCTGGGCGCCTACCTGACCTGGGCGCCGGCGCCCGGGCGCAGCGACGCGCAGCGCAACTGCGTGTCGAACATCCGGCCCGAAGGCCTGGCCCATGCCGAGGCGGCGCGCAAGATCGCCTGGCTGCTGGGCGCGGCAAGGCGCCTG
>JBBQTP010000029.1:0-34295 GCA_038213205.1 Caulobacterales bacterium
GCGGCCCGATCCCCCGAAGGAAATCGCGCCGCCGCCGATGTCGCTCCTCCAGTCGGGCTACGCCCTCCCTACGGATCAACAGCGGCGGCGAGTCTCATCCTGATTGACGCTGACTCTCACCCTGATTGTCGCGCGGCACCGCCAGCCGCGCCGAAACTGGCGAACGTGTGCCGCAGATCGTGAAGCCGGACGTTCGGCAGATTGGCGGCGGCACGGACCGCTTCCCAGACCTTTGGCGTGCCGACGTAGTGCCGCTCGGCGTCGGCCGCTGCGGGGAATACGAAGGCCGCGCCCTTGGCGTGGGGAAGGCCTTGGAGGCAGACTACAGCGGCGGCCCCTAGAGGGACCATGCGCGCGCCGGTCTTCGAGTCGGCGAGGCGCAGGGTAGCGCGCTCGAAATCAACCTCCGACCACCTGAGCCCTTCGATCTCGCCTTTGCGCGCGCCTGTGAGGGTGAGCAGGCGAATGACATTGAGCCCGTGCTTGTTCACGCCCGCCTCTTCGGCCCCTTTGAGGGCGGTGGTGAGGCGCGCGAGTTCCTCGGCGGAGAGATAGCGCTGCGACTGGCGGTCTTTGAACTTCTCGACCCCCCGCACGGGATTGTCCGTCCGCATTTGCTCTCGGACGGCGAAGGCGAAGATAGCGCCCAGGAGGCCGAGCGTTCGGCTGGCGGTGCCCTTGCCGCCCCGGGCGGCTGGATCGCCGCGTTTGCGCTTCTCCGCCGCCGCAAGGGCCTTTCCTTTTAGCCCTTTGGCCTTGAGCGACCTGAGAGAGGGTTTGGCGGGTGTGGCTGATTTTCCGGCGGCGACGTCGCGCATGAATTTGGCCACCTCGGATGTGGAGACGGCAGAGGCAGGGCGGCGGCCGAGCAGAGGCTTGATATGCGAGCGGATGCGGGACTTGTCGCTCACGAGTGTCGCCGCCTTCTTCGTGGCAACCCCTTCGGCGAGGTAGAGATCGCAAAGGGCGGAGACGTTTATCTCGCCCCGCGCCCGATGGCGCTTGGCTTGTGGGTCTTCGCCGAGGCGGACCCGGCTTAGGACCTTGGCGGCTTCATCGCGGGCCTCGTCGGGCGTCATCTCGCCGTGCCGGGCGACGGTATATTCCCGGCGCGCGGCCGAGCGGCCCTCACCGGCGCGATACCAGACAAAATAGGTCTTCACGCCGTTCGGGCTGACCTTCAGACCGAAGCCCTTCAGATCGGTATCCCAAAGCCGATAGGCGGCCGCCGCCGGCTCCGCCGCATCGACTGCCCGCTTTCCAATCCGCTCAACCCGCCGCGCCGTTTCCATGTTGTTCCTTTCCGTGGTGACTCGACGCCCTGGGTCACCACCTAGTCACCACCGAGACGGCAATTCGGTGCGCTCTCCGGAATCCGGAGGCAAGGAAAATCCTTTTGAATCAGAAGTTTCGGAAAGCGAGGGAAAGGCCCGGACACAGGCGGTTTCGAATTACCCTAGCCCTCCGAAGGCAAAGGTCACACGTTCGAATCGTGTCGGGTGCGCCAGCGGTTTCAATCCCTTGAACAAACCGGACCGGGTCTAGGCCGGCGACCGACGGGACCGGCCGCCGTGGGCGAGGCTGCGCGACTGCGCCTTGAAGTCGTAAGCGTCGGCCACCCATTGCACGCAGTCGGGCCAGCGGTCGGTTTCCACCCAATAGTCGCAGAGCCCGAGCTTGGCGCAGAGCCGCACGAACCGGGGGTCGCGGATCGCCGCGCCGAAAAACGCCCGGTCGAAGATGATGCCCGGATTGTAGTTTGCCGCCGGATCGCCGCCGTCATCCTGGAACATGAAATCGAAGGAGGCCTGCTCGACGGCCGCGAAGACCTCCTCGATCATCCCCAGCGAACAGGCGGTCGTCAGCAGCGACAGCTGAACCGTTCCGGTCTCCGCCAGGGCGCGCTCCAGCCGGCGCGCCGCGCGCGGCCGCAGGTCGGGGTCGTCCCGGCGGATGGCCGCGGCGAAGCCCAACGCGGCTTTGACGCCCGGATCGTCCGGCGCGGTCGCCAGCGCTTCTTTCGCCAGGGCGTCGAAGCGGTCCCAGTCGCGCAGGAACGTCGTGCGGTTCATCGGGCCCGAGACGAAGATCGGATGCTGCGGCCAGCGCGCCCGCCACCCGTCATAGAACCCATAGGCCTGCGGGTGGTCGCTCGACCCCAGGACGGCGCCGTAGACGTCGGCGGCCAGCGGCATCAGCGGATCGAGCTCATAGGCCCGTTCCAGATAGCCCAGCGCCTTGCGGGTCCGTCCCACGTGGTTCTCGAACCCGCCCATCAGGGTGACCGCCACGGGGTCGTTTGGCGAAACGGCCAGCGCCTGGCGCAGCAGCGCGTCGCGCTGCGCGTAGAAGGCCCAGGGCTGCAGGCGGCTCAGTGAGGCGTAGGCAAGTCCGCAGTTCGGATCGAGCGACAGGGCGGTGTCCGCGGCGGCTCGGACGCCGGCGTCCAGCACCGCATAGGCCGCCGGGCGCGGCCCATGGCGAAGCTGGCCGACGCGTGCGTTGCAGAGCGCCGCCCACGCGCTCGCGAAGCGTGGCGCGCGTTCGACCGCCCGCTCCAGGAGCTCGATGCGTTCCGCCGCCGCGCCGGGCCCGACGGCCAGGTCCCGCTCGCGCAGATAGAGGTCATAGGCTGCCGGATCGATCGGCTCGACTATGGCCGAGGGCGTGAAGGCGATCCGCAGGACCGAGGCGACGGCCGCGGCGATCTCGTCCTGCAGGGCGAAGACGTCGGTGAGGTTTCGGTCGAACCGATCCGACCAGAGCCGGGTCTCGGTCGCGCAGTCGACCAGCTCGGCGAAGATCCGCACGCGGTCGCCGCTGCGCCGCACCGATCCGTCGAGCAGGTGGCTGACCTTGAGCTCCGCGGCCACCCGCCCCGCGGCCTTCGCGGCCCCGCGGAACTGAAAGCTGGAGGCCCGCGCGATCACCGACAGGTCGGTGTTGCGCGACACGGTCTGCAGGATTTCCTCCGAAACCCCGTCGGAGAAGAAATCCATCTCCGCCTCGCCGGACAGATTGTCGAAGGCCAGGACCGCGATGGTCGGCCGCCGCGCCGCCGGCGCGGCTACCGGCTGGCTGACGGCCAGCCGGTAGCCGATGCGCGGGATCGTCTCGATGGTGAAGTCACCGTCGGCAAGCTGGGTGGCGGCCTGGCGAAGCTTGGCGATGGTGCGATGGATGGCGTCTTCGCCGATGAAGCGCCCGCCCCAGCATCCCGCGATCATCTCGTCGCGAGAGGTCACCTGGCCGGCGCGCCGCGCCAGCAGGGTGAGCACCTGCATCACCTTGGGCTCCAGAGTGGCGGATCGGCCGCCCCGCAGGAGTTCCAGGGTCGAGGGCGTGATCTCGGTCTCGCCGATCCTGAACGGCGCCTCGCGGGCCAGATCGACGGGCGCCGTCGGCTCCGAGGCTGGAAGTCGGGGATTCAACGGGGTTTAGGCGGAGAACAGGCGGAGCCGCGTCCTGTCGGCGCCACCCCGGTCGGGAGCCTTATCGGGACGTCGCCAATCACGGCGCAAACCACCGGAGACACTCCCATGAAGACCCTCATCGCCATCGCCGCCCTGGTCGCCATCGCCGCTCCCGCCGCCGCTCAGGTGAGCTCCGAGGCGCCCCATGTGGTGATCAACTATTCCGACCTCGATCTCAACCGCGCATCCGGCGCCGACGCGATGATCTTGCGCATCCGCCAGGCCGCGCAGAACACCTGCCACGGCTTCTCGACCCGCGACCTCGCCCAGGCCGCTGAGAAGAAGGTCTGCATCGAAGAGACGATGGCCGCCGCGGTGAAGCAGGTCAACGCGCCCCTGGTCAGCGCGCGGTACGGCAGCCCGGCGACGTCCTCCCAGTTGGCCGTCAAGTAGTGCGAAAGGGAGCGTGACGATCGGGCGAGGCCATCGCCGACCCGATCGTCGCCTTCCAGAACCGCCCCGCTTGCACCGGCTCGCCTGAACGGCGCCGCCGGTGTAAGCCGATACCCAAGCTTGTTCCGGAGAAGCCCAATGCGCCCGCGGATTTCAGCCCTGCTGCTCTGGCTCGCCGCCGCCCTGCTCACCTTCGACGGCGTCATGCACGGCGTCCTGTGGGGCGCCTCCGGCGTGCGCACCATCCAGGGGGCGGGTTTCCCGGCGCAGTTCGCGCTCGACCTGCGGGTGCTGTGGATCGCCGACATCGTGAACCTGCTCGCCGCGGCGGGCGTCTGCGCGCTGGCGGCCTGGTCGCCGCGCTTCGCCGCCCCGGCGGTGCTGATGATCGTCGCCCTCATTCCGCTGGCCCTCGCCGTCCTCCTCCTCGCCGGCCATAGCGTCTGGTGGGTCCCGGCCATGCAGCTGGCCGCCGCCAGCCTGGTCGTCGCCGGCGCCGCCCTGCGTCTCGGCGTCAGCGCGCCGCCGTCCGCCTGACCACCGCCGGCTCCGCTTCCTCGCCGACGATCTTCAGGTAGGCCACCAGCGCCATGCGGTCGTGTTCGCTCAGCCGGGCGTTGCCGTAGTCGTGGCCGCGGTTCGAGTTGCCCTCGATCAGCCGCCCGTCGTCGCCATAGACCCGGAAGACGAAGTCGTTGTCCCCGCCGGGCGTCGTGACGAAGCCCACGCGCACAGGGTCCAGTTCACGCGATCCGAGGCTGAACCTCACCGGACGCTGCTCCGGCGGCAGCAGCAGGTCGTAGAGGGTCGGCACCGACCCGTTGTGCAGGAACGGCCCGGTCGCCCAGACGCCGGTCAGCGGCCGCGCCTTGTAGGCCAGCGCCGCCGTCGTGCCGTCGTGCTGCGCCGCCTCGCACTTGGCGCGGCGCTCGGCGAAGGGATCGGCGCTGGCCCCGCCGGCGCCGTACGACATCTTCGGGCCAGGCTTGGCATAGTGCCGAGGCGAGGAGTGGATGCCGAGCGCGCTCTTCACGGTCGCCACGGCCAGCGCCGGGGTGTTGGTCCGCATCACGCCCTTCACGACGTGGGTCAGAACCACGCTCACCGGCACGGGGCCTTCGAACGTCGCGCCCTTGCCGTCGATCGCGCGGCCCCAGAGCTTTCCCGGGCCGATCTGGGCCAGGGCGGCGTTGCAGGCCATCCAGGGGTCGGTGCCGATCGCCGGCTCCTCCCCGACTGGCGCGAGCGCGCTCATCCGCTCGAGCGGCCGGTGGTCAGGCCCGGTCTTGGTCTTCAGGTCGTGCCGCGGCAGCTCCACGTGGCAGGACTCGCACTGGGCATGGAACAGCGCCTTGCCCTCGTTGGCCAGCACCGGGTCCACCGGCAGCAGTTCCCGCGGCCAGCGCGGCGGCCGAAGTTGGCTGAGCTGCTGCTCGAGGGACACCAGGTTGTCCACATGGACGCTGGAGATGAAGCGCTTGGAGGCCTTGTCGTCCGGCGCGATGACCTCGCCGAACACGCCGATCACCTCGCCGGTGTTTCGGCCCACGGCGCCCAGGTCCATGGGCTGCAGCGTGTGCAATGAGATTGCCTTGACGCTGCCGTTCCACTCGACGCGGCTCTGTTGCGGCACGTTCCAGAGAAACGGATAGCTGACCGGCGCATCGGGCGGACTGCCCTTCGCCGCATGCGCGACGGTGTAGGCGATCTTGTTGTCGATGTGTCCGATGGCGTCGAGCCGGCCGTAGCCGTAGACCGCGACGGTGTCGTTCATCCGGGACAGGGTGGACTGGTACTGGACGGTCTTGAGCAGTTCGTCCCGCAGCCGCGCCTTCGCCGGCTCCGAAGCCTTCGCCCCCAGGACCCGCTCGGCGAAACGCTCGAATGTCGCGTCGTCGCTGTTCGCGCCCCGCAGCGCCCTGTTGAGGGCGGCGAGGAATCCCTGGAAGTCGGCCAGGGTGGACCCGCCATAGACCCGCATCCTGTGCGGTCCATAGGTGATGTCGTTGGTGTGGCACGCCGCGCAGGTCATCCCGACCCAGGGCGTGTGCGCGCCCTGCTTATCCGCCCAGCGGCGCTGGGTATCTTCGAACAGGCTGTCGTTCTGCGCGTCGATCGTGAAACCCAGCGGCAGCCCGTCCGGGCCCGGCAGGTAGCGGAACTTCGCCATGTAGGCGGGATCCAGGAACAGGCTGGGCGCGTCGGGCTGTTCCAGGGCCTTGAACCAGGCCAGCGGCAGCAGCCGCGAACCCTGGTTGGCGCTCACCCAGTCGCCGATGGCCTTGGCTTTCCAGCCCTGATCCAGATCGACGTCCGGCCCGGCCGATGTCGCGCTCGCCGCAAAACCCGTCGCAACAACCCCCATCGCCGCAAACACCGCCGCCGCGATCAGGCCGCGTACGGCCAAGGTCCTAACCCGTCCCATCTGTCCCCTCCCGGTCCGCAGTCAAGCTTGCATGGGTTCGCTGCGGCGGCAAACCGGGCAAGTGTTCGATCGGCGTCGACAGCGCCGGCCAATCGTCACATCTTCGGCGCCTTACACGCCGCTTTGGGGGCCCCCGCATGACCACCGAGCGCAGCGCGCTGCAACACGCCAAGTCCATCGCCATCGTCTCGAGCGGCAACTTCCTCGAGATGTATGACTTCATGGTCTTCGGCTACTACGCGCCGGCGATCGCCAAGGCGTTCTTCCCGGTCGGCAACGAGTTCGCCGCATTGATGCTGACCCTGATGACCTTCGGGGCGGGGTTCCTGATGCGCCCGGTGGGCGCGATCGTGCTGGGCGCCTACATCGACAAGCATGGCCGGCGCAAAGGCCTGCTGCTCACCCTGGGCCTGATGGCGATCGGCACGCTGACCATCGCCGCCATGCCGACCTATGCCGCGATCGGCGTCGCCGCGCCGCTGCTGATCGTCGCCGGGCGGTTGATCCAGGGCCTGTCGGCGGGCGTCGAGCTGGGCGGGGTCTCGGTCTATCTGTCGGAGATCGCGCCGCCGGGGCGCAGGGGCTTCTTCGTCGCCTGGCAGTCCGCCAGCCAGCAGGTTGCTGTGGTCGCCGCAGCCGCCATCGGCCTGGCGGCGGGCGCCTACCTCAGCCCCGCCCAGATGGGCGATTGGGGCTGGCGCATCCCGTTCGCGGTCGGCTGTGTGCTGATCCCGGTGCTGCTGGTGGTGCGCCGGCTTCTGGAGGAGACCCCCGACTTCCTGGCCCGCACCGAGCGGGCCACGGCGCGCCAGATCCTGGCTCAGGTCGCCGCCAACTGGAGCCTGGTGCTGCGTGGCGCCGGCCTGGCGGTGATGACCACCGTCTTCTTCTACATGATCACCGCCTACACCCCGACCTTCGGCTCCAAGGTGCTGCACCTGTCCGCCACCGCGAGCCTGGTGGTGACCATGTGCGTCGGCGTCAGCAACTTCGTCATGCTGCCGGTGATGGGCGCGCTGTCCGACAAGATCGGGCGCCGGCCCCAGATGCTGTTGGCGGCCGGCGTGGCCGTGGCCGCCGGCTATCCGGCGATGCACTGGCTGGCCGTCGACCCGTCGTTCGCCCGGCTGCTGATCGTCGAGCTCGGCTTCGCCCTGATATACGCGACCTACAACGGGGCCATGGTTGCCTTCCTCACCGAGATCATGCCGCCGGCCGTGCGGACCTCGGCCTTCTCCCTAGCCTACAGCCTGGCCACGGCCCTGTTCGGCGGCTTCACCCCGGCCGTGGCCACGTGGCTGATTCACGCAACCGGAGATCGTGCAATTCCGGGCGCCTGGCTCTCGCTGGCGGCCATTCTGGCGCTCGTTTCGACCATCACGTTCGGTGACCGCGCGCGTCCAAAATAGACGGGTTCGCCCGCTATGGTGACGACGTGCCCCGCTGACTTGATTCCGCTCATTCCGGCAGTCGCCGGGATGAGCGGAATGAGCAGCCAGACCTAGGCCTCCGCTCCAGGCCTTAGAACTGGATGTGGCCGGCCAGGCGGACGTCGTAGATGTTCAGGCCGTCGCGGTTTTCAGCCCCACCCTCGACCGCGAACCCGCCCGAGCCGTTCTCGCCCTTCAGCGATAGGTGCGCCGCGGCGCCCTGGCCGGAGATGCTGCCGGCCCGCAGGTCGAAGGCGTCGCCGCCGGAAACGAACTTCGCCGTCGTGGTGCCGAGCTGCTCGCTGGCCACACCCTTATAGCCCACCAGCACTTCCGGACCCCAGCTGTTCTCAACGCCGTAGGTCGCGCCCACCGCCACGCCGGCGAAGGCCGAGGCGCGCGAGGAGGTCCGCGAGTTGACCGCCAGGTCCATGCCCTGGCCGCCGCCGGCCTCGGTGTAGGAGCCTTCCATCAGCCGCAGGTAGTCCACCGTCAGGATGGGGCGGATGTAGTAGCGGCCGAAGCGGGCTTCGTAACTGGCCGAGACCCGGGTGCTGAGACCATATCCAGACCACTGGCCGGTCGAGCGGCGGTTCACCGCCAGGCCGTCGCCGCCGAGGATCTCGACCACGCGGGCGCTGGAGACCTTCAGATAGTCGGCGCCGACCTTGGCGTTGACGGCGAACCCGCCCCGCGAGGCGCGCCAGTAGAGGCCGCCGTCGATCATGTTGGAGTGCAGGTCTTCGGAGCTGTCGGTCTTGTTCGGGTAGATGGTGTTGGTGCTGGCGCCGAAGGTCGCGCCGAAGATGCCCAGCGACGTGGCCGGCAGCTCGTACCCGGCGATCGCGCCCAGGCTCCAGCCGTCATAGCCAGGATCGTCGGGCCGGTTGGCCGCCGACAGGCCCAGGTTGATCTCCTGCATCCAGAAGCCGCCGCCGCGGGTGTCCTGGCGCTCGTCGATCGGCTTGGCGAAGGCATCGATCGCCGCGGCCGAGATGTTGAAGATGCTGCCCGAATGGTTGGGCAGCAGCTGGTTGTAGAGCCCGATCAGCCCGGCCCGGTCGGTCTGCGCCAGCAGCGCGCCGCGCAGGCCGACGTCCTTGTTCACCGCCACGACCAGCGCGTTGTAGGCCCCGGCGCTGGTGGTCGGCAGCGCCAACTCGGCGGCGGTCTTGCGGCTCAGGACGGCGGTGACAGTGCCTGCCGTCGTGTCGGTCTGCAGGCTGGACGTGTAGAGGAACGGCACGCTGCCCAGCAGGCTGGTATCGATCGCCCCGCTGGTCAGATGGTCGGCGCGCACCAGGGTGTAGGTGGCCGAGCCCAGCAGCAGGGAATTCAACCGCACGCCGATCTTGGCGCCGCTGGCGATGTTGGCGTTGCCGGCCACGTCGAGCCGGGTCGCCACGCCGGTGGTCGGGTCCGCGGTCATGATGGTTTGCGAGGTCGCGCCCAGCGACAGGCTGGTAAGCTTCAGCTGGCTGGCGCTGTCGATGGCCAGCGAGCCCTTGCCCACGGTGAGGGCGAGCGTGCCACCCGCCGCGTTGAGCGCGCCCTTGACCGCGCCGCCGCCGTCGATGGTCAGCGTGTTGGCGCCGGCCCCAAGGTCGAGGTCGCCGGTCAGTTTGCCGCCGAGGATTTCAACCCGGTCGCCGCCGGAGCCCAGGTTGACCGCGCCGGTGATGGTCGGGGTGGCCGTGGCGCCGGTCGGCGTCTGCTGGATGATGTGCACGCCCGAGGTATTGGCCGACAGGTCGAGCGCGATGGATCGCCCGGTGACCGCCTGGCTGGTGCTGGTCAGGGTCCGGCCGGCCGAGATCGCGCCCTGGTTCTGCACCTCCGCCAGGGTTCCGGACCGGTCGACGACCGCGGCGGCGTCCGCCAGCTGGCCGGTGACCGACGAGGTGATCACGGCGGCGTTCACCAGGGTCGTCACGTGGGCGCCCTGTTCGATCAGCACCGCGCGCGAGGTCGCGCCCAGCGCATCGGCGCTCACCGCGGCGGCGATGGTGCCGTCGTTGCGCAGCACCGGCACGCTCGCGCCGGCGTTCACATGCAGGCCCGTGGCGTCGGCGGCATAGGCGGTCGCGCCCAAGGTGCCGCCGACCCGCATGCCGTCGCCGGTGGTGACCGCGCCGCCGCCGGCCACGCCCAGCTGCGCGCCGGTAGCCGTGATCCCGTCATAGACGCCGCTTGAGATCACATTGCCCTTGAGCTCGATGCCGAAGGCGTCGGCCCCCGTGCCGACGTCGCCGATCGCGACGCTGCGGCCCGCGGCGCCGACCACCAGGGCCGGGGCGGCGGAGAACGAATTGATGCTGCCGGTGACGGTGCTGGCGACGCCAGCGGCGTCCGTGGTGGTCACCGAGTTGACCAGGATGCCCTTGCCGACGTTGCCGCCGACCGTGACCGTCGCCCCGCTCTGCAGCAGGTCGTCGGCGGACAGCAGCTTGGCGAACGTCACCGGGTCGGTGCTGCGGGTCGTGTAGCGATAGCCGGTGCTGGTGACCGGGCCGCTGATCGACAGTGCGCCGCCGACGTCATTGCCGAGGTTGACCGCCTGCACGCCCTGGCCGGTCGCGGTGGTGGTCCCGCTGAGGGTCACATCGCCGCTCACCACGCCGGTGGTGCGCAGGCCCACGCTGTTCGTGCCCTGGATGCTCATCGAGCCGGCGCCGACCACCGAGCCGGCCAGGTTGGTCTCGACCGAGATCCCGTACGAGTTGTCACCCTTCACCGTGACCACGCCGCCCGCGCCGTTGGTGATCGAGCCGGTGAACTGTCCGGGGCCGATCAGGCGGATGCCGTACCGGTTGGACCCTTTGGCGAAGGGGCCGTGGACGACGCCGTTCGAGTCGGTCGTCGACGTCGAGGTGTCGTCGTTCTGAATGCTGTTGGTGTTGGTGACGCTGCCGGTGTGGCCGCCCAGCAGCAGGACAGCGGTGGTGTCGCTCTTGTCCTGGAACTGGATGACGCCAGCGTTGGTCAGGCTGTTGTTGCTGTCGATGGTCACCGCCACGCCGCTGGCGGGCTTGATCGAGCCGCCGGTGACCACGGTGATGTCGCCGGCCGTCGAGGTGGCCAGGGGCGCGGTAGTGTCGGTGCTGATGCTGGTCTTCGTCTGGGCCATCGCCTGACCCGCCCAGATCAGCGCGGTCAGGCTGACCAGCGGCGGTCCGAAGCGCAGAAGCTGGGTCCAGCGCCGGCCAGAAACGCGGCCGCCACGGGCGCTCGGCGAAAAATACCCAGTCATCTAGTTGAATCCCTCACGACGGATCGATCGATTGAGCATGATTGTGGCCAGCAAATGACTGTCGTCTTTCGATATCATCGCCTGGACCCCGACGCGCGTCCCGATCATCTCAAACCCGCATCCAGGTCCGCAACAGTCGCTCACGCCGAGCCTTTCCTCAAAACCTGCAGCGCGATTTCCGCGAGGAGCGCCGCCCAGAGGCGAATGCGTCTCGCGTTCCTGAAACCGCCTGTGAGGCTTAGATGCAGATATCTTCCACATCAACAGCTTGCGGAGGCCGTGAGGCACAACGCCTGCTGACATGCTCCTCCCGCAACAGGGGTCGGGCGCGACGCTCCACCGCCCGCGCCCACCGCGGCGCCGTCGCGAATCGTCAGGCGCGGAGATCATGCATCGCCGGACAGGCCGGGCGATGACGGTCAGATATGCTGTGGAGTGGACCCTAGGCCCGCCCGCTGACCGGGGTATCGGGATAGGCCAGCTGCTCGCGCGCTCGCCAATCCTCGGTCACGTAGTTGACGATCAGCGACTTGCGGACCACCGGGATCTCGCGCGGCTCGAAGCCATGCCAGGTGACATCCGACGGCACGAAGGCCAGCGCCCCGCCAATCTCGAACGGCGCGCGGTGCGACCAGGTGTCGGCGTCCTTGTAGACGTCGGTGCCCAACTCCGGGTGACCGCCCGGGCCCAGGTAGTAGAGCAGGGTGTATTTCTTGACGCCCAGGTCAGTGTGCGGCTGCAGCCAGAATCCGTCGATGTCCTGGGCGTATTCGATGCGCAGGCAGCAGCCGTCCAGGCGCGCGCCGGTGGCATCTTCGATCGCCGCCACGGTGGCCGGGTGCTGAAAGGCGTCGGCCAGGCTGCGGCAGACCGGATAGGCGGCGATCGCCGCCCCGTCGACGTAGCGGCGCGTGTTGTTGTGAATCTCGCGAGACCCGGATACCCCGTGCAGCCCCGGGGCCGGGAAGGGCAGGGCGTCCATGGCGGCCGACACGTGGGCCGGCAGCACGTCGCGCATCAGCCAATGGCGGTACGGATCGTCGCTGGGGGTCGCGGTGTCCAGGCTGGCCGCGATGCTGGCCCGGCAGGCGTCCCGGTCGTGTTCAATCGCTCCAGCAGAAGCAAGATCGAGCAGGGCCAGTGGACTTCTCCATATTGATCTGGTCGCCTCGTCCGCCCAAGGGAGGTTCGGAGAAATGACTTCGGGGGTAAAGCTCGCTCTAGGATGACGCCGCAGACCGACAACCACCTCAGCACCCTTAACACAGGGCGTCGCCTGGCCGCAGCGCCCGTTTCGGTGTGCGCCCTGGTTGCGGCCGGTGCGCTCGCGGCGCCGGCTCTTGCGGCGGATGGGCCGAGTTTCCGCCTGCCATCCGAGCCCTTGGCCGCCGCCCTGGTGCGTTTCGGCGTGCAGGGCGCGGTGTCGGTGGGCGGACTGCCGGCGCCCGGCTGCGTCGGTAGGTCGCGTCCCGTTTCAGGCTCCATGCCGCCCGCCAAGGCCCTGGCCCAGCTCTTGCCGCCGGGCTGCGGCTTCGAGTTGGTCGATCCGAAAAGCTTCCGGATCGTCAGCCGTCCACTCGCCGCCGCCGTCCCGCCGCCGCACCGCACGGAGGCCGAAGGTCCCGCCCCGGCCCGCCTCGATGAACTGGTGGTCACCGCCGAAAAACGCCCGACCCTGATCAGCCGAAGCGCCAGCGCGGTCAGCGCGCTGACCGGCGAGGATCTCACCAGCCTGGGCGGCCGCAGCTTCGAGGAGGTCGCCTCCCAGAGCGTCAGCGTGGCGGTCACCAATCTGGGCTCCGGCCGCAACAAGATCTTCGTGCGCGGCCTCTCCGACGGATCGTTCACCGGCAAGACCCAGTCCACCGTCGGCCTCTACCTCGACGACGTTCCGATCACCTACAACGCACCCGACCCGGACCTGCGGCTCGCCGACGTCGACCGCGTCGAGGTGCTCCGCGGGCCGCAGGGGACCCTCTACGGCTCCGGCTCCATCGGCGGCATCGTGCGGATCGTCACCGCGCAGCCGGACCCCCGCGCGCTGGCCGGCGCGATGTCGGTCGAAGGGGCGCTCACCCAGCGCGGCGCGCCGTCGTCCGGCCTGGAGGCGATGCTCAACCTACCGGTGGCCGGCGGGCGCGGGGCCATCCGCGCGGTGGTCTACAACGACCAGCACGGCGGCTATATCGACAATCCGGTGCTGGGCCTGCGCGACGTGAACTCCAGCCGCCGGACGGGTGGACGGGTGGCCGCGCTCGCCCAGCTGGCCGATGGCTGGACCCTTCACGCGGGCTATGCGCGCCAGTCGATCCAGACCGCCGACAGCCAGTACGCTCAAGGCTCGCGCGGTCCCCTGACCCGCGACGCCAGCGTGCGTGAGCCACACGACAACGACTTTACCGAAGTCAGCGCCGAGGCGACCCACGCAGGCGCCACCGTCGACCTCAAGGTTTCCGCCGCCTTCATCGCCCACTCGCTGGACACCCGCTACGACGCCACCGGGGCCTTCCGCGCCGCGGGGGGTTCGCGCACCGCCGGCGCCTTCGACGAGGCCAAGCGGGTCGAGCTGTCGGTGGCCGAGGGCCTGCTGTCGTCGAAATCCCCGGGGCGGCTGCGCTGGCTCGCCGGCGCCTTCGTCGCATCGACCGACGAGCAGGACTCCGCCCTGCTGGTCGCGGTCCGCCCGCGCGAGCGGTCCCGCTCAATCTACAACCGCCGCGACCAGCTGTCCGAGGTCGCGGTCTATGGCGAGATAGCCTACGATCTGACGCCCAGGATCACCGCGACGGTGGGCGGCCGCTGGTTCGCCACGCGCGTTTCGACCGACGCCGGCCAGTTCAACATCGCTCAGAGCCCGCTGGCCCGGGTGCGTGGTCAGCTCACCGACGACGGCATGGCCCCGAAATTCCGCGTCAGCTATGCCGCCGGCCCCGACGTGGTGCTCTACGGCCAGATTCAGGAGGGCTACCGGGCCGGCGGCTTCAACGTCCCGGCCGCGGCCGGCGGGGGCGCACCGGAGGTCGTGGCGGCCCGTTTCAAGCCCGATCACCTGTGGAGCTATGAGCTGGGGGCCGCCGCACCCCTGTTCGACCACACGCTCACTCTGCGCGGCGCGATCTTCCACGCCGACTGGCGGGGCCTGCAGACCGACCAGCGGCTCGCCTCCGGACTGCCGATGACCGTCAACATCGGCGACGGCTCCAACACCGGCGTCGAGGCCGAGGCGGACTGGCGGCCGAACGCGCGCCTGCAGGTGCGCGGCAACCTTCTGCTGGAGGACCCGCAGATCACTCGCGCCGGCGACGTGTTTCCGGCTCGGCGGGACATCGGCTTGCCGGGCGTGCCCTACGCGCTCGGCGGGGCCTACGTCCGGTACCGCTGGTGGCTGGGGCCCGGCCTGCAGGCCGAGCTCCACGGTCAGGTCTCCTACGTCGGCCGCTCCTACCTCACCTTCGACGGTGGCGTGGGTAACAGGCAGGGCGGCTATGGATCGGGGCGGGTAGGCGCGACGCTCAGCGGCGAGGCCTGGCGGCTCACCGCCTACGTCGACAACCTCACCGACGAGACCGGCAACACCTTCGCCTTCGGAAATCCCTTCAGCCGCACGCGCGCCACCCAGGCGACGCCGCTCAGGCCCCGCACTGTGGGTGTTGGGGTCAGCCGCCGCTTCTAGCACGCGCTCACGTGACGCTCTCCCGACGGCTAGACGCTACGCGCCGGTCGAGAGAGCTACGCACGTGACGTTATGAAATGGCGCAATTGCCGGTCGTGCCGTCACCGCCCTTCAAATGCGGCGCCACGCCGCACCCTGGACCGATCTCAGGCCTTCCCAAGCTTGCGGATGGCGGCTTTCAGCGAGCGCTCGGCGTCGAAATAACCGTCCCAGGCCGTCAGCTTGCGAAGCAGGGCCGGCGCGCTGCGCACCGTATACTTTGCCGGATCGAGACCGGCCTTCACCTGGCTCCAGGCGATCGGCATAGAAACCGGCGCGCCCGGGCGTCCGCGCGGGGACAACGGGGCCACCGCCGTCGCCATCCGGTCGTTGCGCAGGTAGTCGAGGAAGATCCGGCCGGTCCGGTCCTTCTTGGCCATGGTGATCAGGAAGCGCTCGGGCGCATCGTTCGCCATCGCCTTGCAGACGTCGCGCGCAAAGGCCTTCGCCGTCGGCCAATCGACGCCCTTGGCGCTCACCGGCGTCACCACATGCAGCCCCTTGCCGCCGGTGGTCTTGCAGAAGCTCACCAGCCCCAGCGCTTCCAGCCGGTCGCGGACCTCTTTGGCCGCGGCGATCACCGCGGTGAAGGGCACGTCCGGCCCCGGGTCCAGGTCGAACACCAGCCGCCCGGGCTGTTCCGGCTGGAACGGCTCGCAGTTCCACGGATGCAGCTCCAGCGCCGAGACCTGGGCCGCCGCGATCAGCGCCTCGACCCGGTCGATCTGCACATAGGCCGCCTTGTCGCCAATCACCTTCACCTCGGTGAACAGCGACGACGAACCCTTCGACGCGTGGCGCTGGAAGAAGCTCTCCCCGCCGACCCCGTCCGGCATCCGGATCATCGAACAGGGCCGCCCCCTCAGGTGCGGCAGCATCCACGCGCCGACCGCCTGGTAGTAGCGCGCCAGATCGAGCTTGGTCACCGGCGCGCCGTCATGGGCGTCCGGCCAGAGCGGCTTGTCGGCGCTGGAAAGGGTCACGCCCATCACCTGGCCCGACCCGCGCGCCGTCACAGTGCGCACCGCGCTCGGCGACGGCGTGCTGAGCGCGGTCACCGCGGCCGGGGCGGGCGCTTCGGCTTCCACCTCGGCGGCGGGTTTGTCGGCGCGCAGGCCCTTGAACGACGCCTGCCGGATGCCGCCGTCGCCGGTGAAGCCGGCGTATTGGATCTCGGCCACCAGCTGCGGCTTTACCCAATGGATCCCCGGCGCGGACCGTGGCGCGCCCTTGCCCTTGAACGGGCTGGTCTTGGTCTCCAGCGCGGTCAGCTTCGGCATCAGCGTCGCCACCCGTTCGCGCCCAAAGCCCGTCCCGATGCGGCCCACATGCACCAGCTCGCCATCGCGATAGACCCCGGCGATCAGCGAGCGGAAAGCGTCCCCCGTGGTGGTCCAGCCGCCGATCACCACCTCATGGCCCTGGCGGCATTTCGACTTCACCCAGGCCTCTCCCTTGCCGGACACGTAAGGGGCGTCGAGCCGCTTGGAGACGATCCCCTCCAGGTCCATGCGGCACGCCGACAACAGCACCGCCTCGCCGGCCGCCACGAAATGCTCGACGAACCGCACGATCGGCGGCGCGGTCTCGACGGCAGCCTTCAGCCGGCGCTTGCGCTCGGTGAGCGGCAGGGGCCGCAGGTCCTCGCCCGCCGCGAACAACAGGTCGAAGACAAAGAAGATCAGCTGGTCGGTCTTGCCCTCGGAGATCGCGCCCTGCAGCGCGGCGAAGTCCGGCGCGCCGGTGTGGTCCAGCGCGCAGACCTCCCCATCGATGATCCCGTCGGGCAGGGCCGCACCGGCCTTGACGATCGCCGGGAATTTGTCGGACCAGTCCAGGCCCTTGCGGGTCCGCAGGCTCGCCTTGCCGCCCTGGGTCCGCAGCTGCATGCGGTAGCCGTCGAACTTGATCTCATGGCCCCAGCCCGCCCCGCCCGGCGGTTTCTCCACCAGCTTGCTGAGCTGCGGCTCAACGAACTGCGGCAGGGCCGCCGCGGGCTTCGCCTTGCCTGTCCCTTTGCCCGGCGCCTTGATCGCAACCTTGGGCGAGGCCGCCGCGGTCGAGTGCGCATTGCGGTGGGTCTTCCACACCGCGTCGGCGGCGGTCTTGGACGAGGGCAAGCCGGCGGCGGTCTTGGACGCGGTCATGAAGGCCTTGGCCGGCTTGCCCTCGCCCGCGGCGATCTCCGCCATCGCCCGCCCCGAGGCGATCGAGCGGTCCTCGGCGGCCAGCGCCCCGCCCTCGCCCTCCACGGCCGCCGTGTCGCGATGCTTGATCAGCAGCCAGTTGTGGCGGCCCCCCTTCTTGTTTCCTCCGCCCTTCGCATCGTCGCGCAGGCGCACCAGCACCCACGAGCCGTGCATCCGCCCGCCTTCCATGACGAACTTCAGCTCGCCCTTGGCCAGCGCCTTGCCGACGCTCTCGAACCCCTTCTCCGGCGCCCAGTAGCCGCGGTCCCACAGCTGCACCGTGCCCCCGCCGTACTGACCCTTGGGGATCGTCCCTTCGAAGTCGCCGTAGTCCAGCGGATGGTCTTCCACCTCGACCGCCAGGCGCTTGTCCGTCGGATCGAGCGAGGGGCCCCGCGTCACCGCCCAGGACTTGAAGGTCCCCTCCCATTCCAGGCGCAGGTCGAAGTGCAGGCGGGTCGCGGCGTGCTTCTGGATGACGAACCGCAGCCGCTCCGAGGCGGCGGCCTTGGCGTCCTTGCCCGACGGCTCGGCGGTCTTGCCGAAGTCGCGCATCTGCCGATAGCGGGCCAGTTTCGCAGTGGCCATGTGCGGCGTCTCCCGAGGCGATCCTGGGGGTTGAACGGATGACGCCGCCCGGCGATCCGTCCAAGGTTGAATCCAATCGCGAGGTCAGGCGTTGTGCTGTCTGGAGCCCAACAAATGACCCAACCTACGGCCGAGACCCGCAGCTTCAGAGTCAACGCCCGTCACCTTGACGGCCACCACGCCCGCACCGTCCACGAGGCGACCTTCGAGGCCGCCGCGGTCGCCTATGCCGAGGACCTGCACGGCGCCGCCGGCGACAGCGACGAGGTCAGCCTGATCGTCCGCGACCTGGAGACCGGCCACGAGCACTGCTTCCGGGTCGACCTGGCCAGCGGCGAGACCGCCGCCTGCGCGGAATAGAGCCGAACGAAATCGCGCCTAAGCCGTTGATCTGAGTCTCGGCGGACTTTGGCGCCGCCCGGAGACATCACATGGCCGCTCGCCCGACCTGGCAAGGACACCTGAAACTGTCCCTGGTGACCTGCCCCGTCGCCCTCTACACCGCGACCAATTCCGCGGGCGACGTGCATTTCAACCTGATCAATCCGAAGACCAACAACCGGATCAAGCTGGTCACCACCGACCCCGACGCCGGCCCGGTCGAGCGCTCGGACCTGGTCAAGGGCTACGAGGTTTCCAAGGGCGAATACGTCCTGCTCACCAACGACGAGATCGCCTCCGTCAAGCTGGAGAGCACCAAGACGATCGACATCGAACGCTTCGTCGCCGCCGACGAAATCGACCGGCTCCACTGGGACAACCCCTATTACCTGGCCCCCGACGGCAAGCTGGCGCAGGAGGCCTTCGGGGTGATCCGCACCGCCATGGAGACTTCCGGCCAGATCGCCATCGGCCGCGTGGTCATCGGCACCCGCGAGCGCATCCTGGCGCTCGAGCCGCGCGACAAGGGCATCCTGGCCTATACGATCCGCACCGACGCGGAGGTCCGCAAACCCGACGAGATCTTCGACGGGATCAGCAGCGCCAAGCCGCCCGCCGCGATGATCGCCATCGCCAAGCAGATCATCGAACAACAGCAGGGGCCCTTCGACCCGAGCCAGTTCGTGGACCGCTACGAACAGGCGCTGAAGGCGTTGATCGCCGCCAAGCAGAAGGGCCGCAGGCCGGCCAAGGTCGCCGAGCCCGAAGACACCAACGTCGTCGACCTGATGGCCGCCCTGCGCTCCAGCCTGGCCGGCAAGGCCAAGGCCGCCGCGAAAACCAAGCCCGGAAAAACCGCCCCGAAAGCCAAGGCGCGAAAGGCCGGCTGAGCCCGGCTCCATAGGTCCGAACCTCTCGGGAACCATGGCTGGGGTTGCGATCTTAAGCGTGCGGACCTGAGGGGAAATTCGATGCGCACGCGACTCGTCGGCATAGGCGCGCCCTGCTTGGCTTTGGTTGTTACTTGCGGCCTGCTGTCCGCCTGCGCCACCAGTCAGGGCAGCTTTCTCGGCGGCTCGCCCGCGCAGTCGTCGCAGCGTGTGGCGTTTGAAACCGCCTCCCCCGACCTTATCGCGGTCGGCGGCAACGCCCTCCTGCCCGGCAGCCGACGGCCCGCCACGGCCCTGCTGCTGGGAGCGGCGACCACGGCCGCGGCGCCGCTGCTCGCGCCCAGCCTGTCGACAGGAACTGTGCGGGTGTCCCTCGCCGGCGAGCCCCTGCTGGCCCTCGGCGGCGGCCCGCCAAACCTGTTAGGCCAGGCGCCCGCGCCCGCTTTGGGTGGCGCGGCCGGCGGTCTTGCCGCCGGCGCCTCGACCGCCTCGACGGCGCTGTTGGCCCGCCTCGCCGCGCTTCCCCCCGCGGCTGCGACGCCGACCGGCCCCGCCGGCGGCGGGTCTCCGCCAACGCAGGCGCCGCACCTGGGGTCGACGGTCCCCGGCGCGACCTCGCTCGCATCGCTTGTGGATCGCCTGTCAACCTCGCTCGGCGTGCCGGGACATTGACTGCGCTCCGCCGGCATCCGCCCGTGCGCCTCACGCTCTGCATGTCGGTGCTGCTCGCCGTCGCTTGCGCTGCGCCGTTTCCGGCCTTGGCCCAGCCCCTTGGCACGCCGGGGGTCAGTGCGAACCGGCCCGACCAGAATCCCGCTGCGGTCCGCGAGTCCCAGGGCGCTTCCGTGCGCACCCCGCCGGCGGCCCGCGCCCGCCAGGCCGCGATCACGCCGTTCGTGCTAAGGGCCGTCGCCGTCGACAATTCCACCCTGCCGGCCGAGGCCCTGGCGCGCGCGTGGCGGCCGTTCGTCGGCCGCACCATCGACGCCGAAGGCCTGGTGGAAATCACCGACGCGCTGGCCGCCGCCTACGCCACCCACGACATCGCCATCTTCACAATCGCCGTCCCCAACCAGACGTTCGAGGGCGGGGTGATGCATGTCCAGGCCCTGGAAGGCCACATCGATGCGGTGCAGGTGACGGGCGCCGAAGGACCCCGCCAGCGCCGGCTGATCGATCGTTACCTGGCCCGGCTCACCGCCGAGCGGCCGCTGCGCCAGTCGACGCTGCAGCGCTACGTCTCTCTGATGCGCGATATTCCCGGCCTCGAGGTGCAGATGGATCTGCGCAATGGCCGGAGCGACGACGGCGTCCTCCTGGTGGTGGCGCTGTATCCCCATCCGCTCCAGGTCGGCCTCTCGCTGAACAACCGTGGCACGGCCTATCTCGGCCGCACCCAGGGCCAGGCCGACGTCTACCTGAACAGCCTGATCCGCGACGGAGACCGCACCCGCCTGACCGTGGCCGCGCCTATCGACACCGAGCGGTTCCAGACCTACGCTCTCGAGCACAGCCAGCCGATCGGCGCGGACGGCCTGACGCTCACGGCGAACCTCGGCTATCTGCGCACCCAACCCGCCGGCGTCCCGATCCTTGGCCACGCCACGTCGGCGGGCTTGCAGCTCAGCTATCCGCTGGTCCGCAGCTACGACCGCAACGTCTACGTCACCCTGGGCGTCGACGGCATCAACGCCGACAACGCCTTCCTGGGCTTCACGTTCTCCGACGAGCGCACCCGCGCGGTCCGCGCGGCGATCTCCTACAGCCGTCAGACTGAGCGGCGCCTGTTCTACGCCACCGGCGCCTTCACCCAGGGCATCGACGGCCTGGGTGCGCGCACGGTCAGCGGCCTCGCCGATCCGGACTTCCGCAAGCTGAACGTCAAGGGCGGCGCGAACTTCGCCATCGGCCAGCGCTGGGCGGTCCGCTTCGCGAGCGCCGGCCAGTGGACCGCGGATCGACTGCCGGGCACCGAGCAGTTCACGCTGGGCGGTGACGAGTTCGGCCGCGGCTATTCCTCCTCGATCATCGCCGGAGACTACGGCTTCGCCGGATCGGCGGAGCTCGCCTGGCGGCCCGCGGGCCTGCCCCAGCAGCTCAGCGGCTCGGAGGCCTACGCCTTCGCGGACGGAGGCAAGGTCTGGTACCGCGCGCGCTTCGACGTCCCCACCGAGAGCGCCGATCTGCGCTCGGCCGGGGTCGGCGTCCGCGCGGCGATCGGCGGCAAGGCCATCGTGCAACTCGAGGCCGCCAAGGGTCTGGGCAATCGTCTGCCGCTGCTCGACGACCGCGGCTGGCGCGGCGTCTTCTCCATACGCACCCTGTTCTGAGGCGCCGGGGACTAGCGCTTGGGGGCTTTTCCCTCGGCGTCTCGCGGCGGCGTGCGCCCGAGATTGGCTCTTAGCACCTGCGCAAGTTCGCGGTTCGACCGCTGCTCGGCCACGGTATGCTCTGCGTCACGGCAGATCATCTGTTCCGATGGCGCGCGCCCGTCATCGCATCGCGGGGGCGGATGGAGCGAGGACTCGGCCATGGCCAGCCGCATGGCGCCGAGGTCAAGGCGTGGCCGCGCGTCCAACGATGGCTCGTCGGCCCCCTGACGCCGGACCGCGGTCGCCTCCAAGGCCCCGCTGCGGACGCCAGGTTCCGCGAAACCCCGAGGCCCTTCCAAACCCCGAGGCCCTTCTCGGGGCGGGGACCGCCGTCCGCGGGGCGGCGGCGATACCTGCGGGCGTCCGGACGCGGGCTCTGGGGTGAGGAGCGAATCGGCCCGGCTTGGCTCTGCGGGCGTCGGGGACTGTGGTGCTGCTGGCCGGGCGCGCGTCATCCAGAGCGCTAGGGGCGTGACCATCAGGGCGGCAGCCGCGGCCGCCGCTGAAATGCCGATCACGGCTTTGCGGTTCGATCGCCTGGGTTCGTCGTGCGCCCGATCCCCAGATAGCCATCGGGCGTCTTCCACGCCTAGAAGCACACCGCGTCGGTGCAACTCCCGCGCGGCTTCGGCCGAAACGTTCTTACGCCCCGACAGGCTCGAAGTGCGCAGCAGGTTCTTCACCTGCTCCACCGACAGCGAATCCAGCCGAATGTGCGGAACGTCGGACAAGGGCTTTTCCACGCGCTGCGAGGGTCTCGCGTCGCGCTACCAACGCCCCGCGTAGACCGCCGTTCCTATGTCGCGCTACAGCCCCCGGACGATCCGTCCAGGGGCTGCATGACGCCGGCCTTCCGGCGCCGGGCGTGGGAGTTGGGCGAGAGGGGCCCAACTGGAGCTAGCGAGGGATGGCCGCGGCGCGTTCGGCCTGCACCGTCAGGCTACCGGGCGCCGAGGCGGCGCCGTGTTCCGCGCCGGAGGGGCTCAAGGCGACACCGCCGCCGCTCACATTTTCCCCGGTCGCCTTCATGCCCTTGCCTATCTTGGCCGTGCCGTCGGTCACCCCGGACGTGAAGGGCGTCGTCTGGGCGACGGTCCCCGACACGACGGGAGCCGGGCCGCCGCCATGGGCGCCGGAGCCTACGAGCGCCGTACGGCCCGCCACGACGAGCGCGTCGCCTGCCGCGCGATTGCCCGTGGCGGGCAGGTTGCCGGTGCGGACCAGATCTGTGTTTGCGCCGCGGGGAATGCGCTGGGCGGCCTTGGCTTGAGTCCCTAACCTGTCCGGCGCGGAAGTCGCGCCCCGTGTGGCGCCTGAGGGGCTGACGGTCAGGCCGGTAGCGGAAATGGCGCCGCCCGTGCCCTTCACGCCCTTGCCAACCTTGGCGGTGCCGTCGGTGACGCTCGACGTGAACGGCCGCGCCTCCGGCGAAGCGCCGGACACCACGGGCGCCGGACCGCCGCCGTGGGCGCCGGAGCCGACAACGACGACCCGGCCGGCATCCGTGACCGCCGAACCCGCCGCCGTATCCGCAGTGCGGTTCTTGCTCGAAATCGGCGCCAACCCGGTCGAAGGCTGGGCTGCGGCCGCGCTGGCTCCGATAAGGACGCCGAGGCTTGCGGCGGTCAGAAGCTTATGAATTTGCATGAAATCTCTCCATTCACTGTGCTGTCAGCCACGCGCAACGAGCGGCGGCAGCGAAGGTTCAGAAGAATCTTGACCGTCGAATTTCGACGGTCGCCGCCTTAGCGCCAGACCCCGGGGTGGATCTCCTGGGGACAGCCGACGATCCAGACGTCGCGGCGCGGACCTGAGACCAGATAGGCCGAGTAGTGCTCGTTCTTGCGCGGGCTGCCGGCCCGGTTGATCTCGGCGACCGGGGTGACGCTGGTGAAGCAGCGGCCGACGTCGGGCGCCTTCAACCGCCGCGACAGGTCGACGATCAGGCCGGGTTGGCCGAAATCCGGCGCCCCCCCGCCTGCCTTTGGGGCGTCCGCCTTCCAGTAGCGGTCGCGCTCGACCACCTGCAGCAGGGGCGCATGCACCCCGCCCTCAAAGGCCAGCTGCGAATAGACGCCGTAGCTCTGCGTTCCGACCCAGGCCGCGCCGGTGCGGAGGCGCTCGGCCTCGATGTCGCGGGCGAAGCCCGGCCAGCCGCGCAACGCCAGCATCGGGTCGTACTTGGCGAACTTCGCCGGCGCGGGCAGGGCCATGACGGCCAGGACCGCGGCGAGGGCCAGGAAGCCGGGGACGGGCATCAGCCGCCGCACCCACTCTGCCCAAGGCTTCTCGCTCAGCTGGTCGGCCGCCACCGCCGCGCAGATCGCCAGCGCCCCGAACAGCGGCACGGGCCAATGGCCCTGTACCCGGTCGTGCAGGCTGTGCAGCAGCAGGTAGGCCGCGAAGGGCGCCGAGGCCGCGATCGGCAGCCGCAGATTGACCCCGCCCTTCTTCCAGCCGCGCATCACCCCGATGCCGGCCAGGATCGCGATCGGCGGGGTGAGCAGCAGGAACTGGGCGGCCAGGAATTCAACCAGATGGCCCGGCGAGAGCCCCTCCGGCGCCACGCGGCCGAACTGCTTGGTGAAGCTCTCCCAGTGGTTCTGGGCGTTCCAGATCACATTGGGCGCGAAGACCACGACGGCGATCGCGGCCGCCAGCCACGGCCCCGGCCGGCGCAGCGTCTTCAGCCCGCCCGGCGTCACCGCCAGCCAGAGCAGCACGCCGGGCGCCAGGAACAGCGCCGAATATTTCGACATCACCGCCAGGCCCGCCGCGAGCCCTGCCGCCAGCCACCAGCCGACCCCTTCGCGCCTCTGCGTGCGCGCCAGGCAGCACAGGGTGATGGTCCAGAACAGGCTGGCCGGGGCGTCGGGGATCGCCAGCATGGCGCCCAGGCACACGGTGATGGTGGCGTTGTACCAGAGCGCCGCGCGGAACGCGGTGCGCGGGCTCGCGCCCAGAGCCCTCGCCAGATCGCCGATCAGCCAGGTGTTGAGCCCGCTGGCCAGGGCCGGCACGAGCCGCACCCCGAGCGGTGTGTCGCCGCAGATCAGCGTGCCCACCCGGATCCACCAGGCGACCATCGGCGGGTGGTCGAAATAGCCCAGCTGCAGGTGCTGCGCCCACAGGCGGTAGTAGGCCTCGTCCTCGGTCAGGTGGATCGAGGCGCCGGCGATCAGCCGGATCGCCGTCAGCCCCATCGCCAGCAGCAGGATCGCGCGCCGCGGATCGAAGGTTTTCCCACTCGAAACGGGCGTAGTCACCAAACCGCCCGCGACGTCGTCACATAGTTCCAGACCGCCGCCACCACGGCGCCTGCGACGCCCGCCACCCACCACGATGGCCCGCCCTCGTAGACCAGGGTCGCCACCGCCACATTGGCCGCCAGCGGCACGCTGCAGAGCAGGGCGAACTTGGCGTAGGCCACCAGGAAGGCGAACCCGCGCTTGCGCCTGTCGCGATAGGTGATGGCGTTGTTGAGCGCGAAGTTCCAGGTCATGGCGCCCAGGGCCGCGGTGGTCTGCGCGGCCGAGAAGCCCATCTCCAGCAGCGAGCGCAGGATCGCCAGGTGCACCAGCACCCCGCTCGCGCCCACCAGGCCGAACATGATGAAGCGCGGCGAGATCAGGTCGCCGGTGAACCGCGCCAGCAGCAGGCCCAGGTACTGCACCACCACGCCGTTATCCAGTTTGGAGTCCCCATGCAGGCGGGCCTTGAACTCGTAGGGCAGCTCGACGTAGCGCGGCGGGGACTTCTGCGAGCTCAGGATGTCGAACAGCACCTTGAAGCCGGAGGTCGCCAGCGCCGGCGCGACCGCCTCGATCATCTCGCGGCGGATCATGAAGAAGCCGCTCATCGGGTCGGTGACGTGGGCGTGCAGCACCCGGTTGCCCAACCAGTTGGCCAACCGGCTGCCGGCCTCGCGCGTCGCGCCCAGCGCCGAGGCGTCGGAGCCCGCCTGGCCCAGGTAGCGGCTGCCCACCACCAGGTCGGCCCCGTCGGCCTCCAGGATGGCCAGCATCGTCGGCAGCAGGGTCTCGTCGTGCTGCATGTCGCCGTCGATCACCGCCACAAAGGGCGCGGCGCTAGCCATGGCGCCCTCGATCACCGCCCCGGCTAGGCCCCGGCGGCCGATCCGGTGCAGGCAGATCACCCGCGGGTCGGTGGCAGCCACCCTCTTGACCACCGCGGCGGTGCCGTCGGGAGAATCGTCGTCGACGAAGATCGCCTGCCAGACCACGCCCTTCAGCGTCGCCTCCAGCTTGGCCAGCAGCGGCAGGACGTTGGGCGCTTCCTTGAAGGTCGGGATGATCACGCCGAGCTGCAACGCGCCGCTTTTCTGGTCTCGCAGAACGGGTCTCCTCGGCGCGGCGCTCATCCGCCGTCATAGCCACCGCCGCCCGCCGAGGGAACCTCCTGATCGCCGCACGGCGGGGCGTTGTTGTCACAACCGGCGCGGCGAGGCATACCGCCTCGCGTCAGCGGCCGGTTCGCCCCGGCTCTGCGCGGGAGGCAGATTGGACCAGGCCGGCAAATCGGTGCTCATCGCGACCTACCTGGAGCGTCGCGTCGACCTCATCCGGTTCTTCACGCTGCGCCTGCGCTCCCCCTCGGCGGCTGAGGACCTGGTGCAGGAGATCTATGTCCGCCTGGCCGGGGCCGAAACCGCCGGCGACATCCAGAATCCCGCCGCCTACCTCTACCGCCTGGGCTCGAACCTGATGCTCGACCGCCTGCGGGGCGAGCGGCGCACCGCCCACCGTGACGGCGCCTGGTTGGAGATCCAAACCACCCGCATCGGCGTCTACGATATCGCCCCCGAGCCCAGCGCCGAGGCTGCCGTGGCCGCCCGCCAGCGCCTGGCGCAGCTCAACCAGGCGCTCACCGAGCTCAGTCCACAGACACAGCGCGTGTTTCGGATGCACAAATTCGAGGGATTGAGCCACCCTGAGGTCGCCGCAGAACTTGGTATCTCACGCAGCGCCGTGGAGAAACATATGATGCAGGCGCTGAAGCATCTCCTGGCCAGGTTGCCAGGACCCCGATGAGCGATCTTGGCCGCAACAACTTGGAGGTCCGCTGCGGGTGGCGGCGTCATCTCATCGAAGGCGAAGGTTTCGCCCGGCCTGCGGCAGGGAGCCGATGAGCGACGAAAGCGCAATTCTGGGCGACGGCCACGCGGCGGAACAGGCCGCCAGCTGGTTCGCGCGCCTGCAGGGCGGCGCGGCCACCGGCGAAGACTGGCTGGCCTTTGAGCGCTGGCTGCAGGCCTCGCCCGATCACGCCCATGCCTACGAGAGCCTTGAGCGTATGTGGGTCGACCTCGACAACGCCGCGATCGTCAGCGACCTGGGCGTCCGCCCGTCGCGGCTCCCGCCTCGGGCCGCCAATGCCAACCTCCGCGCCTGGATCGGCGCCGGCGCGGCCCTGGCCGCCAGCTTCGCGGTCGCCGCGGTCGGCATCGGCCTGTGGCCTGGCTCCAATCTTGGCAAGGGGGCCGCCCCGGCGCAGACCTACCGCACCGCCCCCGGCCAGACCCGCGCCATCACCCTGGCCGACGGTACTCGGATCCGCCTCAACGCCGCCTCGCAGATCACCGTCCGCCTGGGCAAGGACGTCCGGCGCGTCGAAATGGCCGACGCCGAGGCCGCCTTCGACGTCACCCATGACGCCAAGCGCCCGTTCCTGATCGCCGTCGGGGACCGCCAGGTCCGCGTGGTCGGCACCGAGTTCAACCTGCGCCACCGCGAGGGCAAGGTCGCCCTGACCGTCCGACGCGGCACGGTCGAGGTCCGCCCGGCCGACGCCCTGGCCTCGGCGCCCACCCGCGTCACCGTCGGCCAGCAGCTCGCCCACGTCGAAGGCCAGCCCCTGCAGACCCTGACCGCCGCCGAGCCGGAGGTCGCCTTCGCCTGGACCAACGGCCAGCTGATATACCGCAACCAGCCGCTCTCCGAAGTGGCCGGCGACCTGTCGCGCCGCTTCGCCATTCCGGTGCGCGTCGCCGACCCGCAGACCGCGGCCCTGCGCTTCACCGGCGTGCTGGTGACCGACCGCGAAGCCGACGTCCTGCGCCGGCTGGAAGCCTTCGCGCCGATCAGGGCCGAGCAGACCGGCGCGACGGTGGTCCTGCGCCGCAAACCCAGTGCTGGCTAAGAAGCCCGCCTAGCCCTTCCGCATCGCCTCGACCAGGCTGCCGGAATAGGCCGCGTGGCCCACGTGGGTCAGCCGGCTCTCCATGTCCGCCCAGATGTCGCCGCCCAGGTCGCGCCAGCGGCGGCAGAAGGCGTAGTCCTCGCTCAGGTGCTGGCCGGTTTCCGCCTCGATCATGGTGTCGAACACCATGGAAGCGCGCGTCAGCCCCGCGTCCACCTCGCTGAGGTCGGCGGTGAGTTCTGGATGCGCCGCGCAGACCCGTTCTAGCGCCGCCCGCGCAATCATTAGGAACCCCGTGCCCACGTAGGCGGCCTTGGCGAACCCGTCCTCGACGATCACCGAACGGTCCGGGGTCGGGAGGAATCGGATTACATAGCCCACCGACTTGGCCAGCAGGTCGCTCTCCCCGGCCAGGGCGGCCGCGCGGACCTTCTCCCAGTCGATGGTCTTCAGCGGATAGACCCCGCCGGCGACGTCGAGCCCACTGTCCAACAGCCGAAACGCGTGCTCCGGCGCGAAGCCGATGTCGGCGTCGACGAAGAACAGGTGGGTGGCCTGCTGATGCGCCAGGAACCGCGCAGCCAGCCGCGCCCGGGCCCGGCATATCTGATTGTCATTGCTCAGCAATTCCACGTGCAGGCCGACGCCGCGCGCCTCGCAGGCGCCCTGCAGCGCCAGCACCGCGCGCAGGAAGTAGATGTTGACCATCCCGCCGTAGCAGGGCGTCGCGAGATAGAGGAGCGGCGCGCTCATTCTCCGGTCCCCACCCCAGCCTCAGCCAAAAATCCTTCGACCAGATCGTCGTAGAGGTCGAGGCATTTATCGGCATGCGGCAGGCCTATTTGCGCCTCGGCCACAGCAGTACGACCGGGAAATAGACCGCGAAGGCCACCGTGATGCCCAGGGAGTCGGCGGCCACGTCGTGCCAGTCGGCGTCGCGGCCGAAGCCCATCGCCCACTGCGCCAACTCGACGAACACGCCGAAACCGAACGCGTAGGTGGCGATGGCGCGCGGCCGGTTGGGCGACAGGATCAGCCCGGTGGTGGTCAGCACCAGCCAGGCAATCGCGTGCTCCTCCTTGTCCCAAAGATTGATCCTTGGCAGCGCCTTGCTGGGCGCCAGACACAGGTAGAGCAGGATCGCTGAAGCGATGGCGTAGAGGATGAGCCGCAGCGGCCGCGGCAGGCGATAGGGCAGCATCGGCCCTTACTTGCACGCCCCCAACTTGCACGGAAGGATCGGCGTCTCTAGACCGCGACCATTGTTCCAAGGAGGCGGCATGGCGGCCAATACAGCGATCAAGGCGGTGATCTGGGATTTCGGCGGCGTCTTCACCTCCTCGCCGTTCGAGGCCTTCAACCGCCTCGAGGCCGAGAAGGGCCTGCCGCTCGACATCATTCGCCAGATCAACTCGACCAACCCGGACACCAACGCCTGGGCCCTGTTCGAACGCAACGAGATCGACACGGCCGGCTTTGACTTGAAATTCCTCGAAGAATCCACTGCGCTGGGCCACCCACTGCGCGGCGCCGAAGTCCTGCCCTGGCTTTCCGGCGAGTTGCGCCCGCGCATGGTCGAAGCCCTCAAGGCCTGCAAAGCCCACTTCAAGGTCGGCTGCATCACCAACAACGTGGTCTCCGAGCACAGCCCCGGCCAGGAAGAAGGCCAGCGCGCCGCCGGCGCCATGGGCCAGGTGATGCCGCTGTTCGACGCGATCATCGAAAGCTCCAAGGCCGGCGTGCGCAAGCCCGACCCGCGCATCTATCAGATGATGTGCGAGCTGCTGGCGGTCGAACCGGCGCGGTGTGTCTACCTCGACGACTTGGGCATCAACTGCAAACCGGCGGCGGGCCTGGGCATGAATGCCATCAAGGTCGTCGACGTCGATCAGACCCTCGCTGAGCTTTCCGCGATCACCGGACTGAGCTTCGCATGACCCGCCCCGCTAAAATCGGCGCTGCCGAAGCGCTCAAACGCCGCCCCCTGTGGCGCGCCGCCGAGGGCGACCGCGACGCCATCACGCGGACCTTCCGCTTCTCCGACTTCACGGCGGCGTTCGGCTTCATGACCCGCACCGCCCTGATGGCCGAGAAGCTCGACCACCATCCGGAATGGTTCAACGTCTACAACCGTGTCGACGTGACCCTCACCACCCACGACGCCGACGGCGTGACCGAACTCGACGTCACCCTCGCCGGCCTGATGGACATGGCCGCCAAGTCCGCCGGGATGAAGGAGTAGGCTCCAGGGCCGCTCTCTCTCTCTTTTGATCGTCATTCCCGGCCTTGTGCCGGGAACCCATGAACTCCGTGCCCAGCGATTTCCTGCGGAGATGCCGTGCGTCTTGCTGGGGGCATCGCGGGGGAGTCCCGCTTAGTGCGCCACCACCGCGCCCAGCAGCACGCGCGCGCCGGGCTGCCCGAGCACCGCGTTGGCCTGCCGCTGCAGTCCCTGGGCGATGACGTCGGGGTTGGGCGGTGCGCTGCCCGGCAGGCCGGCCGCGTAGGTCAGCACCACCTGCACAAAGGCCGCCCGCAGCCTTGGCAACGACTGCTCGGCGAACACCCGCAGCTTGGGGTCCGGCACGTCCAGGCCGACATCGACGGTCAGCACGCCGCGCCGCCCGCCCCGGTTCAGGGTGCCGGTGACCGTGTTGAACGAGACATAGCTCTCCCCGCCGGTGTGCTTCTTGGCCTCGCCACCGGCCCGCGCGCCGGGCGCGGAAAGCAGGGCCGGCAGGGCGGCCAGCGCGATCAGGCCCAGGATGCGGCGACGTCTCATGCGCCGAAATCTATCTGATTTATGGTTAGCGCCTTCTTTACGCGGCCTGCGCCACAACGGGCTCCACCATTGGACCAGCCGCCACCGGAGCGCCCCTTGGGCCGATTTGCGCCGACCTCTCTCGACCTCGACGGCAAGGTCATCTTTGTCACCGGCGGCACCGGCTCGTTCGGCCGCCGCTTCGTCGAGACCGTGCTCAACACCGCCCAGCCCCGCAAGCTGATCATCTACTCCCGCGACGAGCTCAAGCAGAGCGAGATGCAGATGGACCTGGCCGAGCGCTACGGTCCGGAAACCCGCGCCAAGCTGCGCTTCTTCATCGGCGACGTGCGCGACCGCCAAAGGCTGATCCTGGCCATGCGCGGCGTCGATGTGGTGATCCACGCCGCGGCCCTGAAACAGGTGCCGGCCGCCGAGTACAATCCGTCGGAGTGCATCGCCACCAACATCACCGGCGCTGAGAACGTCGTCTGGGCCTGCCTGACCAACCGGGTGACGCAGGTGATCGCGCTCTCCACCGACAAGGCCTGCAACCCGATCAACCTCTATGGCGCCACCAAGCTCGCCTCGGACAAGACCTTCGTCGCCGCCAACAACCTCTCCGGCGACATCGGCACGCGGTTCTCGGTGGTCCGCTACGGCAATGTCGTGGGGTCCCGCGGCTCCGTCGCCCCGCTCTTCCAGCGGCTGATCGCCAATGGCGCGACCGAGCTGCCGATCACCGACCCGCGGATGACCCGCTTCTGGATCACCCTCAACGAGGGCGTCGAGTTCGTGCTGTCCTCGCTGGGCGTCATGCATGGCGGCGAGATCTTCGTGCCCAAGATCCCCTCGATGAAGATGACCGAGCTGGCCGCCGCCATGGCGCCCACCCTGCCGATCAAGGTGGTCGGCATCCGCCCGGGCGAGAAGCTGCACGAGATCATGATCAGCGCCGACGACGCGCGCTCCACCGTCGATCTGGGCGACCGCTACGCCATCGAGCCGGCCTTCGTGGAATACCCCCGCGTCCCGCTGGAGGGCGGCCGGCTGCCGGAGGAATTCAGCTACGTCAGCGACACCAACGACCAGTGGCTCACCGGCGAGGCCCTGCTGGCGGTGCTGAACGAATCCATGCCCAAGCGCCGTCGCCGCGCGGACGACTGACTTGGCCGACGGCATCCTTCCTTATGGCCGCCAGACCATCGAGGACGACGACATCGCCGCGGTGGCGGCGGCCCTGCGCTCTGACTTCCTGACCACCGGCCCCCTGGTCGAGAGCTTCGAGACCGCCTTCGCCGAGCGGGTCGGCGCGCGCCACGCGGTGGCCTGCGCCAACGGCACCGCGGCCCTGCACCTGGCCATGCTGGCGTTGGATGTGCAGCCGGGCGAGGTGACCATCGTCCCCTCGATCACCTTCCTGGCCACCGCCAACTGCGCCCGCTACGTCGGCGCCGAGGTGGTGTTCGCCGACGTCGACCCCGACAGCGGCCTGATGACCCCCCAGACCCTGGCGGAAGCTTTAAAGCGCGTGGGCGGCCGCAAGCTGCGCGCCGTGCTGCCGGTCCACCTGCGCGGCGACGTCGCCGACCTGCCGGGGCTCGGCGCGCTGGCCGGTGACGCGGGCGCGGTGATGGTGGAGGACGCGCCCCATGCGCTCGGCACGACCATGACCTACGGCAATGTGACCGAGCGGGCCGGCGACGCGCGCCACTCGGCCATGGCCACCTTCTCGTTCCACCCGGTCAAGACCATCGCCACCGGCGAGGGCGGCATGGTCACCACCAACGATGCAGGTCTGGCCGAGCGCCTGCGCCTGATGCGCAGCCACGGCATGGTCCGCCCGGCTGATGCCGACCCCTGGTGGTATGAGATGCCGGAACCCGGCTTCAACTACCGCCTCCCCGACATCCTCTGCGCGCTCGGCCTGTCGCAACTCGCCAAGCTCGACCGCTTCGTGGCAAGGCGTCGCGCGCTGGCCAAGGCCTACGAGACCGCGCTCGCGCCCCTCGCGCCCGTCGTGAAGATCGCCGCCCGCCCCGCCTGGAGCGATCCGGTCCTGCACCTGATGTGCGTGCTGATCGACTTCGAAGCCGCCGGGATCACGCGGCGCCAGCTGGTCGACGCCCTTCGCGAGCGCGGCGTCGGCTCCCAGGTCCACTACATCCCGGTCCACCGCCAGCCCTACTACCAGCAACGCTACGGCGACCTCGCCCTGCCCGGCGCCGACGCCTGGTACGCCCGCTGCCTCTCGCTCCCGCTCTATCCAGGCATGGCCGACGGCGACGTCGCGCGCGTCGCCGAGGCCCTGAAGGCCGTTCTCGGGCGCTAATTTTCTGCACCTTTTTCTTGACATGCGCCCCTAAATGTTCTCTATTTGTTCTGTGTTGAATGCAGAACATATGGCCGAACGGCACGCTGCCGCCCTGGCGAGGATCGCCGAGGTCGCCGAGCGCCTGGCCATGAAGCACGCCGAGCGCGCCCTGGCCTGCGACGACCCCAAGGAAGAGGCCCAGGCCACCGCCGCCTTCCAGAAGGCCGCCCGCGTCATGCGCCAGTCCATGGCGCTGGAAGCCAAGCTTGCCCGCGACGCCGAACAGGGCGCTCGCGAGACGATCTCCCGCGAAAGCCGCGAGCTCACCTTCCAGGTCCACCACCGCAAGACCCAGATCAGCGCCACCGCCGAGCGCCTCATCCGGACGGAAACCGGGTCCGAACCCGAAGCCGAACGTCTCTGCGACGAACTCGACGACCTCCTCGACATCGAAGCCCTCACCGAAGGCTTCCTCACCCAAGACCTCGCCACCCAGATCACCCGCCTCTGCAAGGAACTGGGGATCAAGGGCATCGAAGTCCTCGCCGTCCTACCTGAAGCGCCCAGCGATCCGCCCCACCGGCAAAGCTCGGCCTGACTTAAATCCGCTCATCCCCGCCTGCGCGAGGAGGAGCGTGGTGTGGGTGCGCCGCCGCGGGCTGAGAGGCAATAAATTGCGCCGGTGACAGCTGAAATGCGGCGCCGCAGCACTAGACGTGCGCGGGGGCGCGGACCTACATGCGGCCCATGCCTGCCCCCCCCTCCATGAGCAAGACCCTCTACGACAAGATTTGGGACGCTCACGTCGTCGCCCAGCAGGACGGCGAGTCGATCCTCTATATCGACCTGCACCTGATCCACGAGGTGACCACGCCGCAGGCCTTCGCCGGCCTTCGCGCGCATCACCGCGGTGTGCGCCGCCCCGACCGCACGCTGGCCGTCGCCGACCACAAGGTGCCCACCGAGGGCCAGGCGCTCGGCGTCGCCGCCGTCGCCGACGAGGAGGCGCGGCTGCAGCTCCAGACCCTGGAGCGCAACGTGAAGGACTACGGCATCGAGTTCTTCCCGATGGGCGACATCCGCAACGGCATCGTCCACGTCGTCGGCCCCGAGCAGGGCCGCACCCAGCCCGGCATGACCATCGTCTGCGGCGACAGCCACACCTCGACCCACGGCGCCTTCGGCGCGCTCGCCCACGGCATCGGCACCTCGGAGGTCGAGCACGTGCTCGCCACCCAGACCCTGCGCCAGAAGAAGGCCAGGAACTTCCGGGTGAACATCGAGGGCGAGCCGATCGCCGGCGTCGGGGCCAAGGACTTCGCGCTCGCGGTCATCGGCGAGATCGGCACCGCGGGCGGGACCGGCTACGTCATCGAGTTCGCTGGCTCGGCGGTGCGCGCGCTCTCCATGGAAGGCCGCATGACGCTCTGCAACCTGCCCATCGAGGGCGGCGCGCGGGCCGGCCTGATCGCGCCGGACCAGACCACCTTCGACTACCTGGTGGGCCGCCCCGCCACGCCGAAGGGCGGCGCCTGGGAAATGGCCCTGCCCTACTGGAAGGGCTTCTTCTCCGATCCCGACGCCAAGTTCGACCGCGAGATCACCCTCGACGCCGCTAAGATCGCCCCCCTGGTCACCTGGGGCACCAGCCCGGAGGACGTGATCGCCGTCACCGACGCCGTGCCGGACCCGGCGAGCTTCGCCACGCCTGACAAGCGCGCCTCCGCCGAACGCGCCCTGGAATACATGGGCCTGTCAGCCGGCCAGCCGATCAGCGACGCCAAGGTCGACGTGGTGTTCATCGGCTCCTGCACCAACAGCCGCATCGAGGACCTGCGCGTCGCCGCCAAGGTCGCTGAGGGCCGCCAGGTCGCCCAAGGCGTCCGCGCCATGGTGGTGCCGGGCTCCGGCCTGGTGCGAGAACAGGCCGAGGCCGAGGGGCTCGATGTGATCTTCAT
>JBBQTP010000030.1:0-32619 GCA_038213205.1 Caulobacterales bacterium
GGTCCTGCACCTCGAGGATGGCCGGATCACGCCCAGGGCCCCGCACGGCATGCTGCTGTGAGCGAGGTCTTCGATCCAACCCGCTGGCGCCCGGCGCCCTTCCTGCCGGAAAAGGAGGCTCGCGACGGGGCGCTGATCTTCGTGGTCGCCGTGCTCTGCTTCCTGGCCTGCCTGACCGCCATGGGGGTCATCGCCGCCAACCGCGCGGCCAGCGGCTGGACCGGCCAACTGACCGGCGAGGCCACCGTCATCGTCCGCCCGCGCGGTGGGGAGACCCCCGACGCCGCCGCCGCCCGCGCCGCCGAGGCCCTCTCCGGCGTGCCTGGCGTGGCCGAGGCCCGCGCGCTGGAGCCCGCCAAGGCCTACGACCTGATCCGCCCCTGGCTCGGCGACGTCTCCGACCTGGAGGACCTGCCGGTGCCGCGCCTGGTGGCCGTCACCCTCGACCCGCGCCATCCCGCCGACGGCAAGCGCCTGGCCGCGGCGCTGAAAGCCGATCAGGTCGACGCCACGGTCGACGACCATTCGCTCTGGATCAAGGACATCCGCCGGGCCGGCGGCCTGGTCCGCTGGCTGGGCGGCGGCGTGTTTTTCATCATCGCGGCCGCGGCCGGGGCCGTGGTCGCCTTCGCCACCCGCGCGGGCCTCGCCGCCCGCGAGGACGTGGTCGAGGTGCTGCACTTGGCCGGCGCCGAGGACGGCTTCATCGCGCGGCTGTTCCAGCTCCGCTTCGCCCGCGTGGCCGGGGTCGCCGGCGCGATCGGCGCCGCAGCCGCGGCAGTCCTGGCCGGGGGCCTGCGCCTGGCTGGCGGCGGCGGCGGCCTGACGCCGGCTCTGCCGCTCGCCTGGAGCGACCTGCTGGCCGTCATCCCCTGCCCGTTGATCGCCGCTGTGGTCGCCGCCGCCGCCGCCCAGCTCACCGCCATGAAGCTGATCCGGGATATGGCGTAAGCTGCACCCATGAGGAGCCTGGCCGCCTTCGCCGTGATCGCGCTCATCTGGGCCGCGGGCCTGTTCGCCTTCGCCGCGCGGGTGCAGCACCTGACGCCCCGGCCCCAGCCGGCCGCCGCCGACGGGGTCGTCGTGCTGACCGGCGCCAACTCCAACGAGCGCATCGCCGCCGGCGTCGACCTGCTCTCCCAGCGCCGGGGCCGCCGCGTCCTGGTCTCCGGCGTCAACCGCGAGGTCACCCGCGACCAGCTTCGCGCCGCCACCGGCGCTGTGCGCCGCCTCTACGACTGCTGCGTGGACCTGGGGTTCACCGCCGTCGATACGGTCGGCAATGCCCGCGAGACCGCCGACTGGGCGAAGGCCATGCGCTTCTCCAGCCTGACCATCGTCACCTCCGACTACCACATGCCCCGCGCCATGCTGGAGCTGCGCGCCGTCCTGCGCCCGCCGCAGGTCACGCTACAGTCCTACGCCGTGCCGACGCCGGCCCTGCGCATCCGCCACTGGTGGAAGAGCCCGCACGCCGCGCGCTTGATGGCGGTGGAGTATTCAAAGTATCTGGCCATCCTCGGCCGCGAGGCGGTGCTGGGGCTCGGTCCCCGCGCGACGCCCTCCGCCCCACAGACTCAACAGTCGCAACAGAAGAGCTGAGCGTGACCGCCGTCCGATCCCTGATTTTCATGGTCGTCTTCTACCTCTGGGGCGCGCTCTGCGCGGTCGGCTGCACCCCGATCCTGCTGGGGCCGATCAGCTGGTCGCTGAAGATGTTCGAGACCTGGAGCTACGGCGTGGTCTTCCTGCTGCGGGTCATCTGCGGGATCCGCGTCGAGATTCGCGGCCGCGAGCACATGCCCAAGGGCGCCGCCCTGGTCGCGCCGAAGCACCAGTGCATGCTCGACGTCTTCGTCCAGTTCAGCGTGCTGCCCTCCTCCAGCTTCGTCATGAAGCAGGAGTTGATCTGGATCCCCTGGTTCGGCTGGTACGCCCAGAAGGTCGGCTCCATTGTCGTCGACCGCGAGGCCGGCGCCTCGGCGCTCAAGAAGATGGTCCGCGAGGCCAAGGCCCTGTTCGTCGACCACCGCCAGATCATCATCTTCCCGGAAGGCACCCGCCAGCCGATCGGCGCGGCCCCGGACTACAAGCCCGGCATCGCCGCCCTCTACCGCGAGATCGACGTGCCGGTGCATCCGGTGGCCACCAACTCCGGCGTCCATTGGCCGAGGCACGGGTTCCTCAGGACGCCGGGGACCATCGTCTTCGAATACCTCGAGCCGATCCCGCCCGGCCTGAAGCGCGCCGAGTTCATGCGCATCCTGCAAGACCGCATTGAGACCGCCTCGGCCAAGCTGCTTACCCTTTAGCCCCGCTCATCCCGGCGAAAGCCGGGACCCAAGCCGAGTCAGGGAGCGAGTTCCCGGCTTTCCACCAGCGCCAGCAGCGTCTCCATCGACCGCTCGCACATCCCCTCCTCGCGCAGGTGGGAGACCAGGTCGCGCAGGTAGTCGACGTTGCGCCCCGACAGCCCGGCGGCCCCGGCGATCAGCTCGGCCTGCCGCTCCAGGCTGAGCACACCGGCCCACTGCGGATGGCCCACGTCGGAGAGGAAGATCAGCGCCTGGACGCTGCGTCCGTCGGCTAGCCGCACCGCGTTGCGCGCCTCCACATAGGTCTCGGTCGGTTGCTCGCGCTCCATCAGATAGGCGTGGACGGCCTCCCAGTCGGCCGGCGCCACCCGATAGGCCATGCCGCGCACCGACCCCCCAGGCGCCAGCCCCAGCACCAGGCCCTTGCGCGCATAGGTGCCCCGGTGATGCACCGAATAGATGCAGAAGGCGCGCCGCCGCCCCGCCAGCGTCGCGGCGACCCGCTCGGCGTGCGGGAACCCCGGGTTCCACATCAGGCTGCCGTAGCCGAAAACCCAAAGCTCGTCCGACATCGCTCCTCGCGGCTATAAGGCCTCATGTCTCTGCCCGATCAGCCGCCTGCCCGTAAACCCCAACCCGGCAAACCCCAACCCGGCAAACCGAGACGCTGGGGGCTCTTCGCCCCGTTCATCGCGCTCGCGATCGCCGCAGCCGCCTGGAGCGGCTTCTGGGTGATGGCCCGCGACAGGCTCGGCGCCGGCCTCGACACGGCCGCGGCCAACCTCACCGCGGCCGGCTACCCGCTCACCTGGAAGGACCGCACCATCGGTGGCTACCCCTTTCGCATGGACGTGACCCTGACCGAGGTCCGGGCCGGCGCGCCGGGTGGCTGGGCCCTGGAAGCCCCGCGCATCGACGCAGAAGCCAACGCCTTCTCGCTCGGCAGCTGGCTGGTCGCCGCGCCCGTCAGCCTGACCTTCGTGCGGCCTGAGGCCGGCCCGGTGGTGGTCACCGGCCAGCTGATCCGCGCCAGCATCACCCACCTGACCGCCCACCCGCCCAGCCTCTCCTTCGAGGGCGTGAAGCTCAACTTCGCCCCGGCCCCGGGCGCCCAGCCCTTCGCACTCACCGCCGCCGACCGTGTCGAGTTCCACCTGCGCGCCGGCCCCAACGACGAGGGCGGCGTGTTCGCCAGCGTCGAGAACGGCCAGGCGCGCCTGACCGGCCTGTTCGCCCGCGTCGCCGCCGGCAAGCCGATCTCCATCGTCTGGAATTCCACCCTGTCGAAGATGAGCGCCTTTACCGGCAAATCCTGGCCCGACGCTGTGCGCCACTGGTCCGACGCCGGCGGCGCCATGACCGTGCGCCAGGCCGGCCTCACCGCCGGCGACGCCGTCGTCGGCGCCACGGGCGGCGCGCTACGCGCCGCGTCCGACGGCCGCCTGGCCGGAAGCCTGCCGCTCACCCTGCGCCAGGCGCCCCGCGCGCTGACCGCCCTGGGCGAGACCGGCGTCATCGATCCCACCGCCGCCACCGCCGCCGGCCAGGTCGCCGAGGCCCGCCAGGCGCCCGGCGGGGACGCGGCCCAGGCCACCCTCTACTTCCAGGCCGGCCGCACCACGCTCGGCCCCGTCGCGCTGGGCGCCGCGCCGAAGGTGTATGATCCGCGCTAATGGCCGATCGGTGAACCAGAATGGCTTCGCTCTACAACCGCTACATCCTGCCCAGGCTGCTGACCGCCGGCTGCTCGTCCAACCCGATCATGCGCCAGCGCGCCAAGCTGGTGCCGCGCGCCGCGGGCCGGGTGCTGGAGCTCGGCATCGGCATGGGCTTGAATCTGCCGTTCTACGACCCGGACAAGGTCACCGCCCTGGTCGGCATCGACCCGACCCCGGAACTGCGCGCCGCCGCCCTGGCCGCCCCCCGCGACCCGCGCCTAAGGATCGAGGTCCAGGACGGGACCGCTGAGGCGCTACCCTTCGAGGACAACAGCTTCGACAGCGTCGTCTGCACCTTCACCCTGTGCTCGGTGCACACCCCCGCCGCCGCCCTGGCCGAGGCGCGGCGAGTCCTGAAGCCCGGCGGGACCTTCTTCTACTGCGAGCACGGCCTGGCCCCCGACCCCGGCATCGCCAGGTGGCAGCGCCGCTGGGAGCCGCTCTGGAAGCGCATCGCCGGCGGCTGCCACCTGACGCGGCCGATCTCCACCGCCATCGCCGACGCCGGCTTCAAGCTCGACCCGGTGGAGAGCATGTACCTGCCCAGCACGCCGAAGATCGCCGCCTGGAACGAATGGGGCGCGGCCAAACCGGGCTAGAAGCGGCCTGCTTAGGGATAGGGAAAGTCGCGAGCAGACCCTGGTGGCTGGAGGCGGGATCGAACCGCCGACCTGTGGGTTATGAATCCACCGCTCTAACCATCTGAGCTACCCAGCCCAGGGTCTGCGCGCGAGGCGCGGGTTATAGGGGCTCGACCTCACCGCTTCAAGCCTCGCCCGATCAGGGCTGTTCGGCCCTCTTGCGGCGCTGCGGCGGGGTCTCGCCGTATTCGGCGCGGCGCCAGTGATTGAAGGCCGATTGGCTGGAGAATCCCAGCAGAGAGCCGACCTCCTGCAAGCTCCGGCGCGAACCCGTCACATAGCTGTCGGCCAGCCGCCGGCGCGCCTGGTCGAGCAGGCCGACGAAGGTGGCGCCCTCGCCGCTCAGCCGGCGCTGCAGGGTCCTGACGCCAAGTCCGAGCACCGCGGCGACCCGCTCGCGTGAGCATCGCCGGTCGGGCAGCAACAGGATCGCCACCTCCTGCACCCGGTCGGCGAGGCTGCGGACCGTCTTGGCGAGCAGGTCCTCCGCGTAGCCCTTGAAGGGCCGCCGCCTGACCCGGTCCGACGGACGCCCCCGTCAAGCTGATGTGCTTCAGGCCGCCTCAAGCTGATCGGCCGGCGGGATCACCGCGTCCATGCAGAGCAGGGTGATGATGATGTCCCCGTGGGTGATCACACCTCGGACGAACTCGCGCACACCCGGCTCGCCCACCTCCGGCGTGGGCTGCAGCATCCCGTCCTGGAGCGTGAGGATGTCACAGACGCCATCGACCAGCAGGCCGCAGAGTCGGTCGCCGATCTCCGCGACGATCACCACAGAGGCGGCGTGCGGGTCGCTGTCGCCCATGCCCAACCGGGCGGCGAAGTCGATGACCGGCAGCACCGAGCCGCGCAGGTTGACCATGCCCAGCACGTGCGAGGGGGCATGCGGCAGGCGCGTGGAGCTGCTCCAGCCGCGGATCTCACGCACCGCCATGATGTCGATGGCGAACTGCTGGCCGGCAATTTCCACGATGATCAACTCGCGGCCGGTCGGGAGGTTGTCGAGACCGCTCATGCTCAGAACTCCGAACAGGGTTCGCCGGCGGCCTGCTCAGTGGTCACCAGCTGGGCGACCCGCTTCTGGGCCGCGTGCACCGGATTGCGGCGACCCTGGGCCGAGCGCGGCGCGGCGTTGGCCGCCGTCCCGCCCAGCCGGAACTGGCCCATCAGCTGGCTCAGCGTCGCCGCCTCGCGCGCCAGGGTGTGGCTGGCGGCCGTGGATTCCTCGACCATCGCGGCGTTCTGCTGCACCACCTGGTCCATCTGATTGACCGCGACATTCACCTGCTGCAGGCCGGTGGCCTGTTCCTGGGCGGCCATGGCGATCTCGCTGACCAGGCTGTTGATCTGATTCACCTCAGTGACGATGCGCTCGAGCGCCACGCCGGTCTCGCCGACCAGCCGCACGCCGTCGCCCACCTTGGCGGTCGAGTCGGCGATCAGGGTCTTGATCTCCTTCGCGGCCTCGGCCGAGCGCTGGGCCAGGGCCCGCACTTCGGAGGCCACCACGGCGAAGCCCCTGCCGGCGTCGCCGGCCCGGGCCGCCTCCACGCCGGCGTTGAGCGCCAGCAGGTTGGTCTGGAAAGCGATTTCGTCGATCACCCCGATGATCTGGTTGATCTGCCGGGCGGAGCTTTCGATCTCGTCCATGGCGCTGCGCGCCTGGGCGACGATCTCGCCGCCGTTCTCGGCGCCGCCCTTGGCGGAGACCACGACTTCGCGGGCTTCCTTGGCCCCTTCGGCGGTCTTGCGCACGGTGGCGGTGATCTCGTCGAGGGCCGCGGCCGTCTCCTCCAGGCTCGCCGCCTGCTGCTCGGTGCGCCGCGCCAGGTCGTCCGACGCCGCGGTGATCTCCTGGCTGCCGTTGGAAATGCCGCTGGCGTTGCCGACGATGACCGACATGGTGTCTTCCAGCTTGGCCATCGAGCCGTTGAAGTCGTCGCGCAGCTTCTCGTAAGCCGGCGCCAGCGCGTCAACGACCCGGTAGGTGAGGTCGCCCGCGGCGAGCTTTTCCATCGCCCCGCCGAACACGCCGACCACCGAGGCCTGCTCCTCCGCGATCGCCGCCTCGCCGGCTGCCTTGCGCTCGGCCTCGGCGCGCTCCTTGGCCTCGACCGCCTCGGCGTCGGCCTTGATCTTGGCGATGGCGTTATCCTTGAACACCTGCACGGTGCCGGCCATCTGGCCGAGTTCATCGTGGCGGTCCGCACCGGGAATTTCGACGCTGTGGTCGCCTTCGGCCAGGCGGCGCATCACCGTGGCGATAGCCAGCAACGGCTTGGACACCTGGTTGATCACCACATGGGTGGCGAAGGCCAACATCAGGGCCGCGATCGTGGCGATCGCACCCATCACGATCATCGAGATCTTGGCGGCGGCCTGGGCGGCGGCAGCGTCGATCTGGGCCTCCTTGATCTGCACTTCGACCAAGGCGCCGACGTTGGCGGCCACCGGGTCGATCGCCGTATAGAGGCTGTGGTCGTTGAACTGGGCCAGCGCGGCCATGTCGCCGGCGCGCAGAATCCCCTCCAGCCGGTCAACCGTCGCATTGGCCTGCGGCATGGCCGCCTGGATCTTGGGGACCAGGGTCTTCTCCTCGGGGGACATCTCAGTCTTGGCGTAGGCGTCCCAGTTGGGCGCGATCTTGGACTTGGCGTCCTCGATGCGGGCCAGGGCCTCAGCCGGGGTGATGGAGCCGCCGCGAGCCCTGTGGGCCGAGTCGACGATATCGTCCGCGTAGAGGTTGCCGATTGTCGTCAGCTGCTTCATGGGGATCACCCGGTCGGCCAGCACCGACTGCATTTTCGACTGGCCGATTTCTGTTGAGACCAGGCCGCTGGCGCCGATCGCCAGCATGCTGAAGCCGAGCGCCGCGAGCGACCCGATCAGCCGGGCTTTGATTGTCAGGTTCATCGGTAGCAGCCTCTTTCGGGGTAGGGATTTGAAGGGCGCGGATGACCCGCGCGGGCGGCCTCACGGGCGCGGATTTCGCGAGTGGCGGCGATGCCATCCATCACCGGCATGCGCAGGTCCATCAGCACGACGTCGAAGGCGCGCTCGCGGTAACGGTCCACCGCGTCCTCGCCGGTCACCGCCTCGACCACCTCAAGGCCGACCGGATCGAGGAAGGTGCGCACGACCATTCGATTGATCGCGTGGTCATCGACCAGCAGGATCGAGGGGAGGTCGGAGGGCGGCGGCGCAGGTTTGGCGCCCTTCGCATCCCACGACAGGGGCGACTGTTGCATCTACGGCAGGCCTTCCAGAGGTGAGTGATCCAACCTCGCCAAGGATTGCACTGTAACCAATGAAGAAATGCTAAAAAGTGGGAATTTCCCTATTTTGGGAAACCCGACAAGTTCACTTGTATTTCAAAGCGCCATATTTTTACTTCACGGAACTTGCGAAACCCCGAGCCTGGCACGTCGGCGAAGTCCGCGAGACTAGGCGTTCGCCCGCATCTCACTGGCCAGGTGAATGATCAGGGCGCGCAGGCGCGCCGGACGCACCGGCTTGTGGACCAGCGCGATCTGGGCTCGGGTGGCGGCGGTGATGATCTCCGGATCGAGGTCGCCGGTGACGATGCAGCAGGCTGAGCGCGGCACGCCCCCGGCCACCAGCCGCTCGATCAGGTCGGGGCCGTTGATCGGACCAGGCAGGCGAAAGTCCGACAGCACCGCCGCGTAGCGCGCGCCTTCCGCCGCCTTGGAGAGGCCCGCCTCGCCGTCGCCGACGATGTCCGCCGCCACGCCCCACTGAAGCATCAGGGTGCGCATTGCCTCGCGCACCTCCGGATCGTCGTCGATGACCAGCAGCCGCAGGCCCGCGATGGGGTCACCGGATTCGCGCCGCGCCGCCGCGGCCGGTACGGCGGGGACATCGGCCCCGGCCGGCTGGGTCAGGTGGAAGACCGAGCCCCGGCCTGGGCGCGAGGCGACCGCGATCTCGCTGTCCAGCAGCCCGGCCGAGCGGCGGGCAATGGCCAGGCCGAGCCCCATGCCCTTGCGCCGGTTGCGCTCCGGATTTCCCACCTGCACGAAGTCGTCGAAAATCCGCGCCAGGTCCTCATCGGCAATGCCGACGCCGGTGTCCCAGACCTCCAGCCGGACGGCCGCGCCGCGCCGTCGGGCGGCGATCAGCACGCCGCCCTTGCGGGTGTTGCGCAGCGCGTTGGAGCCCAGGTTGATCAGGATCTGCTCGATCAGCGTCGGATCGCTGTCGATGGCCGAGCCGTCCGAACGGTAGCGCAGGTCGAGGCCGAGCTCGTCGGCGATGGGGCGCAGATAGGAGTCCAGGCGGTCGAAGAGTTCGTCGGCGGCGATGGGCTCGCGCTTGACCACGATGACACCCGCCTCAAGGCGCGAGATGTCCAGGAGGCCGTTGAACAGACCCTCCAAGGCGCCGAAGTTGGTCTGCATCTGACCGACAATCTGCCGGGCGTCGCTCCCCAGTTCCAGCGCCTGCAGCGAGCCCGACGACAGGCTGAGGGCGTAGAGCGGCTGGCGCAGATCGTGGCTGGCGGCGGCCAGGAACTGCGACTTGGCCAGGCTGGCCTGCTCCGCCGCGGCCCGCGCCGCCACCGCGTCGGCCGTGCGCACGGTGAGGGTGTCGAGCAGCTCAATGTTCTCGAACCGGATACGGATGCCCTCGGCGCTGAGTTCGGCCTGCAGCCGGCCCATCAGCCCGAGCACCACCGCATAGAGCACCGAGGCTGCCGCCAGGATGTTGTAGTCGAAGGTTCTGAACTGCAGCAGGCGCGCGACCATGAAGGCGAAGATCACGACGACGAACCCAACGATCGCCGAGGGATTGTAGGCCAGGCCCGGCACCGCGCCGCTGGTGATGATCACCAGGGTGCAGATGGTCAGCGCGACCGAAATCGGGCTGGCCTGATGGGCGAACAGGAACATCGTCGCGCCCCAGACGAAGGCGATGCCGGTCTGGTAGATCGTGTGGTGCCGCGCCCAATAGGCCGCGAAGCGAGGTCTCTGAAACTCCGGCGTCTTCAACCCCCTGGCATAGGGCCGCAGCATGAAGAGCCCGCGGTAGATCTGGGTTGCGACCTCGACGGCGACCCAGGCCGCCACGATGCGCCAGTCGGTGTGGGCCACGGCGCTGACCGCCATCAGCAGCACACAGACGTTTTCCGACAGGATGGCGCCGGTGGCTTGCCGATACTGCGTCTCGACCAGCTGCGCCTTGATGCGGTCCGAGGGCGTCCTGGCGTCCATCTAGCGGATCAGGCCCATCTCACGGGCCCGCAGGATCGCCTGGACACGGGTCTGGACGCCAAGCGCCTGGAAGATGTCGGTCAGGTGCGCACGCACGGTGCGCTCCGCGATGTTCAGGCGGTAGCGGATCTCCTTGTTGCCGTGCCCCTCGGCCAGCAGGCCCAGGACCGCGAACTGGCGGGCGGAAAGCTCAGGCAGCGCGTCGGTGGAGACCCCTTCGGAGAACCCTGACCCGCCGGCCAACACCTGCTCGATGAGGCCGACGATCCGGTCGGACGCCAGGCGCTTGATGATAAAGCCGCTGGCGCCTGACCGCTGCGCGCGGGCGCGGGCAGCGGCGTCCTCGCGGCCGGAGATGATCACGCGCGGGACCGCTGCATTGATCCCGGCCATGGTCTCGATGGTCGAAAAGCCGTCGCGGTCGGGCAGCTCGATGTCGACCACGGCCAGGTCCAGGTTCGGATCGGCGCGGAGCGCCTCGCAGCCTTCCGCAGAGTTGTAAGCCCGGATCAGCTGCCAGCCGGGCCGCTGCAAGCCCAGCATGGTCGCAAACCCGTCGCTGAACAGCGGATGGTCGTCCACGATCAGCAGGCTGATGCGCTCGGTCATGACCTCCAGTGTCCGCGCGCCGCGAGGCGATGACAAGGCGAAGCTCGGGCTACGGCGCCCGTTCGAATGTCCTTCTACCCTCGCCTTTGACCCGCTAGGTTCCACCCAGACATGGGCGTGTTGCATCTTCTGGGAACGGCCGGGGACGGCGGGGCGGAGACCTACTTCGTCGACCTCGTGACGGCCCTTCAGCGCGCGGGCGTCAGGCAGGCTGCCGCGATCCGCAAGCACATCGGCCGCGAAGCCGCGCTATCGCGCGCCGGGGCGCCGGTCAAACGGTTGGGCTTCGGCGGCCCCCTCGACGTTCTCACCCCGCTGGCCGCCGCCGGCTACGCCAAGCTGCAGGGCGCCCAGCTGGCGCTCGCCTGGATGAACCGCGCCGCGCGCCACACGCCGAAGGGGCCCTGGGCCCGCATCGGGCGGCTCGGCGGCTACTACAATCTCAAATACTACGCCGGCTTCGACGAGCTGGTCGCCAACACCGAGGACATCGCCGAGTGGATCGTCAGCCAGGGCTGGCCGGCCGGCCGCGTCCGCTACATCCCGAACTTCGCCGAGCCGGCTGGCGACACCGCGCCCGTGGACCGCGCCAGCCTCGACACGCCCAACGACGCCCCCCTTCTGCTGGCCATGGGCCGCCTGCATGAGGTCAAGGCCCACGACGTCAGCCTCACCGCGCTCGCCCAACTCCCCGACGCCTACCTGTGGATCGCCGGCGCCGGCCCTCTGGAGGCCAAGCTGCGCGGCATGGCGCAGGCCCTGGGCGTCGCCGAGCGCGTGCGGTTCCTCGGCTGGCGCACCGACCCCTCAGCGCTCTACCGCACCGCCGATATCTGCGTCTTCCCGTCCCGCCAGGAACCGCTCGGCAATGTGGTGATTCAGGCCTGGGCCCACGGCCTGCCGGTGATTGCCGCGGCGTCGAAGGGCCCCAAGGCGCTGATCGAGGACGGCCGCGACGGCCTGCTGACCAAGATCGACGACGCCGACGGCCTGGCCCAGGGCGTGCGCCTGCTGCTGGCCGACGATGGCCTCCGCGGCGAGTTCATCGCCCGCGGCCTCAAGCGCGTCGCCGCCGAGTTCTCCGAAGCCGCCGTCGTGGCCCAGTGGAAAATCCTCTTCGCCGACCACGGGGCGCTCTGATGTGCGGCATCGCCGGGCAGCTGGGCGGCGCGGACGCACGCGTGGGTCCGATGATCCAGGCCCTGACCCACCGCGGCCCCGACGGCATCCGCATCGAGGACACCGCCGGCGCGGCGCTGGCCCACGCGCGCCTGTCGATCATCGACCTGGAAGGCGGCTGGCAGCCCCTGCACGCCGCCGGCTCCACGGTCGTCGGCAACGGCGAAATCTACAACTACATCGAGCTCGCCGAGGAGCACCAGCTGAAGGGGGAGCTGGCCACGGGCTCCGACTTCGAGCCCTTCCTGCACCTCTACGCCCGCGAGGGCGAAGCCGCCTTCGCCCGCCTCAGAGGCATGTACGCCATGTGCCTGATCGGCGCCGACGGGCGAAGCTGGCTCGCGCGAGATGGTTTCGGCATCAAGCCGCTATACATCATGGAACACGACGGCGGCCTGGCCTTCGCCTCGGAGCCCCGCGCCTTCTTCGCCGCCGGCCTGATGGCGCCCACCCTCGACGTCAACGCCGCCAAGGAACTCCTCGCCTTCAACTACACCCTGGGCGCCGGCACCCCGTTCCAGGGCCTGCGCCGCCTCGCCCCCGGCGAAGTCGTCGAGGTGCGGGACGGAAGGATCGCCAGCGGGTGGCGGCAACGCTGGCGCCCCCAAAATCCGCTCATCCCGGCGAAAGCCGGGACCCAAGCCGACTCGCGGAATTTCCTCGACGCCCCGAACCAGACCGGCGACCGCATGGGTCCCGGCTTTCGCCGGGATGAGCGGGGATTGTTGGACCGCCTCGATGCCGTCCTCGAAGACTCCGTCCGCGTACACCAGCGCTCCGACGTGCCCTACGGCCTGTTCCTGTCCGGCGGCATCGACTCCACCGCCATCGCCACGCTGATGGCCCGCCTGAACGAGCGCCCGGTCACCACCTACACCTGCGGCTTCGACGCAGCCGGCGCAGCCGACGAACGGTCCCAGGCCGAGAAGGTCGCCAAGGCCCTCAACCTCGACTGGCGGGAGACCCGGTTCGGCGAGGCCGACTTCTGGCGCATCCTGCCCGAGGTCGCCTGGGCCCTCGACGATCCCACCGCCGACTATGCGACGCTCCCCACCTGGAAGCTTGCCGAGGCCGCCAAGGGCACGATCACCATGGTGCTGACCGGCGAGGGTGGCGACGAGCTGTTCGGCGGCTATGGCCGCTACCGCCGCGCCCTGCGCCCCGCCTGGCTGGGCGGCCGCCCGGCGGAACCCCGGCCTGATGACCCCGCCCTGTTGGCCAAGTGGCGCGCCGAGGCCAAGCCGCCGCCCAACCTAGCAATGGGGGCCCTGACGCCCCTGCAACAGGCGCAGTGGGCCGACATCACCACCTGGCTCCCCAACGACCTGCTGCTCAAGCTCGACCGCTGCCTGATGGCCCACGGGCTGGAGGGCCGCACGCCGTTCCTGGACCCTGAGGTCGCCGCCTTTGCCTTCCCCCTGCCCGACCGGCTGAAGGTCCGCGGCCGCTATGGCAAATGGATCCTGCGCAAGTGGCTGGAGCGCGCCTGCCCGGCGGCCGAGCCCTGGGCGCACAAGCAGGGCTTCACCGTCCCGGTGGAGGCCTGGATCGCGCCCCGCGCCGCCGACATCGCCCAGCGCATCGGCAAGGTCGAGGCGGTCCGCAAGGTCATGGAGCCCGCCGCCGCCGAGGCCGTCTTCAAGGCCGACACGGCGGGCCAGCGTTGGCCGCTGCTGTTCTACGCCGTCTGGTCGCTGATCCACCTGCAGGGCGCCGACCGCCACGACGCGCTCGCCCAGGTTGTCGGCCCCACGGGTTGAGCCCCACGCCAAAAGCGCCCATAGATTTACATCGTATTTTATTGGAGAGCCGACGATGAAGACCTGGATGCTCGCCGCCTGCGCCGCCTTCTCGCTGCTGGCGACGGCTGGCGCCGCCGACGCCAGAGCCATTCCCCTGCCGCCCGCCGCGGTCTTCACCGACCCGCCCGCCGACCCAGCCCACCCCGCGCGCATGGAAGTGCTGCACATCCCCACTGGCGGGGTGCAGGTGAACGGCATCGCCTACCTGGCCTCCGGCGCCGGCGCCCATCCCACGGTGGTCCTGTTCCACGGCCTGCCCGGCAACGAGAAGAACCTCGACCTCGCCCAGGCGATCCGCCGCGCCGGCTGGAACGTGGTGACCATCAACTATCGCGGCTCCTGGGGCAGCCCCGGGACTTTCAGTTTCCGCGGCAATCTCGCCGACGCCAAGGCGACGCTGGCCTATGTCCGGTCGAACGCCACGGCGCTGGGGATCGATACGCACAAGCTCGTCGTCATGGGCCATTCCATGGGTGGCTGGGTCACCGCCATGACCGGCGGCAGCGATCCGGACCTGGCCGGCGTGGTGATGATCTCTGCGGCTGACATGGGCTTCCTGGCCGTCACCTCCGAGGCTCAGCGACTGAAGACGGCGAGCGACAACATGGAGAGCCTGGCCGGGGTGACGCCGCAGAGCGTGGCCGCGGAGATGACCACCCTGCGCGACGCCGGCTTTGCCCAGGCCGCGCCGGGCCTGGCGAAAAAGCCGCTGTTGGTGCTGACCTCCGACGACGGCCTTGCGCCGATGTCCGACGTCCTGGTCGCCCATGTGAAGAAGCTCGGCGGCAAGGTCACCACCGTCCACGCCGCCACCGACCACGGCTGGAACTCGGCCCGCATCCGCCTGGAGAGCGAGATCCTCCAGTGGCTGAGCGCGCTCGCCAGCACGCCGAAGTAGCTCAAAACCATCCGTCATCCCGGGCGGCCGAAGAGCCGACCCGGGACCCAGGAGCTACCGCACAGCCTCAACCCCTGGGTCCCGGCTCGGAGCCTGTCCTCGGGCCGACCTTCAGTCGGACCCGGGGGCTTCGCTGCGGCCGGGATGACGGGAACTGTTGGGCCTAGGCCCCCACCTTCCCGTACTTCGCGTTGAGCTCCGCCATCACCGCGTCGAACTCCGCCATGGTCTCATCGATGACTTGCTTCACCGGCTTCACACTATCGATCCGCCCGGCCACCTGGCCCGACAGCGCGATCGACGCCTCCATGTCGCCGCCGAAGTAAAGGTCCAGCGCATTGCCGAACTCAGCCATAATGTTGGCTGGCGGCTCTTTCTCGAACGCCGTCGTCTTCTCGGTCCGCAACGCGCGCAGCGCCGGCCCGGGCCCGAAGCGGTTGAGGAACACCGTGTCGGTCTCCTTGGCGCCGACGATCATGTCCTTCCAGTTCTGGTGCACCGGGCTCTCGGCGGCGGAGACCATCCGCGTCCCCATCTGCACCCCCTCGGCGCCCAGCGCGAAGGCCGCCGCCATGGTCCGCCCGTCGACGATGCCGCCGGCGGCGATCACCGGCAGCGTGGTCTTCGAACAGACCAGCGGCAGCAGCACCATGGTCGCCACGTCGCGGCCGTTCTTGAACCCGCCGCCCTCGCCGCCCTCGACCACCAGCCCGTCGACGCCGGCCTCGATGGCCTTCATCGCCGCGGCCAGCGACGGCACCACGTGGAACACCGTCAGCCCCTTCCCCTTCAGCGCCTCGCAATATTTGTTCGGGTCGCCCGCCGAGGTGGTCACGAACTTAACGCCCTGATCGGCCACGAACTGCACGATGTCCGGGTCGCGCACGAAGGCCTGGGCGACGTTGATGCCCCAGGGCTTGTCGGTCAGCCCCCGCATCTTCTTGACCTCCTCCTTCACCTCGTCGAGGCGGCCGGACGAGGTCTCGATGATCCCGAACCCGCCGGCGTTGGAGACCGCCGACGCCAGCTGCGCCCGCGCGATCCAGCCCATCGGCGCCTGCACGATCGGGTACTTCACGCCGAGCAACTCGGTGATGCGGTTCTTCATGGCGATCCCTCTGTTTTCCGCAGCATGAGGCCATGACGCAGAGGAATTCAAACGCGCCGCTACCTCGGCCTGACGCTGTTGTTGGCGCGGTCGACGTCCGGCAGCCGCCGGTCAGGGTCGACAACCGCCTCGACGATCGGCCCCAGCCCCTCGAACGCATAAGTGTGGCTGCCCGCCTGCATCCAGGCCTCGACGGGGATCTTAACCTCCCGCTTCGCGCCGGACTTGTAGGTGACCCTGAGCGTCGCCGGCAGCACCAGTTGGCCGAGGTTCTCGACCTTCACGCTGGCCCCCTTGGCCGGGTCGCCCCCGTCATAGCTGACGTCGGTCACCGCCATGTCGTGGGTCCAGTTGTTGAGGAAGTAGCCGCGCCAGAACCAGCTCAGGTCCTCGCCGCCGGCGCTCTCCATGGCCCGGAAGAAGTCGCTGGGCTTGGGGTGCTTGAACGCCCAGTCGGCGATGAACTTGCGGAACGCCGGGTCGAACCGCTCAGGCCCCAGGATGTCCTCGCGCAGAAGCGTCAGGCCGAACGCGGTTTTGAAATAGGTCACCGAGTGGCGGTAGGTCTCGCGCACCGCGTCGGCGCGGAACACGATCGGCGGCGCGCCTGGGTCCTTCAGCAGCGTTGCGATCTGCTCGCCGGGCGTCTCCGGCCCCGGCGCATATTCCCCGTCCCGCTTCGGCCCATAGAGCCCGTTCGCGAAGTCGTCGGACTCATAGACGTCGATGAAGGTGTTGAAGCCCTCGTCCATCCAGGCGTCGCGCCGCTCGTCCGAGCCGACGATCATCGGGAACCACGAGTGGCCGATCTCGTGCGCCGAGATGTAGAACAGCGTCTTGGCCTTGTCGGTGATCCCGTCGAAGACGATCCCCGGATATTCCATGCCCGTCGCCGGCCCGGCCACGTTGATCGCGTTCGGCCAGGGGTAGGGATACCAGCGCTTGGAGAACCGCTCGACGCTGTCCTTCATATATTCGGTCGACCGGCTCCAGCCCTCCGGGCCGACGCTCTCCGGCGGGTAGACCGACTGCGCCAGCGCCGTCTTGCCGTCCGGCAGGTTGATCCGCGCCGCGTCCCACACGAACGCCCGGCTCGCCGTGAACGCCACGTCGCGGGTCTGGTCCATGTGGAAGCGCCAGGTCTTGGTCGCGCCGCCCGCCGGCTTGGTCGCGATCACCTCTTCCGGCGTGCGGATCACCACGGTCTTGTCGCTGAGCCGAGCCTTCTCGAGCCGCGCCAACTGGTCCGCCGTCAGCACGTCCTTGGCGTTGGTCAGCGCGCCGGACCCGGCAACGATCATGTCCGCCGGCACGGTCACCGCGTAGTCGAAGCTGCCGTATTCCAGGTAAAATTCGTTGGCCAAATAGGGCAGCGTGTCCCAGCCGCGCACGTCGTCATAGACGGCCATCCGCGGGTACCACTGGGCGATGTCGTAGATCGGCCCGTTCGGATTGGTGTTCCAGGCCGTGCGCCCGCCGAACAGCCCCGGCACGGTGTAGTGATAGCGGATGCGCAGCTTCACCTGTCCGCCGCCGCCCTTCAGGGTGGCCGGCAGGTCGACGCGCATCCGTGTGTCGCTGATGACGTAAGTCGCGGTCACAGCCCGCCCGCCGCGCTCCGCCGTCACCGCCTCGATCGCATAGCCGTCGGTGAAGCTGTTGCCGCCGCGCCGGCGCCCGGCCCCGCCGAACGCGCCCGCCCGGCTGTCCTGGCGATAGATGTTCTGGTCGAGCTGGACCCATAGGGCGTCCAGCGTGTCGGGGCTGTTGTTCGTGTAGGTCAGCGTCTCCTCGGCGCTCAGCCGCTGGGTCGCTGTGTCGATCTTCGCATCGATCGCGTAGTCCGCCCGGTTCTGCCAGAGCGCCGGCCCCGGCGTCCCCGCCCCGGTCCTGAGCGTGCTGGCCGGCGCCGGCAGGGTCAGCGGCGCGAAGGTCAGATAGGGGTCGTAGGGCGCGGCGTGCGCGGCAGGCGCGCCAATTCCACCCAGGCCGGCGACGGCAGCCAGGAACATCAGCGGACGGAGCGCCATGACAGTCGATTCCCCCAAACGAACAGCCTGCATCTGGCCTGTCGCGGTCGGCCCTGCAAGGGGACTGCGATGATCGGCCGGTGATGGGGTGATGACTCAGGCGCTGAGGCGCGCCGCGACCTCTTCACCGATCGCCAGCGATGACGTCAGGCCCGGGCTCTCGATGCCGAACAGCGCCATCAGGCCCTGCAGCCCATGCGCCTCGGCTCCATCCAGCCGGAAGTCCGGCTGCGGCTCGTCGGGCCCGTGGATCTTCGGGCGGATGCCGGCGTAGTCCGGGGTCAGGGCCGCCTCGTCGAGCGCCGGCCAGAACTTGCGGATATAGGCGGCAAACGCGCCGCGGATCGCCGGATCGACGCTGTAGTCCAACTCATCCACATAGATCAGGTCCGGGCCGAACACCGCCTGCCCGCCCAGGTCGCGGCGGTAGTGCGTCCCCAGCGCCCCGTGGATCGGCGGCGGATAGATCAGCCGCGAGAACGGCGCCTTCCCGGTCAGACGGAAATACCGCCCCTTGCCGTAGTGCAGCTTCGGAATATCCGCCGTCGGGAAGCCCTCGATGGTCGCCGCCACGGCCTGAGCCGTCAGACCGGGCGCCGTGACCAGCAGGCGGCAGGTCAGCTCGGTCGCCTCCTCTCCGCCGGCCCGCACCGTGAACCCGCCGCCAGCCAGCGGCGTCGCCCCCTCGAACGGCGTCGACAGCACCACCGCGCCGCCCGCCGCCTCGATCTCGCCCTGCAGGGCCAGCATGTAGCCGTGACTGTCCAACACGCCGCTCTGCGGCGACAGCAGCGCCGCCTCGCAGTTCAGCTCTGGCTCCAGCGCCAGCGCGGCCTTCCTGGTCAGCCGCGCCATCCCCTCGACGTCATTGGTCAGCGCCTGCTCGAGGATAGCGTCCAGACGCTCTACTTCGCCCGGCGAGGTGGCCACCACCAGCTTGCCGCAACGGTCGTAGGTCACCTGGTGGCCGTCGCAGAACGCATAGAGCATGCGCCGCCCGGTCACGCAGAACCGCGCCTTCATCGACCCGGTCGGATAGTAGAGCCCGCCGTGCACCACCTCGGAATTGCGCGACGAGACCCCCTGGCCGATCGCCTTGTCCTGCTCCAGCACGGCGACCACCAGCCCGCGCCGGCTCAGCGCATAGCCGCAGGCCAGCCCCACGGCGCCCGCCCCCACCACCACCGCGTCGAAGTCGAATTCGGCCATGGCGATGGCCTAACGCGAGTTCACTCACCCTGTCATCCCCTCCTCTTGATCGTCATTCCCGGGCTTGTCCCGGGAACCCATACGCACGAGCGCACCAGGCAATTCCGCAACACGGAGATCATGGGTGGCCGGGACAAGCCCGGCCATGACGATCAGGGGGATGACACCGTGGGTGCGGACCCCTAGCTTCCCGGCCAAATTCCGGGAGACACCATGCGGACGATCATCGGGCTCGCACTGGCCGCCGCGCTGGCGGGTTCGGCCGCCCACGCCCAGGTGTCGGTCGATCCGGCCAAGCACACCGGCATCGCCGACATCCTCGCCTGGAAGGACGAGGCCCAGGCCAAGGGCTATCGCGACATCGAGCACATTTACAAGACCAATGTCATCCCCCGCGGCAAGACGGTTCATCCGCTCCCTTTCGCCGCCAAGCAGATCGACCCCACCTTCACCTATGACGGCAAGACCTGGACGGTCGACGCGTACATTAAGGCCCACCGGCTCTCCGGCGTGCTGGTGCTCAAGGACGGGAAGATCATCCTCGAAAAATATGGCCTCGGCCGCAAACCCACCGACCGCTGGATCTCCTTCTCGGTCGCCAAGTCGGTGACCTCGACCCTGGTCGGCGCGGCCATCGCCGACGGCAGCATCAAGTCGATCAACGACCCGGTCACCCAATACATCCCCGAGCTCAAGGGCTCGGCCTACGAAGGCGTCACCGTGCGCCAGATGCTGATGATGAGCTCCGGTGTGACGTGGAACGAGGACTACCTCGACCCCCACTCCGACGTCGCCAAGGCCGGCCAGTCGGTTACCGAGCCTGGCGTCAACCCGATGGTCAGCTACCTGCGCAAACTGCCCCGCGACAAGGCGCCGGGGACCACATGGCGCTACAACACCGGCGAGACCGACCTGGTCGGCGTGCTGGTCGCCAAGGCCACCGGCAAGAGCCTGGCGCAATACGCGTCGGAGAAGATCTGGCGGGCCTACGGCATGGAGCGCGACGCCATCTGGATGACCGACCCCGGCGGCCAGGAACGCGGGGGCACCGGCATCTCCATGACGCTGCGCGACTACGGCCGGGTCGGCCAGTTCATCCTCGACGGCGGCAAGGCCGGCAGCAAACAGATCGTGCCGCCGGACTACCTGGCCGACGCCACGAAGAAAGAGATCGACAACGGCACGCCCGCCCTCGGCGGATACGGCTACTTCTGGTGGATCATGCCGTCGGGCGACTACCAGGCCCTCGGCATCTTCGGCCAGTCGGTCACCACCTTCCGCAAGGACCGGGTGATCATTGTCATCAACGCCGCCTGGCCCAAGCCCGGCGGCCCGGAACTGAGCGCCGCCCGCACCGCCTTCATCGAGGCCGTGCACGCCGCGGCGACAGCGAAACAGGGGCAACGGAAATGACCATCATGACGAGACGCAAGGCCATCGGCCTCGGACTTGGGGGCCTGGGCATAGCCGGAGCCGCCGCGCTGACCGCCGGCGCGGCCGCCGCCGGAGCGACCTTCTTCAAGCGCACCAAGCTGCCGCTCGGCCTGCAACTCTACACCCTGGGCGGTGACCTGCGCGCCGACCTCGATGGCCAGCTCGCCAAGGTCGCCGCCGCCGGCTACCGCGCGGTCGAGATGGCCGGCTACCTCGGCAAGACGCCGAAGGACCTGCGCGCCGCCTTCGACAAGGCCGGCCTCGTCTGCCCCAGCGCCCACGTCCAGGCCAAATCCTCGGCCACCGACCCCGGCTTCGATGCGCTCGACAAGCTGATCGCCGACGCCCACGTCATCGGCTGGAGCCACATCGTGCTCCCGAGCTTCCCCACCCCGGCCCACATCGCGCCGAAGGCCGCCGCCGAAAGCTACCCCGACTACGCCGGCCGCCTGGTCACCCAGTTCACCGCCGACGACTGGAAATCCATCGCCGACCTGCTCAACACCAAGGGCAAGGCGCTGAAGGCCGCCGGCCTCTCCATGGGCTATCACAACCACAACTTCGAGCTGGCTCCGGTTAGCGACGCCAAGGGCTCCACCGGCCTCGACCTCCTGCTGAAAAACACCGACCCCGCCCTGGTCCATTTCGAAATGGACGTCGGCTGGGTGGTGGCCGGCGGCGGCGATCCCTTCGCGCTGCTCAAGGCCCACCCCGGCCGCTTCACCCAGATGCATGTGAAGGACGTGCTGGCCACCACCAAGACCAACTACGCCTTCCAGCAGGACCCCACCGAGGTCGGCTCCGGCACGATCCCCTGGCCGCGCCTGCTGCCCGCCGCCTACGCCGCCGGCGTCCGCGGCTTCTTCGTCGAACAGGAAGCCCCCTACGCCCGGCCCCGCCTGGACGCGGTAAAGATCAGCGCCGACTACCTGCTGGGCGTCGTGGCCTAAACACTCAACACCGCTCATCCCGGCGAATGCCGGGACCCAGATGGATTGGCTCAGACACGGGCTCTAAAAGCTCAGAGCCTCTCCAATCAGCCCCTTAAGCTATGAGATCTGGGTCCCGGCATTCGCCGGGATGAGCGGTAACGAAGGGAACACCGAAGTGGACACCACCGCCCCACGCCGCGCCCGCACCCTGGCGGAGTTCTACGATGTCGACGAGGCGGCGTTCCCGGCGGCCGAGTGCGCCGCCGCCATCGCCGGCTACCGCCCGCGTCCCACGGACGTGGTCATCACCCCCTATTCCAAGTGCGGCACCACCTGGCTGCAGCAGATCTTCCACACGCTGCGCACGCGCGGCGACATGGACTTCGACGACATCTCCCGCGTCGTCCCGTGGATCGAGACCGCCGTCACCCTGGGCCTCGACCTCGACGCCCCGCAGCGCGCCGAGCCCCGCGGCTTCAAGAGCCACCTCAGCTACGACGAAGTCCCCAAGGGCGCCCGCTACATCGTCGCCGTCCGCGAGCCGAAGGACGCCTTGGTGTCACTCTACCGCTTCATGGAGGGCTGGTTCATTGAGCCCGGCGCGATCTCTATCGCCGAATTCGCGCAGAGCTTCATCGACCGCCACGCCAACGGCGGAGGCTATTGGCGCTACCTCACGAGCTGGTGGGCGGAGCGCGAGAACCCCGCGGTGCTGATCCTCTCCTACGAGCACATGCTCGCCGAGCCGGAAGCCGCGATCCGCCGCGTCGCCGCGTTCAGCGGCATCCCCCTCGACGACGATCTCCTGGCGCTGACCCTGGAGCAGTCCTCGTTCGGCTTCATGGCCGCCCACAAGGACCGCTTCGACGAGGCCATGACCCGCGCCGTCTCCGAGGCCCGCGGCAACCTGCCCCCCAACAGTGACGCCTCGAAGGTCCGCCAAGGCACGGTTGGCGGCCATAAGGCGGAACTGTCCGAAGAGGTCGCGCAGGCGCTCGACGCCATGTGGCGCCAAGTGGTGACCCCAGCCACAGGCTTCGCCGACTACGCCGCCCTGGAAGCCGCGGTCCGTCGGCGCTAGCTTCAACCCATCAACGAGGGTGCGATGAAGATCACCGGCGGCTGTCTTTGCGGGAAGTTGCGCTACGAGGCCGAGGGCCCGGCCGGGGCCAGCGGCTACTGCTTCTGCGGCGACTGCCGCAAGGCGTCGGGCTCCGGCTTCATCCCGTTCATGAACTTCAAGGTCGGGACAATCCGCTTCACCGGCCAACCGCTGCTCCACCGCTCCCCCAATGCCCGCGGCGGCGAGGCGGCGCGCAATTCCTGCGCGGTTTGCGGCGGCCTGGTGTTCGGCGGTGAGATCGGCAACCCCCACGGCCACACCGTCTACGCCGGCTCCCTCGACGACGCGTCGCAGTTCCACCCCACCATGGCGATCTTCAACAAGAGCCGCCCGGCCTGGGTCCCGCTGCCCAAAGGCCTGACAGTGGTCTTCGAGGGGATGCCCGGCTGATGCTCTACGCGCTCCTGGCCTATCACGAAGAAGGCCACGTCCAGTCCTGGTCGCCCGAGGAAGACGCGGCGATGATGACCGAACTGCACAAGGTCCACGACCGCCTCACCGCCGAGGGCAAGCTCGGCCCCGCCGCCCGCCTGGGCCCCACCGCCAAGGCCCGCACCCTGCGCGGACCGGGCCGCGGCACGATCCACGACGGCCCCTTCGCCGAGACCAAGGAACAACTCCTCGGCTTCTACCTCCTCGACGTCCCCGACGAAGCCGCCGCCCTCGAAGCCGCCCGCGCCCTGCGCGCGGTGAACCCCAGCGCGGTCTATGAGATCAGGCCGGTGCCGCTGTATCTGCCGGGCGTGGCGTTCCCTGTGACGGAGGCGTCGGAGGGCTAGCCCTATCCAAATTTGACTAGATCCTCCCCCAGGCCGAAGGCCGATTGAGGGGGAGGTGGCCCGAAGGGCCGGAGGGGGTTCAAGCCCACTCCGAGTTCGGCTGGAAGCGGAGTGGGGTGCAACCCCTCCGTCTCGGCGCTGCCGCGCCGAGCCACCTCCCCCTCAATCGCGCTGCGCGCTGGGGGAGGACCTCACGCCGTCTCCAACACCTTCGCCGCCTGCTTCTCCCACCGGCCCCACAGCGCCTTCTCCTCGGCCTTGGCGGGCCCGACGGAGGCGTCCTTGATGTGGCCGTAGCCGCGGATCTTCTGCGGGATGGCGGCGATCTGGATGGCGGTGGGGAGGCGGTCGAGGGTCAGGCCTGAGATCAGCTTGATGAGCCCGGCCTCGTAGTCGGCGACCAGGCCGCGCTCCATCCTGCGCTCCTCGGTGTAGCCGAAGATGTCGAGGGCCGTGCCCCGGAAAACCTTCATCCGCACCATCATCGGGAACGCCAGGTCGAGCATCCAGCCGCCGAAGGCGATCTTCTTCGGCCGCCCGTCGGGGCCTTTGCGCGCGATCAGCGGCGGGGCCAGCCAGACCTTGGCCTTGCCGCCCTTGAAAGTCTCGTCGCGATAGGCCTGGAAACGACCGTCCGTATAGAGACGAGCGACCTCGTACTCATCCTTGTAGGCCATCAGCTTGTAGAGGTTGACCGCCACCGCCCGCGTCAAGGCTTCGGAGTTCAGCCCTGTCTCGGCCCTGCGCACCGCCGCCACCTGGTCGGCATAGCGCTTGGCGTAGGCGGCGTTCTGATAGGCCGTCAGCTCCTTCACCCGGTGCGCGATCAGCGCGTCCAGGCCCATGGTCTCCGGCGTCGGCACGTCGTCTTCGCGCACGCCACGCTCGGCGGGATTGTGCGCCGCCTTGCGGCCCAGTTCGAAGGCCTGCAGGTTCACCTCGGCCTCCACCCCGTTCAGCCGGATGGCGCGGTAGAGCGCGCGGGACGAGACCGGGATCACGCCCTTCTGCCAGGCGAAGCCCAGCATGATCATGTTGCCGTAGATCGCGTCGCCGAGGTTCTGGACGGCAAGATTTTGGGCCGGCATGGCGTCGTAGGACTTCACCGCCGCGGCCAGCCTGCGGCCCTGCTCGTCGGCGTCGAAGCGCACGTCGCGGTCGGTGACGAAGTCCGCGGTCGGGGCGAAGTCGGCGTTGCCCACCGCCACCGTGCGATCCTTGGCGTAGAGCGCCAGGGCGTCCGCGCCCGCCGCCGACAGCAGGTCGCAGGCGATCAGCACGTTGGCGCTGGCCTGCGGCACCCGGCCGCCGACCACGGTCTCTTCGGTCTCGCCGATCCGGACGTGGCTGAACACCGCCCCGCCCTTCTGCGCCAGGCCGGTCATGTCGACCACCGACGAGGCGCGGCCGTCCACGTGCGCGGCCATGGCCAGGATCGAGGCCACCGTCGTCACGCCCGTGCCGCCTACGCCGGTGAACAGGATGTTCTGCACCCCGACCAACGGCTCGAAGCTCGGCAGCGGCGTCGCGTCCGCGGTGAGCGCCGGCATCGCCTCGCGGTGCGGGTTGGTCCCGCCCTCCAAGGTGATGAACGAGGGGCAAAAGCCGTCGACGCAGGAATAGTCCTGGTTGCAGGTCGACTGGTTGATCTTCCGCTTGCGGCCGAACTCGGTGTTCAGCGGCTCGACCGACACGCAGTTCGAGGTCTTCGAACAGTCGCCGCAGCCCTCGCAGACCAGCGGATTGATCATCACCCGCTTGGGCGCCGCGTCCATGGTCCCGCGCTTGCGCCGGCGCCGCTTCTCGGTGGCGCAGACCTGGTCGTAGAGCAGCACGGTGACGCCCGGCGTGGCGCGCAGTTCGTTCTGCACTTCCATCAGCTCCGATCGCGGCCGCACCACCACGCCTGGCGCCAGGTCCGTGGCGTGCTCGTACTTCTCCGGCTCGGCGGCGACGATGACGATCTTCTGCACGCCCTCGGCGTGGAGCTGGCGCGTGATCTGCGCCGGGGTGAAACCGCTCTCCGCCGCCTGCCCGCCGGTCATGGCGACGGCGTCGTTGAACAGCAACTTGTAGGTCATCGACGATTTCGCCGCGACCGCAGCCCGGACCGCCAGCGAGCCGGAGTGGTTGTAGGTCCCGTCCCCCAGGTTGACGAACACATGGCTCTCGGTGGTGAACGGCGAAGCGCCGACCCAGCTCAGACCCTCGCCGCCCATGTGGCTGTTGAGGTCGGTCTGCGGGTCGTTGAAACTTGCCATGTAGTGGCAGCCGATCCCGGCCAGGGCCCGAGCCCCGTCCGGGAGACGGGTCGAGGTGTTGTGCGGGCAGCCGGAGCAGAAGAACGGCTTCCTCTGTTGGTCCGACGACAGGGTGACCGCGGCCATCGAGGCGGCGGAGACCCGGCTCAGATAGTCGTAGACCCGCTCCATGTGCGGCCCCGGCGGCAGGCGGTCGGCGATCGCCAACGCCACCTCGGCCACCGACAGCGAGCCGATCTCCGACAGCAGCGGATGGCCCTGTTCGTCGACCTTGCCGATGATCTTCGGCCGCGCATGAGCCGGCAGCTCATAGAGCGCCGCGCGCGCCTGGGTCTCGATCAGCGGCCGCTTGTGCTCGATGACCATCAGGGTCTCGAGGCCGGCCGCGAAGGCGCGGATGCCCAAGGGCTCAAGCGGCCACGGCATGCCGACCTTGTAGATCGCCACGCCCAGGTCGGCGGCCTGCGCCGAGGTGATGCCCATGGCCGCGAAGGCCTCGATCACGTCCTTGTAGGCCTGGCCCTGGCAGGCGATGCCGAGCCTGGGCCGCGACGAGCCCAGCATCACCCGGTCGATCTTGTTGGCCCGTGCAAACGCCAGCGCCGCCGGGATTTTCAGCGTCCGGAGCCGCCGCTCCTTGTCCAGCGGCTGGTCCTTCAGCCGGATGCCGAGGCCGCCAGCCGGCACGCGGAAGCTCTCCGGCAGCACGAACTTGTGGCGGTCGACGCCGATGTCGATCGTGACGCCGGAGTCCATGGTGTCGGCCAGCGCGATCAGCCCGACCCACAGCCCGGTGAACCGCGACATGGCGTAGCCCAGCAGGCCGTAGTCCAGCACCTCCTGCACGTCGGCCGGCGACAGCACCGGGATCTCGAAATCCTGGAAGGCGTATTCCGACTGCGACGGGAGCGTCGAGGACTTGCAGTTGTGGTCGTCGCCGGCCACCGCCAGCACCCCGCCCTTGGGGAACACGCCGGCGAAATTGGCGTGCTTGAAGACGTCGCCGGTGCGGTCGACGCCGGGCGCCTTGCCGTACCACATGCCGTACACGCCATCGAACTTGGCGCCCGGGAACAGGTTGGCCTGCTGGCTGCCCCACACAGCCGTGGCGGCCAGGTCCTCGTTGACGCCTTCCTTGAACACCACGTCGGCGGCGGTGAGGAACTTCTTCGCCCGTCCCGCCTGCTGATCCAGCCCGCCCAGCGGCGATCCGCGATAGCCGGAGACAAACCCCGCCGTATGCAGCCCCGCGGCCTGGTCCAGCCGGTGCTGATCCATCAGGACACGCAGCAGCGCCTGGACGCCGGTGATGAAAACCCGGCCTTCCGTGAGCAGAAACTTGTCGTCGAGCGTCACTTCAGCGTGCCGCATCGCAATTTTCTTCCTTCTGCCCCTCGCGCCGCCTTTAGAAGATCATATAAGATCGCAGCAATTGCTTGCCAAAAGCGTGCCCCTGCCAGTCGGTTCCGGGGCAAGAACAACGCGTGCAGGCCACATGAAGGGGTGGAAAACGTGCCTGAGGTCCTCGACGCCGTCGATGCTAAAATCCTGGATCTGATCCAGCACGACGCCGGCCTGTCCGTCGCCGAGATCGCCGAGCGCGTGGGATTGTCCTCCAGCCCCTGCTGGCGGCGCATCAAACGCCTGGAAGACGCCGGCGTCATCCAGCGTCGCGTGACCATCCTCGACCGCGAGAAACTGGGCCTTGGCTTCGAGGTCTATTGCACCGTCAAGCTCAGCCTGCCGACCAAGGACAACCTCGACGCCTTCGAGACGGCCATCTGCAAGCTGGCTGAGGTCGTCCAGTGCGCCACCGTCACCGGCTCGGCCGACTACGAGCTGCGCGTGGTCACCCGGGACATGCACGCCTTCGACGACTTCCTGCGCGAACGCATCCTGTCGCTGGGCCTGGTCTCCAACATCGAAAGCCGCATCGTCATCCGCTCGGTGAAACACACCACCGCCGCCCCGCTCGGCCTGATCAGCCCCTATGTGAGTTCGCAGGGGTAAGGTGTCGTGGACGATCTAACCAAGATCGTAACGCTCACGCCCGTCCAATTGGGCGTTGATCGTCCTGTTCTTGCCTGGATTTGTTTCGCTCAAGCTGCATCGATTTCTGGAACGTCGCCCGAGTTCCGCCACCGAGGCGCTGATCGATGTCGTTGGCTTCTCTGTCCTGAATGCCCTCGTCTTCTTTTGGCCAATCTACCTGAACAGTCACCTGCTGGCTGACGCGAAGCCCTTTTGGCCGGCGGTCGTGGCCAACGCGATCCTGATTTGCGGCATTGGACCAACTATCTGGCCACTCCTCCTGCGTGTCATCGAGCGATATGGACTCCGTGGCGGGTGGCTGCTCGGCGAGCAAAAGACCGCGTTTGATGCTTACTTCAGCACTAGCGATCCTTGCTGGATCATTGTCCACTTGAAAGACGGAGCGCGCGTCGGGGGTTACTTTGGCGGAGAATCCTACGCATCGGCTCATCCCCACTCAGGAGATTTCTATCTCCAGGAGCTCTGGGAGCTAGATGAGGATGGACATTTCGAAGGGCCCATCGCCAACTCGAAAGGTGCGATCTTCCACCGAAGCGACTATATCTGGCTGGAATTCTTCTGGGACTCTCCGGCGGAACAGGAGTGACGATCGTGGCCGAACGCAAGTCAGCCAACTCTCATATTCACGTAATCCGCGACGGCTATTCCCCCAAGGTAGACGGCCCCAAAGTGCCTCCCAAAGGTGGGTCTGCGACCGGACGTTGGTCCACCCGAGAAAGCCAGTCCGGTAGCTTCCGGAATTCGACTAAGGCGACTCCCGACTCAAAGCGGTGATCGACCTCGTCATCGACCAGCGGCGCAAGGACCTCGGCGGCTTCGAGGTCGGGCGTGTCCTGCCGTTCGCCGGCCATCGCATGGTCGGGCCGTTCGTGTTCTTCGACCACATGGGCCCGGTCGACTTCCAGCCCGGCTTCCCGCGCACCGTCGACGTTCGCCCGCATCCGCACATCGGACTGTCCACCGTCACCTACCTGTTCGACGGCGCGATCACCCACCGCGACAGCGTCGGCTCCAGCCAGGTGATCCAGCCGGGCGAGGTCAACTGGATGACCGCCGGCAAGGGCATCACCCACTCCGAACGCTTCGAGGACCTGCGCGCCCACGGCGGCTCCATGCACGGCATCCAGGCCTGGGTGGCGCTGCCCACCGAAGACGAGCAGATCGACCCGGCCTTCGCCAACCACGGCCCCGCCGACCTGCCGACCTACGAGAGCCCGGACGGCAAGCTCTGGGCGCGGCTGGTGGCCGGCCAGGCGTTTGGCGCCGAGACCAAGGTCAAGACCAACTCGCCGCTGTTCTACGTCCACTGGAAGCTGAAGGCCGGCGGCCAGGCCGACCTCGCCCCGGAGTATTCCGAGCGCGCCGCCTACGTCGCCCAGGGGACCGTCGAGGTCGACGGCCGCCAGCTCCATGCCGGCCAGATGGCGGTCCTGACGGCTGGCCAGCACGTCCTCTTCACCGCCCAGACCGACGCCACGGTCATGCTGCTGGGCGGCGAGCCGGTCGGCGAACGCTTCATCGAGTGGAACTTCGTCTCCTCGTCCAAGGACCGCATCGAACAGGCCAAGGCCGACTGGCGCGCCGGGCGCATGAAGCTCCCCGACGCCGACGACCAGGAGTTCACCCCGCTCCCCGGCGACCCGCCGCCGCCCGCCCCGGCGATGAGCTGAGCCGGCGCAGCCTCAGCGCGACTCTAGGTCCAGGCATAGATCCAGAGCTACCTTGAGTAGTGCGGGACCATATGTGTACCCCCACTGGTAGTTGTCACATATTTTTAGTTGCTGGCGTTCGGTGATTGATGTTCTGTTAACGTTATTATCGGGGGGTCGACATGTTGAAGAACGTTTGCGCTCGGGGCGCCGCACTGTCCTACGTCGCCGTGCTGGCCGCCGGCCTGTTGGCGGGCAGCCAGGCTCAGGCCACCACCTATAACTCCACCATCGCCTTCGACCCGGCCACGACGAAATGCGGGTTCTTCGTCAAGTCCGGCATCTGTACTTCCGCGCGCAACTTTGCCGCGCCGATAACCGCGGTGGCCGGGGATGTTTTCCACGTGACGGTCACGACAAAGGCCGGCGTGCCGATCAAGGTGCCCGGCTCGACGGTCGCCAATGGCATCTACGTAGACGCCTATGACGCCTCCGCGACGCTGGGTCCTGGCGCTCCTGGGCCGATCGTAGCCCACTCCTTCGTCTATCCCCTCGGGCTGGTGACGAGCGCCGGTGTTCCGCCCTACGTGCAGTCGACACCGCACCGCAGCACAGACTACCTCGGATCGACGGGTTACACGGCGACCTACGGCACACCCAACGACGGCTTCTCCGCGACCGGGGTGGACGCCTACCTGCAGGTCATCACGCCCGACGCCCTGCCGACGATCGGCGTCTCAGCAGGCTACTTCTGGACCACGAATGACATTCCGCAAGCGCTCAGCCTGCTTGGCGGCACGGCCGATGCGCCGGTGATCCTATCGGGCGGCCTCGTCGGCAGCATCTCCAGCACGATTGGCGACCCCAACGGCCCCACAGAGCAGTATTACAACTTCAATTGGTTCGGCGGCATCTTCCAGACCCTGGCCACCATCAACGGCGCGGCGGCCGGGTCCGAGTTCACCTTCCACCTGCGCGGGCTGAACAACGGCTACGATCAGTTCCTGTCGCTGAACGACGCCAACAACTTCTCGGCCCTGTTCAGCGACAACCTGTCCAGCGGCCACTACCTGATCGGCCTGTCGACCGGCGCCGTAGCCGACCCGACCTTCACCTTCGACTTCAAGACGCCGGTGGGTCACGACGCTATTCCGGAGCCGTCGACCTGGGCCCTGTTGCTCTTCGGTTTCGGCGGGATCGGCGCGCTCTTGCGTCGCCGCGCCCTGATGCTTGCTGCCTAGGGCGGCACGTCGGCACAACAGGACGCCGCTGGCCTAGCGCCACTCGGTCAGCGGTTCCTTGCGGTGGCGTTTTTCGAACACGATGACGCTGTCGTAGAAGTGGATACCGAAGATTTCCTGCGCGGCGAAATTGTTCAGGCTCACCGTGCCGTTCCGCTGCTCGTGCGGCAGGGCGTAACGCTCCATCAGCCGCTCATCGACGTGGTAGGCCGACAGCTTCTCCACCAGGCCGCGCGCGTAGTCGTAGAAGTTGATCCCGAACCGCGACGCCTGCCCGCCCAGCCAGTAGCTGGTGTGCAGATCCTCGACCACATAGACCCCGCCCTCCTTCAGCGTCGGCCACAGGCTCATGAACGAGACCAGCTGCTGGTCCGGCACGTGGCCGCCATCGTCGATGATGATGTCGAACGGGCCCTTGGGCGCCACCACCTGGCTCATATATTCAGGACTGGCCTGGTCGCCGATCAGCACCTCCAGCCCGTTGCGCGCCCACTGCAGGCACTCAGGATTGATATCGAGGCCGATGATCTTGGCCTTCGGCCCCAGGTATTCCTGGAAGATCTCCAGCGACCCGCCCTGCGACACCCCGATCTCCAGGTACGTGCAGGCCTTGCCCCGGAACGGCGTCAGGTAGCGCTCGTAAATCTCGAAATAATGCCGCCACTTCGAACAACGCCCGCCGGTGCCGCGGTCGAATAACTCTTCAAGGCTCAGCATCGGCCTCTCCCTTCCGCGGTTTTGAGCCCCGCGGCTGCAGGGCCGAAAACTCCCACGATTCTTGAGCTTCTGAAGAAGGGCGCTCGCGGCCGGCCCTCCACGGCCGTGGCGCTCGACCGCGAGCGCCAACCCATCCGCCGCCCCAAGGGCCTGCCCGCGTCAGCCTGAAGACCTCGAATATCGCGTTGGAAGTCCTTCATTTTCTCCCGTCATCCCCGGGACAAGCCGGGACGGACGACCAAGAGGAAAGCGCGGCGCCTGACCGCGCCGTGCCCTGACGCGGCTCGCGTTGCTAGCCTCGGATGAGCTTTGCCAGGGTCCGCTTCGGGACGCGTAGTCAACGCCGCTTTCGACCCGTTGCAGACCCCAGTGCGTCAAGCTAACGATGATTGTGGCACTGCGGAGCACAATTCGGAGGGTTCGGTTGATGTCCGCCGTTTGGGCCGTCGTCGCGACTGCGGTCGCGATTCTGAGCAATCCAAGGGTCGCAGACGCTTCGCCAGTCGATGGGAGGTGGAAATTTGAATACTCCTGCGAGGGTGCAACTGGAAGTTTCGCTGATCGCTGTGCAGCAGGAGATCGCGACGTTTTCGAGATGGGCCTGCGGGACCATGCAGGGAAGATTTGTGGCTTCTATGAACTGACCGCCCAATTGGGAAAGCACGTCGACGATGGGGATTTGTCCGACTGGACATTCCAGGGTACGGCGTCGCCCGCTCGCTTCAGAGTTCATTTTCGTTTCTCCGGAAGCAGCGGTGAAGCGATAGTGCGGGTGAGCGGCTCGAAGCTCTATTGGCATACGAAAGCGGAGAAGACGGAACCAGAGGCCGAACGGCTAACCTGGACCTTCAAGCCACCGAAAGACGCTGTTCTCACCAAGGAAACGCCGAGACCCGGAAAGGGCGCCGCGGTGTGCGGGGGCTAGCGGAGCTTTTCCACCCCTTGCCGACCTCCATTCGGTCCGCTCCTCTCCCAGCCTTTGCCGCACCCGCTCGGCACAGGGCGCGGTGAACGGCGCCGGATAGCCCACACCCGGGCGCTTTCGGCACGGCGTCGATGTCGACCTTTGGCATGGCAGGCCTCTCCGCGATCAGCGCGCCTTGCCAGGCGCGCCCCGCAGGCCAGCGCCCTGATCGAGGCTTGTCGGAGCCCCGGTCTGGTGGTTGAATTGAATTCAATTCAAGCACGAGGTCAGCCATGGCCGCGACGAAGCTGGGCACGCCCGAACGATTGATCCGCGCCGCTCAGGACGAGCTGATCCAGACCCGTGGCCTCTTGGAAATGCAGGCCGTCGCCAAGCGCGCCAAAGTCTCGGTCGGCCTCGCCTACCACCACTTCGGGTCGAAGGCCGGGCTGATCGCCGCCGTGGTCGAGGGCTTCTATAACCGCCTGGAAGAGGCCGCCTTCAGCCCCTCGAAACTGGTCTCCCCGGACTGGGCGGGCCGCGAGAAGGAGCGGATCGCCGCCTACATCTGCTTCCACTACGACCACCCGTTCGCGCCGCTTGTGGTCGGCGCGCTCAGCCGCGCCGCCGAAGTGCTCGACGTCGAACAGGCCTTCACCAGACGCCAGCTCAGCGTCGGGGCGCACAACCTGCGCGCCGGCCAGCGCGACGGCGTCATTCCCGCCGACCTCGATCCACGCCTGACCATCGCCCTGATGATCGGCGGCATCCGACAGGCGCTGAT
>JBBQTP010000031.1:0-32439 GCA_038213205.1 Caulobacterales bacterium
CCGCGCGCTCCCCGACGTGCGCGATGGCCTGAAGCCGGTGCAGCGCCGCGTGCTCTACGCCATGCGCGAGATGCGGCTGAACCCGGAGAACGCGGCCCGCAAGTGCGCCAAGGTGGTGGGCGAGGTGATGGGCGGCTACCACCCGCACGGCGACCAGTCGATCTACGACACCCTGGTGCGCATGGCCCAGGACTTCGCCCAGCGCTATCCCCTGGTCGACGGCCAGGGCAATTTCGGCAACATCGACGGCGATAACCCCGCCGCCATGCGCTACACCGAGGCCAAGCTGACGGCCGCCGCCACCCTGCTGCTGGACGGCATCGACGAGGACGCCGTCGACTTCAAGCCGACCTACGACGGCCAGGACGAAGAGCCGGTCGTGCTCCCCACCGGCTTCCCCAATGTGCTGGCCAATGGCACGACCGGCATCGCCGTCGGCATGGCCACCAGCATTCCGCCGCACAACGCCGCCGAGCTGATCGACGCCTGCCTCCTGCTGCTCGACCAGCCTCAAGCCACCACCGCCGACCTGATGGCCCACGTGAAGGGCCCCGACTTCCCGACCGGCGGCGTGATCGTCGAGCCGACCACGTCGCTGCTGGAAACCTACGAAACCGGCCGCGGCGGCGTGCGCCTGCGCGCGCTCTGGACCAAGGAGCCGCTGGGCAACGGGACCTACCAGATCGTCGTCACCCAGATTCCCTATCAGGTGAAGAAGGCCGACCTGGTCGAACAGCTCGCCGAACTGATCGAGGCGAAGAAGGCCCCCCTGCTCGGGGACGTGCGTGATGAAAGCGCCGAGGACGTGCGCCTGGTCCTCGAGCCCAAGTCCCGCAACGTCGAACCCGAGGTGCTGATGGAGAGCCTGTTCAAGCTCTCCGACCTGGAGAACCGCTTCCCGGTAAATCTCAACGTCCTGAACGCCCGCGGCACGCCCGGCGTCATGGGCCTGCGCCAGATTCTCCGCGCCTTCCTCGACCACCGCCGCGAGGTGCTGATCCGCCGCGCCCGCCACCGCCTCAGCAAGATCGAGGCGCGCCTGCACATTCTCGACGGCCTGATCGTCGCCTTCCTCAACCTCGACGAGGTGATCCGCATCGTCCGCTACGAGGACGAGCCCAAGGCCGAGCTGATCGCCACCTTCGAGCTCTCCGACCTGCAGGCCGAGGCCATCCTCAACACCCGCCTGCGCCAACTCGCCCGCCTCGAAGAGATGGAGCTGCGCCGCGAACACGCCGACCTCGCCGAGGAGCGCGATGGCATCAAGGGCATGCTGGAAAGCGACCGCGCCCAATGGAAACTGGTCGGCCAAGGCCTCAAGGACGTGAAAGCCGCGCTCGGCAAGCTCAACGATCGCCGCTCGATCTTCGCCGACGCGCCGGAGGTCGACGCCGACGCCGCCATCGAGGCGATGATCGTGCGCGAGCCGATCACCATCATCCTCTCCGACCGCGGCTGGATCCGCGCCGCCAAGGGCCGGGTCGAAGACCCCTCGGAACTGAAGTTCAAGGAAGGCGACAAGCTGGGCTTCCTGGTCGAGGGCCACACCACCGACAAGCTGCTGATCTTCGCCTCCGACGGCCGCTTCTTCACGCTTCCCTGCGACAAGCTCCCCAGCGCCCGCGGCCACGGCGAGCCGCTGCGCCTGATGATCGACCTCGACGACCGCGTCGGCATCCTCGACGTCTTCGTCCACAAGCCCGGCGGCAAACGCGTCCTGGCCTCCAAGGAGGGTTACGGCTTCATCCTGCCCACCGACGAAGCCATCGCCTTCCGCCGCGCCGGCAAGCAGGTGCTGAACGGCACGGCCGCCGTCAGCCTCGACCTGGGCTCAGCCGATCATCTCGCCGTCATCGGCGACAACGCCAAGATCCTGATCTTCCCCACCGCCGAGCTCCCCGAGATGCCCCGCGGCAAGGGCGTCAAACTCCAGTCCTATCGCGAAGGCGGCCTGCGCGACGCCACCGCCTTCACCCAAGCCGACGGCGCCACCTGGATCGACAGCGCTGGCCGCACTCACGCGTGGGCGGATTGGCGGGAGTGGCTGGGGCGGCGGGCAGGGGCGGGCAAGCTGACGCCGAAGGGGTTCCCGACGACGAAACGGTTCAGGCCGAGGTAGCAGGTAAAGCTCGACGAGTTCTTATTTTGTTCCTATTCTGTGATTCTAGGAAATGGGAGCGGAGTCCCTGCGGGACTGGTACCAATGTTGCCTCAACCTTGATGGAATGGGTGATGCCGGGGCCAGTTCCTAAGCCGACGCCGATCATTCACATGACGCATGTCAGCAACATGCCGGTAATCCTCGCGAGCGGGGCGTTGCGGCCTACGGCCATGCTGCAGGCGAAGGCGTTCGACGTGCGAGTGAATCGCGGCTGGTACTACTGAGGGCAGCTTATGATCCAGACTGCCAAAGGTGATCTGCTACAGGCCGGAACGGAAGCGATCATCAACACCGTCAATTGCGTGGGAATTATGGGGAAGGGCATCGCTCTTCAATTCAAGCAGGCGTTCCCGCGAAACTATGACAAGTATCGAACCGCCTGCGAGCTGGGTGAAGTGAAGCCCGGCCGCATGTTTGTCTACGATACCGGGAGCATGATTAATCCTCGTTGGATCATCAACTTCCCGACCAAAGGACATTGGAAAGCCAAGTCACGCCTCGCTGATATCAGCGATGGTTTGGATGATTTGAAGCGCGTCATTCGAGATCTCAAAATTCGTTCGATCGCCGTCCCGCCGCTTGGCTGTGGAAACGGCGGTCTGAATTGGAAGGATGTGGAACCGATCATTCGAAAGGCTTTCGAAGACCTGCCGGAAGTGGATGTCCGGCTATACGCTCCCGATGGTGCGCCGAAAGTCGATGAAATGAAGGTGGCGACTGCGAAGCCGAACATGAGTCGAGGGCGAGCTCTCGTATTGCGTCTCCTAGGTCTCTACGGTGCTGCTGGCTACCGTCACAGTATGCTTGAAGTCCAGAAGCTCACTTATTTCCTACAGCAAGCGGGCGAGGATTTGAGGCTCGGTTTCAAGAAGTACCGTTACGGGCCTTACGCAGAGAACTTGAACCATGTCCTCCAAAGGATTGAGGGGCATTACATCCGTGGCTACGGCGACAGAAGCAAAGCTGCAGAAATCTATGTTCTTCCCGAGGGCGAACGTGAGGCGGAGGAATATCTATCCAACGACGCATCCGCGCGCGACAAGTTGCGCTTGGTCTCAGAGCTCATTTCGGGTTTTGAAACACCGTACGGGCTTGAACTGCTCTCGACTGTGCATTGGCTCGCAACGCAGGACGAAGATGTGGCCAGCGGCACGGCAACGGTGATGGACGCAGTTCGCGCATGGAACCCCCGGAAGGCCTCGCTCATGCGCGAGCCTCATATCCATCGCGCTCTTGAGCAGTTGCGCGAGCATGGGTGGGTCGGTGAAAGCGTAAGGGCGAGTTAGGTCTTAGATGCGAAACGCCAGGGGCCAGATTCCTTGCCGCCGATCCCGTCTCACTTGTCCTTCACGCCTGTCGACCCACGCCTCCTACGACAAACTCATTGTCGCTGACCTGTCGAAGTCAATCAGCTCGTCCGTGCGCCCTTGGTGGATATTCACCGCCAAGTTGGGGTCCTGCAGGATCGCTCGGCCCACGCCGACCAGGTCGAAGTCTCCGCCGTCTAGGCGGCGTAGGAGTTCGTCGAGCGAGGCTGGCTTGGCGCCTTCGCCGCCGTAGGCGATCGCCGGTCCGCCCCACCGACCCCATTGCCCCAACCCACGGAACGCCGTTCAATCCCCCATCGCCGGGGGCCGCATGACGTCTCGAATTCCAGTCGCCGCCATCGCGGCCCTCGTCCTCGCCGGAGCCGCCGGCTCAGCCCACGCCGGCCCCTACCGCGCGCCCCGCACCGCCGACGGCCAGCCCGACCTCCAGGGCCTGTGGACCGCCGCGTCGCTCACCGAGCTGGAACGGGACTCGGCCAAGGACCCGCTCACCTTCGCCACCCCCGCCCAGGAAAACGCCTTCGAGGCCGCCGCCATGGCCGCCAACGCCAAGGGCGAAGCCGGCGGCCTGGGGCAGGGGGTCTCCGAATGGCATCCGGCCTATCGCATGGCCCGCCTGGGCGGAAAGCTGCGCACCTCCTGGATCACCTCACCCGCCGACGGCCAACTGCCCTATCGCCCGGAGGCCCTGAAGCGCTTCAAGGCCATCGACGCGGCCGCCCATGGCGGCGCGGCGGCCGCCAACCCGGAGGACCGCACGCCGGCCGACCGCTGCCTGGTCGGGGGCCTGGGCTCGGCCAACCCGCCGATGGTCAATCCCCCGGTCGCCGCCGGCAAGCAGATCGTCCAGTCCCCGACCGAGGTCGCCATCCTCTCGGAGATGAACCACGACCTGCGCATCGTGCGCCTGGGCACGCCGGGCCACCCGGCCCAGCACCCGCCGGCCAACGTCCGCGTCTGGATGGGCGATTCCATCGGCCACTGGCAGGGCGACACCCTGGTCGTCGAGACCACCAACTTCCACCCGGACGAGGGCTGGCGCGGGTACTACATGGTCTCGCCGGACGCCCGCGTCACCGAGCGCTTCACCCGCACGGCCCGCCACGAGATCCGCTACGCCTTCGAGGTGGACGACCCGGCGACGTTCACTGAGGTCTGGCGCGGCGAGATGCCCCTGCTCGCCGACCCGGGCCCGATCTACGAATTCGCCTGCCACGAGGGCAACTACTCCATGCCCCTGATGCTCAGCATCGCCCGCGCGGCGGACGCGGCGGGGGCGGGGAAATAACCCCCACCCCCGCTCATCCCGGCGAATGCCGGGACCCAGATGGAATGGCTCAGATGTGGGCTCTAGAATCTCGGAGTTTTTCCAACCCGCGTCCCAGCTAAGAGATCTGGGTCCCGGCATTCGCCGGGATGAGCGGGGGAGGGGGCGTGCGCGCGCCTACTTCTTCTCCGCCATCCGCGCCGCGTGCAGGATGGTCGGCAGCGAATAGTTCCCCTCGTGGCAGGCGTATTCGTAGATCATCCCCTCGGCCTGCCGCAGCACCATCTCGCCGCGCCAGGCGCGGGTGAACAGGCTGGGGTCGCTCACCTCGAACAGGTAGGCGATTTCCTTCGGCCCGGTCCGCGTGAACCGCTCCACGACGCGGGACTGGTCACTCAGGTAGATATTGTCGTCCAGCTTGGTGACGCCCGCCCGCAGCCCGGAGGTCTCCACGACCAGGGTCGGGCCCTCCCAGCGGCCCACAGAGGTGGCGGTCCAGCCGCGGATCACCGGCGCCGCGCCACCGTCCAGCCGGATGATCCGCGCCTCGTGGTTCTTCTCGCCGACCAGCACGACCGCGCCCGGCGTCTGGACGATCTGGATCAGGTTGGCGTCGTGCGCATTGACCAGCGGGGCGGTGGCGGTGGAATTGGTCAGGCACCGCTCGTCGGTGTCGCGGTTCTCGACGTTGTCCAGCACCTCGGGCCCCTCGACATGGATGTAGAGCCGCTTGGCCGCCTCGGGCGTCCACGGGATCCGCCCGTCCGGCGGGTCGGTGATCCAGGAGGTGCGGTATTCGCCGCGGATGCGCGCCAGCCCCGGGCCGTTGTCGGGGAACTCGCTCTCGTTCTGGCCGAGCTCGTCGTGCACCGGGTCGAGCAGTTCGCCGTGGTGCGCGCGCCGCGGCGCCTCAAAGGCCTCCGCCTCCGCCGCCGTGGCGGTCAGCCCCTTGAACGCCTTGGGCCGCTCCATCTTGGTGTACCAGGCATTGGTCCAGACGCCGGTCAGGTCGTGCGGGTTGGCCGGGCCGGCCACGCGCCGGGCGGCCGCGAAGGTCGCGGCCAGGGGCAGGGCGCAGGCGGCGGCCAGCAGGGCGCGGCGGGCGATGGTCACGGCCTACTTGCTCGCGCCAGCGGTCTTCGGCGCGCTGTCGGCCAGCCGCGCGGCGTGCAGGATGGTCGGCAGAGAATAGTTCCCCTCGTGGCAGGCGTATTCGTAGAGCAGGCCCTCGGCCGGGCGGAACACCATCTCGGCGCGCCAGGGGCGGGTGAACAGCGTCTCGTCGGTCACCTCGAAGGCGTAGAGGATCTCCTTCGGGCCCGTGCGGGTGAACCGCTCGGTCACGCGGGCGTGGTCTGAGAGCTTGAGCGCGCGAGACATGTCGGTGATCCCGCGGCGGAACCCCTTGGTCTCCACCACCAGGGTCTTGCCTTCCCAATGGCCGGTCGAGGTGCCCAGCCACGGCGTCTGGCCGGGGTCGGTCCCGGGGTCCGCCGGGCTCGAGCCCGGGCGCGTCAGGTGCACGTACCGGGTCTCGTGGTTCTTCTCCATGAGGATAGCCAGCCAGCCGGGCGTCTGGACGAGCTGGATCAGGTTGGCGTCATGGGCGTTGAGCATCGGCACGCCACTGCCCCCGGCGGTCAGGCAGCGCTCATCGGTGTCGCGGTTCTCGACATTGTCATAGGTCTCGGCGGGTGGCAGTCCCATGCGCAGCCGCGTCTTCGCCTCGGGAATCCAGGGGATGTGCCCGTCGCTCGGGTCGATGATCCAGGACGAGCGCAGCTCGCCGTGGACGCGCGCCATGCCCGGGCCGTTGTCGGGGAATTCGCTCTCGTTCTGCCCCAGCACGTCCTCCTTGGGGGAGATTTCGCCATGCAGCGCGCGCCGGGGGGCTTCATAGGCGGCGGCCTCCTCCGGCGTGGCGATCGGGCCGTTAAACTCCTTGGGCCGCTCGAGCTTGGTGTACCAGGCGTTGGTCCAGGTGCCGGAGAGATCGCCAGGGCGGGCGACGGGGGCAGAAGAGGCGGCATGCGGCCGCGCCGCCGAAGGCCCGGCGTTCAGCAGACTGAAGCCCAACGCCGCCAGCGCCAGTCCCTTTGTCAGATCACTCACGGTGCAACCCCCAAATTCCAGTCACCTCCGCATGTTCGCCGAACAGAGGCAAGGTGGCGTCGGGGAAATAGATACGGAAAAATTTGACAGGTGGGCCGCTGGTAGTTCATGGTTTGTTCTCAATGTCCAGCCTCGCCGACATGACCGAACGGCACGCCGCCATGCTGGCGCGCCTGGCCGACGCCGCCGAACGTGTGGCGATGAAGCATGCCGAGCGCGCGCTCACCTGCGACGACCCGAAGATCGAAGCCTCGGCCACCGCCGCGTTCCATCGCGCGGCCCGCTCGGCGCGCCAATGCGCCGCCCTCGAAGCCAAGCTCCGCCGCGATGCCGAACAGACCGGCCGCGACTGCTTGGCGCGAGAGGCCCGCGAGCTGACGTTCCAGGTCCATCACCGCAGGTCCCAGATCGGCGCCGCCACCGAACACCTGATCCGCACCGAGACCGCGTCCGAAGCCGAGGCCGAGCGCCTCTGCGACGAACTCGACGATCTCCTGGACATCGAAGCCCTCACCGAAGGCTTCCTCACCGAACACCTCCCCGCCCAGGTCACCCGCCTCTGCAAGGCCCTGGGGATCAACGGGATCGAGGTGTTGGCGGTCCTGCCTGACCCTTCTCCCCTTGTGGGAGAAGGTGGCCTGCCCAGCAGGTCGGATGAGGGGTCTCTCAGAACCCTCAACTCGAGCTGAGCTTCCGCTCGCACCGACAGATCGGCGGGACCCCCCATCCGTCAGCTTTCAGCTGCCACCTTCTCCCACAGGGGGAGAAGGGCGGTTGAGCGCGCCGCTCAACCCACCCGCAGCAGCACCACCCCGTGCGCCGGGACCACGGCCTTGAAGACCTTCAGCTTGCCGAGGGCCTTGTCCGCCCAGACATCATGCATCGCCACCGATCCCTTCGCGCCGACGTCGGCGGCGTTGAGCGTCATGTTGGCCGGCAGGTCGGACAGGTTGAACAGGCCCACCGCCCTGGCCCCGCCGCTCAGCGGCTTGGCCCAGATCTCCAGCGGTCCTTCCTGGCGCACCCGGTCCCCCTGCTGGCCGAGTGCGTCCTGGTCGATGGCGATGACGCCCCTGTTGCCGAGGATCGCCGCCGTCTCCGGGGTCATGGTCGTCAGGTCGTTGCCGGCCAGCAGCGGCGCGGCCAGGATCGCCCACAGGCTCATATGCGTGCGGTACTCGATGGCGCTCATCCCGCCGTTGCCGACCTCCAACATGTCGGGGTCGTTCCAGCGCCCAGGCCCGGCGTACTTCGACAGCCCCGCCTGGCCGGTTCCGATCTGGATCATCCGGGGCCACTTGTCGGTGATGTCGCCGGTCGTCCGCCACAGGTTACCGCCGACCTCAGGCCCCCACCGCCACGGCTGGTAGAAGCCGTACTGGCAGAGGCTGTAGACGATCGGCCGGCCGGTGGCCGCCAAGGCGTCGCGCATCTTCGTGTAAGCCTCGACCTCGATCGCCTGGGCCTTCTCCAGCCCGCCCGCCGCCTGCATCTTCGGCCCCAGGCTGCAGAGGTCGTACTTCAGGTAGTCGATGCCCCACGCGGCATAGGTCTTGGCGTCCTGCGCCTCGTGGCCGAGGCTGCCCTCGAAGCCCGCGCAGGTCTTGGCGCCCGGCGAGGAATAGATCCCCAGCTTCAGTCCCTTGGAATGGACGTAGTCGGCCAGCGCCTTCATGTCCGGAAACTTCTTGTTGGGATGGATCACGCCTTGGGCGTCGCGCTCACCCTCCCAGGTGTCGTCGATGTTGATGTAGCGGTAGCCGGCGGCGGCCAGGCCGCTCTTGACCATTGCGTCGGCCTGGGCGCGCACCGTGGCGTCGTCGATCTTCGCCTCGAAGTGGTTCCAGCTGTTCCACCCCATCGGCGGGGTCATTGCCGCCCCTTGGGCCGCCCCTCCCGCCGCCTGCGCAGAGCCGGCAAGCATCAAGGCCCCAGCCACGGCGGCGGTCGCCCACAGGCGGTGTCGATTGGTCTGCATCCGGCGTCCCTCGCGTTTCCCGTCGGCCGCTCATTCCGGCGGCTCGGCCTTAACGGCAGGGTGCGACGACCTTGGCTATTCGCGCAAGCCGGGCCATATCGCAGTCTTGCAGCCCGAGCGCCGGGCTGGGCGTTTAAGGGAAATGGCATTGGCCTCTGGCCCGCCGGATTCGCGGCCGACCGAACGGGACGCGGATCCGCTGCTCGCGGCGTTTCTCGAAGCGCGGGACAGCCTTGTGCTGTTCCTGGCCGCTCGCGTGCGCTCGATGGCAGCGGCCGAGGACCTGGTGCAGGACCTCTATCTGAAGATCGCCGCCATGGAGCCCCAGGCCGAGGTGCGCTCGCCCAAGGCGCTGCTCTACCGCATGGCCTCCAACCTGATGGTCGATCAGGTCCGCTCGACGCAGCGCGCCACCCGCCGCGACGGCCAATGGCGCATGGACACCCGGATGACCCTGGGCGGCCTCGACGTGGTCTCCGAACCCGCCGCCGACGAAGCCCTGGTGGAGAAGGAGCGCGCCCGGCTGCTGGCCGAGGCGGTCGCCGCGCTGCCGCCGCAGATGGGGCGCGCCTTCCGCCTACATAAGCTGGAGGGCCGCTCCCAGGCCGAAACCGCTGAGGCGATGGGCATTTCGCGCAAGATGGTCGAGGCTCATATCGCCGCAGCCGTGAAACACTTGGTCCAGAGGCTGCGCACGTGATCGCGCCTCTGTTGACCACCCGACCTAGGGGTTTCTTCGGTCGGCGCCGTCTTGATCGCTGTCCCGCCGGTTTTGCGGGGCACAGGCAGGCAAGCCTATGACGAGCCCTATGGAGAACCTTGTGTCGCGGGAAAGCCAGGCCTTGGCCGAGGCTGGCGCATGGATTGCGCGTCTCGCGAACGAGGGGGTGTCCGGCAACGATGGCCTGGAGTTCGACGCCTGGCTGGCGGCGGCGCCGCAGAATCGTGAAGCCTACAGCCAGGCGCTCGTCCTCATAATGGAGTTCGACGCCCGCGCCGATACGGTGCTGGCGGAACTTGCGCAGGCTGACCGTAGCCAGACCGTGGTTCCGATCACGTCCGGGCGCCGGCGCACGGCGGTGGGGGCCTGGTGGGCCGGGGCAGGCGGCGCGGCGATCGCCGCGGGCCTCGCGGTGACCTTGCTGCCGGCCTATCTCGCCGGGCCCGTGGTCACCACCTACGCCACCGACAAGGGCCAGCATCAGCACATCACCCTCGCCGACGGCTCTAAGCTCGACCTGGACGCTGAGACCCGCGCGGTCGTCACCTATTCGCGCGGCGAGCGCCGCATCGCTCTGTCCGACGGACAGGCGATCTTCGACGTCACCCACGACGCCAACCGGCCCTTCGTGGTCCAGGCGGCCGGGCGTCAAGTCCGCGACCTAGGCACCCAGTTTGACGTCAAGGCGCGTGGCCAGGAACTGACGATCACCGTCGCCCGTGGCCGCGTCGAGGTCGCCGGAACCGCCGGCCACGGCATCGATCTGTCGCCCGGCCAGCGGCTGTCGATCGACAAGACCGGCGTCGGTCGGCTCTCCGCCGTCGACCCCGCCGAGACTTTCAGCTGGCGATCGGGGCGCCTGGTCTATCGCGCCCAGCCGCTGAGCGAGGTGGTCGCCGACCTGAACCGCCAGTTCGTCCAGCAGACCGAAATCGCCGACCCTCAGATCGCCGATCTGCCGATAACCGGGGTGATCGTTCTCGACAATCCCAGCGCCGTCATGGCGCGGCTGTCCTTGATGCTTCCGATCAAGGCGGTACCTTCCGACCGGGCGTTAGTGCTAACCCGTAGATAGCGCCGGGATTCGGGGGCGGAGCTGACCAGGTTTAAGCGTCGGGCATTGGCGGCCACCTCGGCCGCAGGCGTCTTGGCGCTGGCTTTTGCGGGCCACGCCAAGGCCGCGGAGTCGCGCGTGCGATTCGCGATCGCGCCGAAGCCCTACGCCGAAGCCCTGCTCGATCTCGCTCAGCAGGCCAACATCACCTTGATCGGAGCCGGAGCCTGCGTCGGTTCGTCGCGCGAAGGCCTGTCCGGCGCCATGACCGTCGAGCAGGCGCTTTACCGGCTGCTCAGCGGCGCGACCTGCAACTGGCGTCTGATTGCGCCTGGCGCGGTTGAGATCACCCCTCCACCGCGCGGCGCCGGTCAGGCGATGACCCCGGTGGCCGTCTCTGAGGTGCTGGTCACCGCCACCAAGCGGGTGCGCGACCCGCGCCAGCTTGCTGTCTCGATGACCGTGGTCACCGGCCGCGACCTGCAGGCCACCGGCGCCAGCGACGCCGCCGAGGGCGCGGCCCAGCTCGACATCCTGTCGACCAACCTCGGCCCCGGGCGCGACAAGCTGCTGCTCCGCGGCCTCTCGGACGGCGCATATACTGGTCGGGCCCGATCCACCGTCGCCACCTACCTCGACGACATCCCGATCAACTACAATGCGCCGGACCCGGACCTGCGGCTGGTCGACGTTGAGCGCGTGGAGATCGCCCGCGGGCCGCAGAGCACCCTCTACGGTGCCGGCTTCCTGAGCGGCCTCTATCGCATTGTCTCGAAGAAGCCCGACCTCGGCGCTTTCTCGACCGAGATGCGGGCGTCCGGCGCACTCACCCAGGACGGCGCGTTCAGCCACTCGGTCGAGGGTTATTTCAACGCCCCGATCTGGTGGGACCTCGCCGGCATCCGGCTGTCGGCCTACGATGAGGTCGACGGCGGCTATCTCGACGACATCGGCCTGGAGCGGAAGGACGCGAATCGCACTGTGCGGGCCGGCGGGCGGATGACCTTCCTCGTCCAGAACCCCGGCGACTGGTCGGTCGAGGTTACCGCCGCGGGCCAGCACCTGCGCTCCGCCGACACCCAATATACGTTCCCCAATCTGGGCCTTCGGCGGGTGAACCACGTCCTCGAGCCGCACGTGAACGACATCGGCCTGTTGACCACGCGGGTGAACAAGCAGTGGGGCTGGGGCGAGCTGACGTCGTCGACCGGCATCGTGCGTCACAACTACGGCAGTTTTTACGATGCCACCTCGGTGCAGGACAGCTTCACCTCGCACGCGCAAACCTCGGCGTATTCCGAGAAGGCGCGGACCACCATGCTGGTCGAGGACATCTTCCTGACCTCCCGTGGCGCGGGTCCGCTGCAGTGGCTGGGCGGGCTCTACGCATCTTCGACCGAGGAGCATTCGCCGTCGAACTTCCTGGCCCAGTTTTCGTTCGCCCCGAACGTGCCAGTCTACACGGACGACCGCCATGACCGCATCGCGGAACTCGCAGCCTACGGAGAAGTCTCCTACGAGATCGCGCCGGACTGGACGGTGGCGGTCGGCGGCCGGGCGTTCAGCATCCGTACGCGCACCACCTCGCGGGTGGACTCCGAGCGCGCCGACCCGCGCCGCCTGCAACGGGACGCGACCTTCCGCAGCGTGGCGCCAAAGATCTCCCTCCAGCACCAGCTGTCGACCGGCGACATGATCTACGCGGTGATGTCGCAGGGTTATCGGCCGGGCGGCATCAACACCGGCGGGGTCGTGGCCCTGCCGGACGATCGCGAGACCTTCGCGCCCGATCGGCTGACCAACTTTGAGATCGGCACGAAGCTGCAGTTCTTTGATGAGCGGCTGACGCTGAATTCGGCGGTCTTCTATGACGTCTGGAAGGACATCCAGAGCGACCAGTATCGCCCGTCCGGTATCCCGTTCACGACCAATGCCGGCGATGCGAGCATCCTGGGCTGGGAGGGTGAGCTGGACCTGAGGCTGAACAACGGCCTGTCGGCGCAGCTGAACGGTCGGGTCGCGCGGACCCGCGTCACCCACGTCAATCCGCTGTTCGGTTCGGCCCTGATCAACGGCCTGCCGGACGCCCCGGCGTTCTCGGGCGGGGCGGTGGTCTCCTACGAGCGCCCGATCTTCAGAGACTGGCGCTTTCGCGTGGTCGGCGAGACCACCTACATCGGCGAGTCTCGGGTGAATTTCTCCAGCACGACCCAGGTGATGGGAGGCTATGTCCGCACCAAGCTGCTGGCTGAAGTCCGCCGGCGCGCGATCGGTCTGCAACTCTACGTCACCAATCCGACCAACGCGTTCAGCGACACCTTCGCCTTCGGCAATCCGTTCAATCCGACCCAGATCCAGCAGGTCACGCCGCAGCGTCCGCGCACCGTCGGGCTGACGCTTTTCGCGGCCTACTGATTTTTTGCCGTCCGACCTAGGGATCGAGCTCAGCCACAACGTCTATGCCGTGACCACTCGCCCCCTGAAGCGAGCCGGTCAAAGGCAGGCTCGCGCGTCTTAGCCCAAACCGCGCGCCGCCCGCCGAACGCGGCCCTTGGCGCCACCCGGCGCTGAGGGCCGCGCCGTCCTTCCCGTTTTTGATGCGATTTGTCGCGCCGTGTCGGCAGTGCTAAGCTCGCGACGCGCCGGTTTCCTCCAGTCGTCGACGCATGACATCGCCCCGGCTTGAGCGTCACACCTCGGCCGGGGTTTTGTTTTGGTTAGTGGTGGTGGCCGCCGGCCCGGCCGCACATGCGGTGCACCGAGGTGTCCATCCACATGATCTGCACTCCGGCGCTCCAGGTCAGCGTACGCCGCCCGTCGCTCCAGATCAGGCGTACGGGGGCGACGCCATAGGGCTGTGAGGCGAGGGTATGGGGGCCGTCGCCGTCGAAGGCGTCGACGATCGCCACCAACTCCCCACGCTCGACCGCGAACTTGGCGACGATGTCGCCGCCGTCCTGGCAGGTAAAACGAATCCGGTTGTCGACGCGCTCCGCGCCGATGCTGTCGTCGCGATCCTGCGCCAGGGCGAGGCCCGGAGCGGCCGCCGCGATGAGCATGGCGCCGCTGAGGATCGCCGATGTGAGCGCCTTGGACCTGGGAAACGCCATCTCTTCTGACCCCGTTTGGGCGAAGCGCAGGCCTCCCCCAAGCCACCGAAACCCGTTTGCCGTCGCCGGTCAACGCTGCACACCGAGCGGGCCCGCGTTACGCGTCGGACGCCCGAACTTGCGCCGCTTCCGAACGGGTGGGAGATAAAGCGGCAACCGGGGAGCGCAACAGTGCGTGGACACATGATTCTGGGCCGGGGCCTGCTTACGGCTGGCCTCGCCGCTTCGCTGAGCTTCAGCGGAGTGGCCACCGCGGCGCCCAAGCCGGCGGCTCATCCGCTAGGCGCCGCGGCGGTCGATGCGGCCCGGCAGCTGGCCGCTGACCAGGAGCCGGGGACCTGGATGTCCGCCGGTCGCACCTATTCGGAACAACGCTACAGCCCGCTGACCGGCGTCAACAAGGCCAACATCGGCAAGCTGGGCCTAGCCTGGTACGGCGACATCGACACCGAGCGGGGCCAGGAATCGACTCCCGTTGTGGTGGACGGCGTCATGTACATCACCACCGCCTGGAGCAAGGTGAAGGCCTACAACGCGGAGACCGGCAAGAAGCTCTGGGAATATGACCCGAAGGTCGATCCGTCGAACGGCGCGGTGGCCTGCTGCGACGTGGTCAACCGCGGCGTCGCGGCCTGGAAGGGCAAGCTCTATCTCGGCGCGCTGGACGGCCGGCTGATCGCGCTGGACGCCAAGACCGGAACGGTCGCCTGGCAGGTGCAGACCACCGACCCCAAGCAGCCCTACACGATCACCCAGGTGCCGCGGATTGTCCGCGGCATGGTGATCATCGGCAACGCCGGGGCGGAATACACCTGCCGCGGCTACGTCTCGGCCTATGACGCGGCCACGGGCAAGATGAGGTGGCGCTTCTACACGGTGCCTGGCGCGCCGGGCGACCCGACCAACGGCCCGGAACTGAAGAAGGCGTTCTCCACCTGGAGCGGTGACTTCTGGAAGTACGGCGGCGGCGCCACCGCCTGGGACACCATCCTCTACGATCCCCAGACCGACCTGATCTACTTCGGCACCGGCAACGGCCTGTCCTGGAGCCAGGAAATCCGCAGTCCCAAGGGCGGAGACAACCTGTTCGTCTCCTCGATCATCGCGGTCCACGCCAACACCGGCAAATACGCCTGGCATTTCCAGGAGGTGCCGGGCGACGAGTGGGACTACGATGTCACCAACCCGCTGATGACCGCCGACCTGGCGATCGGCGGCAAGCCGCGCCACGTGCTGATGCAGGCGCCGAAGACCGGCTTCTTCTACGTCTGGGACGCGGCGACCGGGAAGCTGATCTCGGCCGACAAGTTCGCTCCGCTCAACTGGGCCTCGAAGATCGACCTGAAGACCGGCCGGCCGGTGGAAAACCCCGACGCGCGCTACACCGCGACCAAGGCCGCCATCGTCCAGCCCGCGCCGCTCGGCGCCCACAACTGGCACCCGATGTCGTTCAGCCCGCGAACCGGCCTCGTCTACATCCCGGTGACCGAGAGCTCTACCGGCTTCCAGAGCGCCGATCCGAAGACCTTCCAGATCAAGGACCGGGTCTACAACACCGGCACGGTGTCCTTTTCCGACCAGATCACCACCCTCTATGGCCAGCCGGGCGCTCCGGCGCGGGGCAATATCCGCAGCTATCTGGAGGCCTACGACCCGGTGAAGCAGAAGGAAATCTGGCGCGCGCCGGACAAGGACTACGGCGCCCACGGCGTCATGGTCACCGCCAGCGACGTGGTGTTCTCCGGCGACTGGAGCGGCGCCTTCAACGCCTTCGATGCGCGCACCGGCAAGAAGCTGTGGTCGGCGCCGACCCAGGCCGATGTTGTCGCAGCGCCCTCGACCTACACCATCAGGGGGTTGCAATATGTGGCCCTGCTGGTCGGGGCGCGCGGCTTGCCCCCCGGCCAGGCGCGCACCAACGCGCTCAGCGCCAACAACAGCCGCATCCTGGTCTTCAAGCTGAACGCCAACCTGCAGCTGCCCACGACGCCGGTGACGGGCGCCGCGGCGCCGCGAACGCTGAACCCGCCGCTGCTGACCGGCACGAACGAGCAAGTGATCGACGGCGAGGGCGCCTACGGGCGGTACTGCGCGGGCTGCCACGGGGCGGGCGGCGTGGCGGACAAGTCGATCCCCGACCTGCGCTACTCGGAAGTCCTGAGCAACCTCAACGGCTGGAACAACATCGTCGTGGGCGGCGCGCGCGCCGGCAAGGGCATGGCCTCGTTCAGCAAGGTTCTGGCTGAGGGGCAGTCCGAGGCGATCTACCAGTACATCGTCAGCCAGGCGAACAAGGCCAAGGCGGCCGAGCAGGCCGCGGCCAAACGCTAAGGCGGCCACCCCCTCGGTGACGGCGTCGCCGGCGATCCGCGGGTGGTAGGTCACCCTTGGGACCGACAGGCGGGCGAGGGCTCCAGGTGGAACGGACCGCCTCCAGAGGTACGCCCGCGATGAATCGCGCGTCGCTAACCAAATGACAAGCGTCGGCATGCCACCCTGGGCGTCCACCGGGGCGCGACTCTGGAAAAAGGATGGTGGAATGGACGTTCTGGACCAGGCGAGCCTTCGGGCGCTGCGCTGGCGCGCCGAAGGTTTGCTCGCGCGCCTGGGTCAGTGCGCGCTGATCGCCGCCCTGGCCTGGCTGCAGACCCGTTCCGCTCTGACGATCGGCTGGCTGGCGCTGGCTTGGGCCGCCGCCGCGGCTGACGCCCTGCTCTCGCAACGCAGCCTGGCAAACCTCGATGACCGACGGCTGAGCGCCCTGACCTTCGTCAGTCGCACGATTTCCGCGGCGACCTTCGCCGCCATCTGTTTCGTGGTGCTGATCGACCGCTCCGGATTTGGCCTGGCGGCGGCCATGCTGGTCGCCTGCGCCATGAACCTGAACAATGCGGTGATGACCGCCGGCGCCCGGCGTTTCGTCTGGAGCCTGGTTCCTCCCACCTCGATCGTGCTGATCGCCCTGCCGGTCGTGGCCTGGATGAGCGGCCACCCGCTGACCCTGACCGGCGCCCTGGTGCTGACCGCCGGCGCAGGCGCCTACACAGTATTCATTGGCCGCCTGGCCCAGTCCCTGGCCCGCGAGAGCCAGGCGCTGCGTAGCGCCTTGGGCGCCGCCCAGGCCGCCAGCCGCGCCAAGAGTTCCTTCCTGGCGGTGACCAGCCACGAAATCCGCACCCCGTTGAACGGCGTGCTAGGGATGGCCCAGGCCATGGCCAACGACGACCTCTCCGACGTCCAGCGCGAGCGGGTTGGCGTCATCAGCCAGGCCGGCAATGCGCTGCTCGACACCCTCAATGACATCCTCGACCTGTCGAAGATCGAGGCTGGCAAGCTCGACCTGGAATCCGCGCCCTTCGACCTTGAGGCGGTGACCGGCAGCGCCGTAGGCGCCTTCAGCGCCAGCGCGCTGGCTAAGGGCCTGGAGTTCAGCCTCTACGTCGACGAGCGCGCGCGCGGGACGTTCGAGGGCGACGCTGCGCGCCTGCGCCAGGTGCTGTGCAACCTGCTCTCCAACGCCGTGAAGTTCACCGAGGCCGGTTCAGTGGGGGTCGGCGTCACCGCCAACGCGCTCGGCGTGCGCATCAGCGTCAGCGACACCGGACCCGGCGTGCCGGACAGCTTCGCCGAGCGCCTGTTCGAGAAATTCACCCAGGCCGACGCCTCGACCACCCGCCGTTTCGGCGGCACAGGCCTGGGTCTGGCCATCTGCCGCGAGCTCTGCGAGGCGATGGGCGGCTGCATCACCGTCTCCAACGGTGTGGAAACGGGGGCGACCTTCGTCGTCGATCTGCCGCTGGCCCGCAGCCAGCAGACGGCGCCAGCGGCGCTGGCGCTCGCCCCGGCGCCGAGCGAGGGCGCCGCGCCGGAGAACCGTCCGCTCCGGGCGCTGGCCGCCGAGGATAACGCCGTCAACCAGCTGGTGCTTCGCACCCTGCTCGACCAGATCGGCATCGAGGCGGAGATCGTGGTCGATGGCATCGAGGCCGTGGCCGCCTGGGAGAAGGGCGACTTTGACCTGGTGCTGATGGACATCCAGATGCCCCGGATGGACGGTCCCACCGCCACCCGCGCCATTCGCGAGCGCGAGGCCGTCACCGGCAGACAGCGCACGCCGATTATCGCCCTCACCGCCAACGTCATGCGTCACCAGGTGGATGAATACGCCGCCGCTGGCATGGACGCCTTCGTCGCCAAGCCGATTGCCATCACCGAGCTGTTCGCCGCCATCGCCGAGTGCGTCGGAGGTCACGAGGCCAACGCGCCGGCCAGCCGGGTCGCCTAGGACCGATCAGCTCGCCAATTTCAGCTGGGTCGCAAACGGGCTGAGGCCCAGCCAGGCCTGCATGTCGCGGGCGAGCGTCCGGTCGCCGGTCAACAGCATGCGCTGGCTCGATGTCGCCGCGCGCACGGTGTCGTGCCCCATCCAGATCGCCGTCATGGTCCGCAGGTCGACCGAGACGTAGAGGTCGACGTCGAAGCCCGGATCGACCGAACAGAGGTCAACCTCGCCCGCCGGCTCGACCACCAGCCACCAGGAGCGCTGGCTGGCCGAAAGATCGGGATAGACGAACTGGATCACGCTGCGCTGCTTGGGCATCGGATCGACGTTCAGCCCACGACGCATGTCCCACATCAGAAGCTGCACATCGAGGTGCTGCAGCGATACCTCCGCATCTATCCGCCGCTGGCCCCAGATCCCGAAGCCCTCGATGATCGGTCTCAGCTCCAGTCCAGCCTCGGTGAGGCGGTATTGGCCGATGCTGGGGTCGGCGGCCTGAGTCTGGCGAACGACGACCCCAGCGGCCTCGAGATCTTTAAGGCGTTGGGAGAGAAGCGCCGGCGACATCCGCGGTACGCCGCGGCGCAATTCGTTAAATCGGGTCGATCCGGCCAGCAGCTCACGGAGCAGAACTATGGTCCATCTCGTGCACAGGAGTTCTGCTGCCATCGCGACCGGACAAAATTGTTTGTAGCTGCCTTGTGTCATCCGCTTTCCTCAGTGCGAGACCCGAGCCCTAGTCGATCAGAACGGCGTTCTCCAGTTCAGTTTCTGTACCGGCACAGATTCATTTCCTGAACTGGAACCGCCGGCCGCACCACGACACATCACCCCTCCACGGCGGGCATTTGGCTCGCCGCGCCATGAGGGAGGCGGCCATGCCGCAGTATCAGCCTATGAGTATCAATCAGGCGGTGATGGCCGCCGTCGCCGTCGTGGTCGCGAGCATCGCGGCGCCGGCATCGGCCATTACGTTGAGTCGCAGCGTCGATGTCACCGCCTCACCGGACAAGGTCTGGGCTGCGGTCGGCGGCTTCTGCGCCATCGCCGATTGGCACCCGGCGATCCGGTCGTGCCGCGAGGACGGCAAGACCCCGTCCACACGAACCCTGGTCACAAAAGACGGCGCGACCTTCGTCGAGCTCCGCACCGGCCAAAACGAAGCCAAGCGTCGGTACGCCTACACGTTCCTGTCCAGCCCTGTGCCGGTCAACCAGTACCTTTCAACCTTCCAGGTCACTGGCAAGGGCGACGGAGGCTCCACGATCACCTGGAGCAGCGTCTACACGCCTGTCCCGGGGAAGGCCGAGGCCGCGCAAGCCGCTTTGTCCGGCATCTATGAGTCCGGGCTCGCCGCCATCAAGGTGAAGCTCTCGCACTAGCCGGTCGCCGGTGTTTCGGCAGCGCGCCAAAGCTCATTTCATCCAACAGATTCAAAGGTTTCAATAATGCGTATGCTTTTCTGCTGCCTGGCCGCCGCGGCCGCGGCCGTGGTCGGGGCGGGTTCGGCGCAGGCGTCTTCGCCGGTCATGCGGGTTCGCATCGCCGATCTCGACCTCAGCCGTCCGACCGATGTCGTGACCGCTCAGTCGCGCATCGAGCAATCTACACACAAGTTCTGCGGCCAACTGAGCGCCTATCCGATCTCCGGAGACCGGACGGCCTGCCTCAAGGCCATGCGGGCGGCGGCGACTGCTCAACTGACCGCGGCCCGCTCGAACTCCGAGGCACGCCTCGCAGCCCGATAGGCCTGTCCACGGCCTGTGGTCCGCCGGTTTCCCCCAAATCAGCCGGTTGACCGTTCGCGCGCCCCGGGGAGCATTTGAGTTCCCCGGGGCCGCGAGCTCCATCTCCACCGATCGCGCACGGCGCAGCGCGCGCTATTTGCTGCGATAGGGGTCGCAGGGGCTGCAATTTCGGGTCGTCGCGGCCGCGCTCGAACTAGGCGGCAACAAAGCGATTCCAGAGCCTGTCGATGGTCGCCGGGTCGTTGTCGGCGGTCAGTTCGCCCTCGACGGCGGCGAACCGCGTCAGAACACGCCGATCGCCAGCCCTGTCGCCAGGGCGGCTCCCAGGTCAGAGCAAAGCGCGGTCTGCGTCTCGGTGAGCGTTTTGGGCGCCAGGATTGCTTCAGGGGTCTGCGCCGCGACGTTGACGATCAAGGGCTCGGCGATCGGCTTGAGCCGCCAGCCGGTGGCGATGCGGGCCAGCTGCCGCGCGGCGCCTTCGCCGCCGCTGCCGGCGCAGATCATCGCCGCATAGGGCCGCCCGTTCAGCCGCGCCAGGCAGGGGTAGTAGCAGCGGTCGAAGAGCTCCTTCATCGCCCCTGACATCGCCGCCAGGTTCTCCGGGCAGGCGAACAGGTAGCCGTCCGCCGCCAGAAGGTCCGCGGGCTCGGCCTCTGCGGCCGGGAGGCTCTTCGTGGTCACGCCGGCCTCGCGTCCAGCCGCTTGCGCAGCGGCCTCGGCCATGGCCCGCGCGCCGCCGGTTCGCGAGTGCCAGACGATCAGAAGGGTCTTCACGCGCGGTCAGACCGCCAGCCGGAACGCGTCGCCATCGCGCACCACGTGACCGGCGGTGGGCGCCGCGAAATGGGTGCCGATAACCAGCACCGGCGGGCCGTCGGCGAGGTCATCGAACATCCGCCGCCGCGTCTCGGTCGAGGCCTCTGGATCGAAGTCGGCGCTGCTCGCCCAATCCGGGCGGGCGAACTGGCAGGGGTGGTGCAGGAAGTCGCCGGTAATCAGCGCTTCCTCGCCCTGCGACCGGATGCGGATGCTTACGTGGCCGGGCGTGTGGCCGAGCGTCGGCGTCAGCGAAACTTCGTCGCAAACCTGATGAGTTGTCTCGACCAAGTCGACCAGGCCGGCCTCCCAGACCGGCTTGACGCTGTCATGGAACGGCGAGCGTTCCGGCGCGGCGTTGTCGGCCTCTTCCTCGCGCCAGTAGTCGTATTCCGCGTGGCCGATCAGATAACGGGCCTTGGGGAAGGTCGGAACCCAGCGGCCGTCCACCAGCATGGTGTTCCAGCCCACATGGTCCACGTGCAGATGGGTGCAGAGCACGGTGTCGATGCTGTCGGGCGCGAAACCGGCTGCCGTCAGGTCGGTAAGGAACGTCGTCTGCAGGCCGCTCCAAGCCGGGATATCGCGCTGCTTGTCGTTGCCGATGCAGGTGTCGACGATGATCCGCCGCCCCGGCGCTTCCACGACGAGTGCGTGTATGCTGAGTTTCAGGCGCCCATCCGGGTCGGCAAAGTGCGGGATCAGCCAAGAGATCTCCTGGATCACCTCCCGCGTCGCCTGGGGCAGGATGAACCGGCTGCCGCCGGTGGCTTCCAGTTCGAGGATGCGGGTGACGGTCACCTCGCCGATCCGCCATTTCAGCATGTCCGCGTCCTCTCGCTTTGCCCGCACTGTGCGGGGCGCGCCACGGCAAAAGCAACGGCGCGCGGCGCATTGCCCCAACGCATTGCAGAGGCGAAACGCAAGCTTCCTTGCGTGGCGGGGCAGGGGCCCTAAGCTTTGCCGATAACAATTCGGGGGAAACTGATCATGCAACGTCGCGCCTATTTCGCTGCGGCCCTGGGCGCAGCCCTGCTGGCCGTGGGCGCTCAACCGGTTTTGGCCGCGGACGCCGCCGCGCCGGCCAAGCCCGCTGCCGCCACGGCGCTCAGCGCGACCACGGCGCCCGAAGCCGTGGGCTTCGATAGCGGCCGGCTGCAGAAGCTTGACGACTATATGGCCAAGACGGTCGCCGACGGCCGCGTCGCCGGCATGACCACACTGCTGGCCCGCCACGGCAAGGTCGTGGAATTCAAGACCTACGGGAAGACCAGCCTCGCCACCGGCCAGGCCATGCCGAAGGACGAGATCTTCCGGATCTATTCGATGACCAAGCCGCTGACCGGCGTCGGCATGATGATCCTGTTCGAGCAGGGCAAGTGGCGCCTGGACGACCCGGTCACCCGCTATGTCCCGGAATTCAAGAACCTCAAGGTGATGGTCGAGGCCGACAAGGACGGCAAGATCACCAAGGTCGAGGACATGAAGCGTCCGCCCACCATGCGCGAGATCATGAGCCACACCGGCGGCTTCGGTTACGGCCTGGGCGACAAGCATCCGGTGGACAAGCTCTCTCGCGAGAAGAAGGTGCTGGGCGCCAACGGCCTGCACGAGATGATCGAGCGCACGGCGACGATCCCGCTGATGTACCAGCCGGGGACCGATTGGTCCTATTCCAGCGTCGTCGATATCCAGGGCTACATCATCGAAAAGCTCTCCGGGAAGCCGTTCGGGCAGTTCATGGCCGAGAACGTCTTCGCCCCGCTGAAGATGAAGGACACCGGATTCTACACGGGCGCGGACAAGGCCAAGCGCCTCGCAGCCGTCTATGTGGCCGAGATGGTGAACGAGAAGCCGACGGGCAAAATCGTCCAGGCCGACGACCTGTTCGGCAACAAGATGCCTGACTACGCCAAGCCCCCGGCCATGGAATCCGGCGGCGGCGGCCTGGTTTCGACGACCATGGACTATGCCCGCTTCTGCCAGATGATCCTCAACAAGGGCGTGCTCGACGGCGTGCGCGTCCTGTCGCCGGCCTCGGTCGAGTTGATGGATACCAACGTCATCCCGCACAACGTCCTGGTGAACTCGAACGGCACCAGCGTCGTCCGCTTCAACGAGGCGGTCGGCTTCGGCCTCGACTTCATGGTGGTGAACGACCCGCGCCGCGCCGGAACGCTCGAGGGCAAGAACACCATGAGCTGGGGCGGCGCGGCCGGCACCTGGTTCTGGATCGACCCGACCAACGACGTGCTGTTCGTGGGCATGATCCAGCGCATGGGCGGCACCGGCGGCGACGACCTGGGTACGATGGCGCGGACGCTCACCTACCAGGCGCTGCTGCACCCGGAGAAGTAGGCGGTGGTCCAGGGCCGTTCCGCAAAGAGCGCCCCTCCGGCGGCGATCCTGGGCATCACTATCGGCCTTATTCCCTGCGTGCTCCTGGCGACTCGACAATTTCCGCCAACTTGGGTGCTTGTCATCCTGGGGCTGCTGCCGATCGGCGCGCTCGGCGCCACCGCAGCCTCAGGACGAAGGTTGAGCTTAGGGATCGATGCGCCAATCGACAGAAGGCCCTCCCTTGCCGGCCTATTCTTCGGCCCGATGGCTGGACTAGGATTCTTTCTCCTTAACAGCGGAGATCGACTCTATTGGACGGAAGTCACTTGGCGTTGGGCTGCGGCTGCGGCGGTCGTCGCCTGCGGGATCGGCCTGTTGGTTGCGGTGCTGGATCGAAGGGCCATGAGTGACACGCTCATGGTTGGCTTGACCGCGCTTTTCTCGTTCGTCTGGCTTTGCGGCGTAGTCGCCGCCATCGATCTCAACGGCCCTGTCGAGACTTGCGTTCTCACGCCGACGTTGGTTGCGGCGAAGCAGCATTACTCTAGCCGAGGAGGGTCTAGCTGGAAAACCACGCTTCGGACCGCTGACGGGCGATTTCAGGAGACGGTCCAAGTTAGGCGGGAGACCTATTATCGATTGAGCATCGGGATGCCCTGGTGTCTCGTCCGCGGTCGAGGAGCTCTGGGCATCTGGTGGCGGGACTCTGCGCCTTGCCAGCCAACCAACCGCCCCGCGCCTTGACTTTCGGCCCCCCACATGCGCCCTTCCGCGCCTCGTAAATCACCCCGTTTTGCTGAGCTAAATGCACGCCTACCGCACCCATACCTGCGGCGCGCTCCGCGCCGCCGACACCGGCCAGACGGTCCGCCTTTCCGGCTGGATCCACCGCAAGCGCGACCACGGCGGGCTGATGTTCGTGGACCTGCGCGACCACTACGGGCTGACCCAGCTCGTCCTGCACCCGGAAACCCCGGGCTTCTCCACCGTCGAGCACCTGCGCGCCGAGAGCGTGATCCGCATCGACGGCGAGGTGGTGGCCCGCTCGGCTGACACCGTGAACCCGAACCTGCCGACCGGTGAGGTCGAGATCCGGGTAAAGAAGGTCGATGTATTGTCGGCCGCCGCCGAGCTGCCGTTGCCGGTGTTCGGCGAGCCGGAGTACCCCGAAGAGATCCGCCTTAAGAACCGCCACCTGGACCTGCGGCGTGAGACGTTGCACCGCAACATCGTGCTACGCTCAAAGGTCATCCACTCGATCCGCAACCGGATGATCGATCAGGGCTTCCTGGAATATCAGACTCCGATCCTGACGGCGTCGAGCCCCGAGGGCGCGCGCGATTTCCTGGTGCCGTCGCGCCTGCATCCGACCAAGTTCTATGCGCTGCCGCAGGCGCCGCAGCAGTTCAAGCAGCTGCTGATGGTCTCCGGCTTCGACCGCTACTTCCAGATCGCGCCCTGCTTCCGCGACGAGGACCTGCGCGCCGACCGGTCCCTGGAGTTCTACCAGCTCGACGTCGAGATGAGCTTCGTCACCCAGGAAGATGTGTTCGCGGCCATCGAGCCGGTGATGCACGGCGTCTTCGAGGAGTTCTCCGACGGCAAGCCGGTGACGCCGTACCCGTTCCCGCGCATCCCCTACCGCGAGTGCATGGCCAAGTACGGCACCGACAAGCCGGACCTGCGCAACCCAATCATTATGCAGGACGTCTCCGACCCGTTCCGCGGGGGCGGCTTCGGCCTGTTCGCGCGCATCCTGGAAGACGCCAAGAACGCGGTGTGGGGGATCCCCGCGCCGAAGGGCGGCTCACGCGCCTTCTGCGACCGGATGAACAGCTGGGCGCAGGGCGAGGGCCAACCGGGCCTGGGTTACATCTTCTGGAGCGAGGACCAGGGCGGCTGGGGCGGCCCGATCGCCAAGAACCTCGGCGCGGAGAAGACCGACCTAGTGATGAGCCAGTTGGGCTTAGGCGCGGGCGACGCGGCCTTCTTCGTGGCCGGCGACCCCAAGACCTTCGCCAAATTCGCCGGGACCGCGCGGACCAAGGTCGGGACCGACCTCAAGCTGGTGGACGAGAACCGCTTCGAATTCGTCTGGATCGTCGACTTCCCGATGTTCGAGATGAACGAAGAGACCAACCACGTCGACTTCAGCCACAACCCCTTCTCGATGCCGCAGGGCGAGCTGGAGGCCCTGAACACCAAGGATCCGCTCGATATCCTCGCCTACCAGTACGACATCGTCTGCAACGGCTATGAGCTGTGCTCCGGCGCGATCCGGAACCACCTGCCGGAGATCATGGTCAAGGCCTTCGAGATCGCCGGCTACAACGAGAGCGTCGTCGAGGAGCAGTTCGGCGGCATGCTGAACGCCTTCCGCCATGGCGCCCCGCCGCACGGCGGCCTGGCGCCGGGCATCGACCGCATCGTCATGCTGCTGGCCGGTGAGACGGCCATCCGCGAGGTTATCGCCTTCCCGCTGAACCAGCAGGGGCAGGACCTAATGATGAATGCGCCGTCAGAAGTCAGCGACAAGCAGCTGAAAGAACTCAGCATCCGGCTCGCGCCGCCGCTGAAGGCCTAGTCCGCTCAGACTCAGTCCGACAGCATCTGCAATAGGTAGCGGGTCGGCGTCACTGGTGGTGCGGGTGGCGCAGGCGGCGCCGGGGTCGCGGGCGGGCTCGGCAGCATGGGCGGCGCCGGATAGCCGTGCGCGCCCCACATGGCGGACCCGGCCTGATGGATGATCGCACGGATGCCGGCGCAGCTTCGCGCGTTGAAACCGCTCGGCAAACGGGTCTTGGCGTCGGCGCAGGCCTCATCGACCTGCTCCTGCGTCAGGCCGCGGGCGTGGCTCAGGTCGACGCCGGCAATCACCGTGCGGTGCAGTTCGGCATCCTTGAAATCCGCGCCATCGAAGGTGCCGCCGGTCAGCACCGCGCCGTTCAGCTCGGCCGAGCGGAATGAGGCCTTGTCGAAGTGACCGTTCACCAGCACCGCGCCGTTCAACTCGGCGTCCTTGAAGTCAGCCCCGCGGGCCTCGGCCTTGGTCATGTCGGCGAAGTGCAGCTCGGCGGATCGCAGGATCGTGCCGTTCATGATCGCCCGGCTGAAATTGGCCGCCATCACTTCGGAATCGCTGAGGTCGGCGTTGGAGAGATTGGCGCCGATGAACATCACCCCTTTGGCCTCGGTGGAGCGTAGTCGGGCATGGGACATGTTCGCGCCGGTGAAGTTCGCGCCCATCAGCTCGGAGTCGGTCAGGTCGGCGCGCGACAGGTCGGCGTTGGTGAAGTTCGAAGCCACGAAGCGGGCCTCGCGGAGGTCCGAGCCCACCAGGGCGGCGCCGGAGAAATCCGCGCCGGTGAAATGGGCCCCGGCCAGGCGGCGGCCAGACAGCTCGCACTTGGGGCAGGAGCCCCCGAAGCTGTTCATCCGCGGCACTTCCTTGTCGCCGCCAGTGGCCGCCGCGGCAGCCGCGCGGGGCGCGGTCACAGCGATCGCGGCGAGGGCGAACAGGAGGCGGGCGGGTCGAGAAATCACTTAGGCGTTGTCCTTCAAACTACCGGTCCCATCTGCGCTCAGCCTATTGGGGGCGCCACTTAATTCGCGGTAATTCTTAAGGGCTTAGGCGTCGGCGCCTACGCTTAGGCGCTGTGATCTTCGCCTGTACGCCCTGCGCGCGCGCCGCAGGTTTCGCAGATCAGCGCCGCGCCTTTTCGCACCACGGACACATCGCCGCAGGCCGCGCAAACGTCGGCCGCTTCGCGGGCCCCGGGGCCGCTGGCGCGGTTGGCGGTCGGCAGAAACACCAGGTTGTCCGGCGCCGCCCCGCGCGAGAAGCCGCGCGAGATGAAATGCGAGGCCAGCTGCGGGCCCTCGGGCTGCAAGGCGGCCTCGTCCGCCTTGGCGTTGCCCAGGCCGTCGGCGGTCAGCTCGCCAGGATCGGCCGTCGCCAAGTCCTGGCGGCCCAGGTAGGACACCCCCAGCTCGCGGAAGATGTAGTCGAGGATCGAGGTCGCCGAGCGCACCGTGTCGTTGCCGGTCACCGGCCCGGCGGGCTCGAAGCGGGTGAAGACGAAGGCGTCGACGAACTCGTCGAGTGGCACGCCGTACTGCAGGCCGATCGAGATCGCGATGGCGAAGTTGTTCATCAGCGAACGGAAGGCCGCGCCTTCTTTGTGCATGTCGATGAAGATCTCGCCGAGCTCGCCGTCGTCATATTCGCCGGTGTGCAGGTAGACCTTGTGGCCGCCCACCGCGGCCTTCTGGATGTAACCCTTGCGGCGGTCCGGCAGCTTGCGTCGGGTGCGCTCGCGCTCGACCACCCGCTCGACAATGCGCTCCGCGGGTTCTGGTTCGCGGATCGCCGGGCGCGCTTCGGTCAGGTTCGGCAGGTCGAGCGTGACGCCGGCCGGGGCGGTGGCGCGCCGCACCCTGACCGCGCCGCTCGACGTGGCGAGGGCTGCCAGGGCGTCGGCTGGCGTCGATCGCCACTCCAGCTCGACCTCAGCGACCGCCGGGACGGTGAGCGCCGCTTCCAAGGCCGCCCGCATGGCCTGGCGAGGCGCCTGGCCCAGGTCGCCGGCGCTGCGGAATACCGCGCGGGCAGCGGGCAGCAGGAACTCGGCGTCGGCCAGGCTGTCATGGCCCAGAGCATGGGCCTCGGCCGCGGCCGCGTCAGCGGCGGTGAAGCCCATCAGCGCCAGTAGGTCGAACTGCGGCTCGGCCAACTGCTCGGCGGTCACGCCCAGCACGTCGCGCAGGAAGCCCTCGCCGACCACGGCGGGCGCGAACGCGTCGGGCAGGTGCGCGACCAGGGGCAGGGCGGCCTCGACGGCAGCGATCTCGTGGTCGGTGAAGCCGCGGGCGGTGAGGGCGGCGTGGTTGACGCCCGGGGCCTCGGCCAGGTCGGCGCGGCCGAGCAGCAGGGCGTGGGCTTCGGCTGCGTCGACGCCGGCCAGGGCCAGGCCGCGGATCGCGGCTTCCGACAGCGCCCGCACCGCCTCCCCGTCCGCGGTCTCGGCGAAGGTGACCGGCCCGGTCCAGGGTCCGCCCGAGAGCCGGCCGCCGCCCAGCCGTAGCTCCAGTTCCGGATCACGGAACAGGGCGAGGCCGCCGTCCAACGCCGAACCGGCCATGGCGCGCGCTGCGGCCAGATAGAGTTCGCGGGCGGTTTCGCGGCCCGCGTCGCTGTCGTGGTCGAGGCCGTTGGCGACCAGCCAGTCGCCCAGGCCGGCCAGGCCGATCAGCACCGGTCCCTCGGTCGCCGCCGCCAGCGCCCCGGCCAGCAGGGCTGCTGCGGCTTCAAAGGCCTCGATGTCGAACCCAGCGTCCGACCAGAAGCCCATCAGGTCGATGCCGGCGCGCCGTGCTCCGCCACAGGCAGCGATCCGCTGACCGGTCAGGCTGTCGTCCGCGACGACCACGGCGCCGGTGGCCCAGGCGGCGCGAGCCACCTCGGTGGCGTTGGCATCGAGCATGCCGGTCACGATCAATTCCGGCCCGTTGGCCTCGATGGCCGGGGCCTCCGCGTGCCAGACGCCCTCGCCCTCGCGAGCCAGGGCGATGGCATCCAAGACTAGGCTGTCTGGGGCGCCGGCGGTGCGCGCGGCGTCGGCTGCGCGGGCCAGGCTCGGATTGGCCTGCGGGTCGGCGCAGGCCTCGGCGTCGCCGTCGCAGCGCAGGATTGCGTCCATCACCGCTTGCAGCCGCCGCCCAAGCTCAGCGGTGGCCGCCGCTGCGGCCGCACGGCCTCGGTGCGCCGCGGTCAGCCGCGCCAGGGCCGGCGTTAATTCGGCCGAGCCGGCCTCCATCACCGGGATTGCCTGACCCCCGCGCGCCCCGCCGATCGCCAGGGTTCCGGCCAGCAAGGCTTCAGTGAGCGCGTCGCGGAAGCGGGTGCGGGCGCGAACGTCCTTCACCAGGCCCTTGTCCTGGGCGCGGCTGGTCAGGTCCTCGACGAAATCGGAGATCACGGCGGGGATATCGGTGGCGTGCTCCGTCCAACCGGCCGCCCAGTCGATCCAGGCGTCAAGCCTGGCGGCCGGCCAATGGGCCGGCGCCTGGGCCTCGACGAGGCGACCACCCAGCTCCACGACCCGCGTTTCGATCCTCGTCCGCGACGTTTCGCGCACCATCCGCCGACTCCGTTCCGGGCAGGGTAGGCGGCTCCGACGGCCCCAATCAATAGATGTTGCGGTCGCCGGGCCATTCATCCCCAACATCTTGCGGCCCAAACGTCGTGAAAGGGGGCGCAAGCTGGACGCTCCAAATCGGCCCGCCTATAGTCCGTCCGCCCATCCCCCGGATCGAGACTTGCCCGCCGTGCTGAATTTCCTGCGATCGATCTTCACCTGGTGGAATGGCGCGACGCTGGGCCAGCGCTTCCACATCGCGCGGCGCGGCCGCTTCATCGGCCAGGACGAGATGGGCAACCGCTACTTCGAGGCCAAGGACGACAGCGACAGCTATGACAAGGGCCGTAAGCGCCGCTGGGTGATCTACCAGGGCTACGCCGACGCCTCCAAGGTCTCGCCCGACTGGCACGGCTGGCTGCACTACACCTTCGCCGAGCCGCCGACCGTCGAGCCGTTCACGATCAAGTCCTGGGAAAAGCCACATCTGCCGAACCTCACCGGGACCATCAACGCCTACAGGCCGGCCGGCGCTCTGTCTCGAGGCGGCGAGCGCCAGAAGGCCACCGCCGACTACGAGGCCTGGACCCCCAAATAGGCCTGCGCCCGTGTCGACCCGCCCGTCCGCCACGACCTATCTGAAACACGCGATCCGGCTCGCCGGTTTGGCAGGTCTGGCCTGGGCGGGCCTGGCTGCTGCTCAGCCCGCGCCGTCCCCGCCAACGCCCCAGGAGCCCCCGCCCAAGGCGGCGGCCTCCGAGGAAGCCCCGCCGGTCACCGTGCCGACGCCTGTGCCGACCGCCGTGCCGCCGATCTCCGAGAAGGAGGTCACCGCCGCGCCGCCGCCGCCGCCCACCGAGACAAAGCCGGCCGTCATCGTGCGGCGCGCCCGCTACGACATCGCCGTCCTCGAGGCGCTCGACAAGGTCACCGCTGAGAGCCTGCGCTTCGAGGCGCCGGTCGGCCGGCCGATCCGCTTCAGGAGCCTGGTCTTCACGGTGAAGGCGTGCGAGCGCTCCTCGCCGGGTGAGCCGATCGACGACTCCATCGCTTACCTGACCGTCGACAGCCAGCCGCGCTCGCAGCCCGGCCGCCCCGCGCTGGCGACGCGGCAGGCCTTCAAGGGCTGGATGTACGCCTCCTCGCCCGGCCTGCACCCCCTGGAACATCCGGTCTACGACGCCTGGCTGATCACCTGCAGGGCCGCGGCCCCGGCGCCTGCCGCCGCGCCATCCAGCACCGCCCCGGCTCGCTGAAAATCCGCTTCCGCCGAAAGGGCCAGCGCCAGGCGGCGATGGTAGTCCAGCCGTGAGATTTCCTGGGCCCCGAACTGGGTCAGGTGCTCGGTCATGAACTGAGCGTCGAGCAGGCGGTAGCCGCCTCCGACCAACCGCGCCACCAGGTGGACCAACGCGACCTTCGAGGCGTCCCGGGCGCGGGAGAACATGCTCTCGCCGAAGAATGCCCCGCCGAGCGATACCCCGTAGAGCCCGCCTAGCAACTCATCGCCCCGCCAGCATTCCACCGAATGGGCGAAGCCGCGCTCGTGCAGGCTCACATACAGGTCCTCGATCGGGTGGTTGATCCAGGTTTCCAACCGCCCGCGCCCCGCCTCGGCGCAGGTCTGCACGACGGCTCGGAAAGCCGTGTCGACACGCACCTCGAAGGGGTCGCCGCGAACCGTCCGCGCCAGACGACGCGAGACGTGAAAGCCCTCCAGCGGAAGCACGCCGCGCCGCTCCGGATCGATCAGGAAGACGCGCTCGTCCTCACGCGCGTCGGCCATCGGGAACACGCCGCGCGCATAGCAGGACAGCAAATCTCGGACGTCGAACTGCGCCATTCGGCGAGGTTAGCCCGGCTTTGCGCGCCGTGGCGAACTCCGGATCACCTGCACGGGGCTCAACCTAGAGCGGCGCTGTTGCCAGCTTCGCGCCAGGCTGGTTAGGCTACGCTCGCACTCCCGGAGAGCGACGATGGCCAAGCCCCTACGCCCACGCAATCCCCTGCCAAAGACCCCGGCCAAGCCGGTCCATTCGCGGCCGAACCCACTCGAGCGCCCCGTACTGACCTTCGCCAAGCTGGATCGTCCGGATCCATTGAAGCGTCCCGTGCTGAGCTTCATCAGCCCCATCGACCTCAGCCCTCAAGTGCAGATGCTCGACCTGACGACCCACGCCCTCCACGGCGAACACTTGGAGTCGGTTCTGGCTCACGCCAAGACGCTCGCCTGGGCGCCCGGCGCCGTGCTTAAGGCCCGGGTCGCCGACGCCAAGGTCGCCAGCCGCCTGCAGGCCGACCTCAAGGCGAGCCTCGGCACTGGTGCGCCCCGGGTGGTGGTGACCCGCGGCGGCGGAGCTGACTGATGCCCGATGGCGCTCAGAACCCGTTCGTCGCCGGCACCGCCAACCTGCGTGAGGCGACCAAGTGGATCATCGGGGCCATGGTCACGACGGTCATCGCTGTCCTGGCGGGGGGGTCACTGACCAGCCTCGGCGCGCTTCATGCGGAGCCGCGGCTCTACGCGGCGCTGGCCGGCGCGGGCGTGGCGTACCTTCTGGCTGGCGTCATCCTGTGGAATGCGCTGGCGATCGTCACCACCGAGACCGTCAGCTTCGACGCGCTGATCGGCGCGGACGGCGTCGAGGCGGAGGTGCGCAAGCGCATCGAAAAGCGCATGGCGCCGATGCTGCCCGATGGCTGCAAGACCTTTGCGGCCTTGGCCAAGCGTTCGGAGCACTACCGCAACGATCACTCCAAGGGCTCGGCGAAGCGCTACGCCGATTTCGTCGCGGTGGTGATCGCGCTCGAGCCGCAGCTTGGCTTCGAATACAAGCGCGATCGGTTCGTCCGGCTGCGCCGCCTGCTGTTCTCGCTGATGCCCATCGTTATCGCGGGCGTTGGGCTCTTCGCCTGGGCGGCCAATCCAAAGCCTCCCGTCACACTGAGCGAGGCGATGGTCGTCGACAAGCTCACCCTCAACGAGGCGTCCGCCGCCATTGTCGCGAAGGCCGAGGGCGCCGACTGCCGCGCGGCAGTGACTCCTGGGGCCCGAATTGCGGTTCTGGTGGTGCGGGAAGAAGGCGATCGCACTCAGCTCGTCACGCTGATGCCCGAACCGAAATGCCCGCCGGTTCACCTGACACAGCAGTTCGGCCGCGTATTCGTCCCCAAATAGCCGCCGATCAGGCGGCCGTCGCCTGCGCCTTCATCCAGTTTTCCAGCCAGTGGATGTTGTAGGTCCCCGACAGGATGTCCGGCTGGGCCAGAAGCTCCTGGAAGAGCGGGATATTGGTATCGATCCCGGCGACCACGATCTCGCCCAGGCAACGGTTCAGGCGGGCGATGCACTCGGCGCGGTCGCGGCCGTGGACGATGAGCTTGC
>JBBQTP010000032.1:0-31732 GCA_038213205.1 Caulobacterales bacterium
TGATGTCGTCAAAGCCCGAGCCGCCGACGATGGAATCGTCGCCGTCGTTGCCGCGCAGGTAGTTGGACCCCGGGCCGCCGGCGTTGATCGTGTCGGCGCCGGCCAGGGCGTCGATGGTGTCGCCACCGCCCGAAGCGCCGGCGATCAGGTCGTTGCCGGTGGTCGGCGACGTCGGCGCGCCGGACGCGCTGCCGGTCTGGCTCAGACTCAGCCGGTAGGTGCCGGTGTAGCCGTCCGCGAAGCTGCCCGCCTCGACATAGTAGCTCCCGCCGCTGGTCGCGGTGAAGACGATCTGCGAGTCCGGATTTGAGCCGCTGACGATGTCGTCGTTGGACGCCACCACCGCGCCGGAGGCGTCGTGCAGCCGCAGGTAAGGATCGGCGAGCGTGCCGGCGCCGGCGCGCCAACCGCTCTCGGTGATCGTGTAGGTCACGCCAGCCTGGAACGAGACCTGGAACCAGTCGCGGTCGCCGGCGCTCTGCAGCGCGCCCTGCGCCCCGCCGCCCGGCGTCAGCACCCCGAACGGAAGGCTGGAATCCGTCTGGCTGGAGGCGAAGTCGTCCGGCGGCGGCAGGAACGGCGCGCCCGCCCCGACCGGCGTCCAGCCGAGCACGTCCAGCACCTGCAGGTCGGTGGCCGTGACCACGCCGGGGGAATTTGGCCCGCCCGGTCCGAAACTGTCGCCGCGCGTATGGTCCCAGTCGCCCAGGTCGAAGCTGTCGGCGACGCCCGCGGCGCTGATCGAGGAATGGTACTGCAGGCTCGAGACGTGATTGCCGTCGATCCCGAAGAAGGTCGCCACGCCGTCCGAGCCGCCGGTGAAATCCCGCTGCCCGGCGGCGGTGAACCGGAACAGGTCCAGCGGCGCCCAGCGGCTCTCCTCGAATCCCAGGCTGGACGTGCGCCCGAAGACCCCCTCGCTGATCTCGTGCAGGATCGCGCCCACCGCGTCCTGACCGAACGTCCACGCCAGGTCGGAGTTCAGCGTCACGTGGTCGTCGATGGTGTTGGTCTGGACCGCCAGGCCGAGCACCCGCGCCTCGGTCGCCGCGATGTGGAACCCCGCCCCATTGCTCGGGTCGCTGGCCGGCAGGCTCGCCACCGACAAGACGTCGTCGGCGGTCACAGCGTGGCTGGTCAGCGCGGCGACGTAGGCCGAGTAGCTGACCGGCGTCGCGTCGAAGCTGTTCTGCGCGCTGAAGCTGCCGCCCAGCGACGCGAAATCGAAGCTCACGCCCACCGTCGTGGCGTCGGTGAAATGGCTCTGCAGGTAGTTCTCGGCCGTCAGGATCGCTGCCCGATAGGCCGGCGTCACGCTGGGCTGATAGTAGTTGACGAAGACCAGACCACTGCCGGGCAGGGTCACGGACTCAGTGGCCAAACTCATGGCGACGCTTCCCTGGCCCCTCGACGGACTCGGTGGGCGCAGAAGGCATCGGACCGGGCGCCTGAGTCAATCCACCAGCCATGGACTTTCCCCGCCGGCGATCCCGGTCCAAGCTTGGCGCACCATGATCAAGCTCACCTTCTGCCTCACCCGCCTGCCGCACCTCAGCCGCGAGCAGTTCCAGGACTATTGGCGCAATACCCACGGTCCGCTGGTCGCCTCGGTCGCGGAGACCCTGCAGATCCGCCGCTACAGCCAGCTGCACAGCTTCTCCGCCGAGACCAACGCCGCCACGCGGGTCAGCCGCAACGCCCCGCCCGAATACGACGGCGTCGCCGAGCTGTGGTTCGACAGCCTGGAAAGCCTGGCCGCCAACGGCGAGCGCGAGGAAGCCCGCGCCGCCGGCGCCCTGCTGCTTGAGGACGAGCGCAAGTTCATCGACCTCGCGAAATCGCCGCTCTGGTGGGGCGAGGAGAAGCCGATCGTCGGCTAGAGCACGATTAGGCGACGACCCTGATCTTCCGGATCAAGCCCTTCCCGGCCAAGCTTCCCCACCCCATCTGGGTCCGGCGACCCATCGGATAGCGCCATGGCCACCCATCCCCTGGACCGCCCGGTCTGGAATTCGCTGACCTCCCACTGGGCGCCGCTGGCCGAGGGCGCGCACCAGGCGCTACGTCTGGCCGCGCCCTACGGCCTGTTCGCCGCCATGGCCGACGGGTCCGGCCAGAGCCTGGCCGCGATGGCCGCCCTGGTCCCGGCCGACGGCAGTCTCGGGCTGGTCGAGGCCGAACCTCCGCCGGAAATCCCCGGCCTCGCCGCCGAGCCGCACCTGATCTGGCAGATGGCGGCGGAGCGCCTCACCGAAGGGCCGGAGCCCGCCTTCGCCTGGGCCCCGCTCAGCGACGCCGACGGACCCGAAATGCTGGCGCTCGCCACGCTCACCAAGCCCGGCCCGTTCTTCGAACGCACCCACCAGCTGGGCGACTTCATCGGGGTCAAGGTCGAGGGCAAGCTCGCCGCCATGGCCGGCGAGCGCATGCGTCTGCCGGGCTTCACCGAGGTCAGCGGCGTCTGCACCCACCCCGACCACCGCGGCCACGGCTACGCCGGCGGCCTCTCGCGGATCGTTGCCGGGCGCATCTTCGCCCGCGGCGAGACCCCGTTCCTGCACGCCTACGCCCACAACACCGCCGCCACCGGCCTCTACGAGACCCTGGGTTTCTCCCTGCGGCGGCAGATGCACATGCGGGTGCTGACGCGAGCCTGACCTCTGGGGGCCCTAGCTGACGCCGTCCGGAACGCCGTTCGTGGCGGACGGCGGAGCGCAGGCGCCGGCGCGGGCCTGCACCACGTAAAGCAGCGCGCGTGAATGGCTGAAGGCGTTGTGCTCGGCGATCGCCGTCGTCGGCTCGCCGGTGGTCAGGCTGGCCGCGCCCGCGTCGCCGCCGGCCTGGTTAAGCACCTGGCCGTTCCACTTGGCGAGCTGGGCGTTACAGGCGCCGACCACAGCCTGAGCCACCGCACCGGCGTCGTCGCGCGACGGGGCCAGGCTGTAGGCCCAGCGACGCACGCAATCGTCCAGCGCCGCGGCGCCGTCATCGGGGACCGCCATGCCGCCGGCCTTCGCCGTCTTGAACTCGGCGCAGATCTTCGAGTTGGCGGCCCCCACGCGCGTTTCGTTGCACGCGGTAAGGCTCAACAGCCCCAGACAAGCCAGGGCCGTCACGGAATAGCGCGTCATTTGGAAAATCCTTCGGCGTCGCGGCGGGGCGCGCGGGAGGCGCGCCCCGTCAGATCAAGGCCTTAGCGGCGATAGTCGCCGGCGACCGGCACGGGGTTGCCATGCTCGTCGTAGTAGACGCGGCCCGGGGCCGCAGCCCGGTCGCTGGCCGCATAGCGGCTGTGGCCGTGGCGATAGTAGGCGTGGCGACTAGGTCCGCAGCCGCCCTTGGCGACCTCGTGCCCGAGCACCGCGCCGCCGAGGCCGCCGATGACCGCGCCGCCGCCGCCCTTGGAGATCGAGTTCCCCAGCAGAGCGCCGCCGACCGCGCCGATCGCCGTGCCGGTGTTCTTGCGCCCCTGGCACGAGGCGCTGGCATCGGTGGCGGCCAAGGCGACGATCGCCGCGAGCGCCGTGAGCGCGAGTGTCTTACGCATGATTATGGTCCGATCCTTGGTGTGTCCCGGCAACTCAACGCGCGAGACTGTGTCGGGATGCACACTTAGCGACGCCTCGATCGCGCCCGGCCTCGCCGGCGCCGGTCTCGCGGGCGTCAGAGCCCTCGGCGGCCTCGCAGGAAGTGCAGCACGACCAGCACGACGGCGATGATCAGTACGACGTGAATGAAAGCGGTGGTCACGTGGAAGGCGAAGAAGCCCAGAGCCCACAGCACGACCAGGACGATGGCGATAATACCCAGCATGTCAGTTCCCTCAGTGTTCGGTTTATCTGCCGCTCACGGTGAGGGGCTCTGCGAAGCAAACGCTGCCGCTGGGTTTAGGTTGCCCCGGCGAGGGGACTTGCGCCCGTCAGCCCGGCCTGGTCGCCGCCTCGACCCTATATCTGCGTGGGGCGCGCGGGGCTGACACGGAGCTGACGTGGGGTTGGCGGCGGGCCGTGCCGTCATGCAGGGTCGTCCGCCGCCTGCGGACTTGCAGTTGTCCCTCAAGGTCGGGACCGGATAGTCTGCCGCGGGCCGAGCGCCCTGACGGCAACGGAGAGGTCTCGAGTCTCACCCCATGAACGCGCCCGTGGCCCCCGCGCGACACGTCGACGAGCCGCAACGGCTGGCGGCCCTCGACCGCTACAACGTGCTCGACACCCCGCGCGAGCAGGACTTCGACGACATCGCCCAGCTGGCCTCGGAGATCTGCGGCACGCCGATCGCGGTGGTCAATCTGATCGGCGACGGACGGCAGTTCTTCAAGGCCGAGGTCGGCCTGGGCGTACGCGAGACGCCGCTTGAGACCTCGTTCTGCGGCCACGCGATCCTGCAGGAAGACTTCATGCTGGTGGCCGACGCCACCCTGGATCCCCGGTTCCTCGGCAACCCGCTGGTCACCGGCGAGCCGCGGCTGCGGTTCTACGCCGGCGCGCTTCTCAAGACTGAAGAGGGCCTGCCGATCGGCACGCTTTGCGTGCTCGACGTCCAGACCCGCTCGCTGAGCGACCAGCAGATCAACGCCCTCAAGCGCCTGGCGCGGCAGGTGATGACCCAGCTTGAGCTGCGCCGCTCCAAGACCGAGCTGGCGGCCCGCGTCATCGAGCTGGAGGCCGAGCGCGACCGCATCGCGATGATGAGCCGCGAGATCGACCACCGGGTGATGAACAGCCTGCAGTTCGTCTCGGCGCTGCTGGAAATGCAGTCGCGCGCGGCGTCCCACCCCGACATCGCCGCCCAGCTCGAAATCGCCGCCACCCGCGTGGCGATGGTCGCCCGCGTGCACCGCCACTTCTATCTGGACGACACAGTCGAGACGATCTGCGCGCTGGAATACGCGCGCCGCTTGATGGCCGACATCGCCACCCTGCTGGGCCCGGTGTCGCTCAATGTCTCCGGCGAGACCACCCCGATCTCCACCACCCTGATCCTGCCACTCGGCCTGATTCTCAACGAGATCGTCACCAACGCAGCCAAGCACGGCGCCCAGTCGATCGCGGTGGCGATCAGCCCGGCCGGCAGCGGCGTGCAGATCACCGTCACCGACAACGGGCCGGGCCTGCCCGCCGACTTCGACCCTGCGGCGCGCAAAGGCCTGGGGATGCGGGTGGTCGGGGCCCTGTTGCGCCAGCATCGCGGCAAGCTGGAGTTCGGCGCGAGCCCGTCCGGCGGAGCGAGCTTCTCGATCCGCCTGGGGTGAGCCCACCTTCCCCACGAGCGGGGGAGGTAGGCTCAGTCGCCCCGGTAGACGACCTTCCGTGACCCGTCCGCCGCCTCGACCATTACCGTCAGGCCCGACAGCCCCTCGGTCGGCGCATAGCGCTTGAGGCTGAGCCGGCCAGCGGCCTTCTCCGCCGCCCGCACCGTGCGCCCCAACAGGACCCAGGAATCCCGCTCCCGGGGCAACGGTTGCAGAGGCTCGACCGCCTGCTCGATCATGATCTCCTCGACCAGCGCCTTGGCGCGCCGATAGTCTTCGACGAATTCCGGATAGCGCCGCAGCCAGTTGTAGACCGTGCCCACGCTCGGCATGTCCCGGTCGCGGCAGATCGCGGTGAGCGCCTCGCCCATCATCACCCGCAGCATGATCGCATCGGCGATCTCAGGGTCGTAGCCGTCGAGCCCGGCGTTCCAGGCCTGCCGCCCGACCCCCATAGCCGCCCGCCGCGCCAAATCCCGCGCCGTCTGGTCCGCCAGGCTTCGCGCCCGCGCCACCGACAGCGCATGGGTCTTCATCAGCCGGAACGCTTCATGGGCGCGGGCCCAATTCCACACCGTCTTGCCGGTCGGCATCAAAGGATCGTCCCGGCAGATCGCCACCAGACTCTCCCCCGCCGCGATTCGCCGACAGATCGCCGCCCCAAGCTCAGGCGTGTAGGTCGAGGCGTAGATGCCGGGCGGACGCTGAGGCGCGAGGGTGCGCTTGGAGGAGAAGCGGGGGGGCCGGGGCATGAGGGGATGGTCTCATGGCATCGGCCATTCTCGACAAATCGAGTTCGAAGAATTTCACCGTCCGGACGGCCCGGCCACCGGCTCATCTCGGAAAACGATGGATACCTGCCACTTGGCCCGGTGCGTCTAACCCGCTAACCCCTCCTCAACCCTTCCCGCGCCAATCCTCCTGGACCACAGTGGAACAGACGATGAACGTGATTCGGCCCATCCCAGCGCCTTTGCGCATCCTCGGCCTCGATCCGGGACTTCGCCGCACCGGCTGGGGCGTGGTGGCGGTGGAGGGCGCGCGGCTGACGCACATCGCCCACGGGGTGATCGCGCCGAAGGACAGCCTGGCGTTCTCCGAGCGGCTACTGATCCTGTTCAACGCCATCGCCGCGGTGATCGAGGCGCACAGCCCTGACGAGGCCGCGGTCGAAGAGACCTTCATGAACAACAACGCCCAGTCGGCGCTGAAGCTCGGCCACGCGCGGGCCTGCTGCCTGATCGCCCCGGCGCGGGCGGGCCTGAGCGTCGCCGAGTATGCCGCCACCGTGGTCAAGAAAGCCGTGGTGGGGACCGGCGCGGCGGACAAGGCCCAGGTCGGCTTCATGATCCGCCGCCTGCTGCCCACCGCCGGCGACACCACCGCCGACGCCGCCGACGCCCTGGCCGTGGCCATCGCCCACGCCCATGCGCGGCGGGCGCGCAACCTCGGCCGGGTGGCCTAGCCGTGGCCCAGCGCGCGCCCCCGCCCACGATCACGCCCAACATCACGCCGGACACGACGCCCGACATCGGGGTGGGCCGGCTTGAGGCGATCTCCGACGGCATCATCGCCATCGTCATCACCATCATGGTGCTGGAGCTGCGGCCGCCGTCCGATCCGGACTGGCGCGTGCTGCTCGCCCGCTGGCCGGATTTCGCAGGCTATCTCGTCAGCTACGGGGTGATCGCCATCTACTGGGTCAACCATCGCCACATCATCCGCCGGGCGACCGCGATCGGCGAGCGGATCGTCTGGACGAACATCCTGCTGCTGTTCTCGCTCTCGCTCATCCCGTTCGCCACCGCCTACATCGGCCGCACCGGCCTGGCCCGCTTCCCGATGGCGATCTACGCCGGTGTGCTGATCGGCTGTGGGCTCAGCTTCGCCGCGCTCCGCGCCGCGATCGCCGCACAGATCGCCGATCCGGCGCACCGCCGCGCCTTCAACGGCCGGCGCATCCAGGGCGTCGGCATGGTGACGTTCGCCATGCTGCTGGCGGCTATCGGACTGAGCTTCGTGAGCCCGCCCGTGGCGCTGGGGGTGATCGCGGCCTCTTCCCTGTTGCACATCGTCCCGCTCACCCGCACCGGCTGAGCGCCGCCGCAATTCCGCCCCGGGGCCAAGGCTCAGCTTGGCGCATGCGCATGCTGATCCTCGCCGCGTCGCTGGTCCTGCTCACCGGCTGTGGAGGCAACGTCGACTGGGCCGACCATCACGGCCTCGACGCGCCGCCGGCCGACTCCAAGATCCCGGCGCCTCACGGCAAGTGGATCGAAGGTCCCTCCGAGGGGACCTGAGTAACCGCCCCAACCTGACAAGAGAGCGCGCTAGGGCGCCGCGGACGAACCTCGGCGGAACAGCACGCCCCAGCCTTTCCCGCGCGTGGCCAGCGCCACGGCGGCGTAGATCAGCACGCCGGCCACCCCCATCGCGGCCTCGACGTAGAGCATGCCGGTGGCGCCGTACTTCGTCTCCGCCCAGCCGTCGACCAGGGTGACCAGCAGGATCGGGGCATTGGAGAGCGAGGAGATCAGGTTGAACTTGGTGGCCGCCGCGCCCTTGCCGATCGCCTCCAGCGTCACCGCCGAATAGGCCCCGTAGCAGAAGCCGACGATCAGGTTGTAGACGCAGGCCAGCACCAGGAAACTGATCGGCGTGCGCGGCGCCAAGGCCATCCCCACCGCCACCAGCGACAGCACGATGCCGAACAGGGCGTAGGCCAGCTTCTTGTCTATGCGGTCGGCTATGTAGCCGCCGATGATGCAGCCTGGCAGGCTGACCAGCCCGGCCAGCAGGCCGCCCACCAAAGCCACCTCGTCGGCGCCGGCGCTCCAGTCCTTGGCGATCGCCCCCCAAAGCTGCTGCAGCCCGCCCGAGCCGATCGGCAGCAGCATCAGGAAGCAGGCGAGCAGGCCGATCCGCTTCCTCACAAGGCTGAAGACGTCGACGACCGTCGCCGTCAGCACGCCCAGGTAGCTGGGCGCGCCCGTCTCGCGGCCAGGCTCGGGCAGCAGCAGCAACGGGAAAGCGCAGAGCATGCAGATCACGCCCAACACCACGCCGGCGATCCATGGATGGCCGGTGTGCTGCGCGAGCCAGAGACCGAGGCCGCCGCCCAAGCCCGCGCCGCCCAGGTTGCCCGCCTGGCTCCAACCGCCGGCCCGGCCCTTCTGGTCTTCCGGCGCCTCGAAGGCCATCAACCGGTCGATGGCGATGGCGGTAAGCGTCGCGGCGATCCCGCTGGCCAGCACGAGCCAGCCGAACACCGGCAGCAGGCTGACCTGTAGCGGCAGGACCGACATCACCACCAGGCTGGCCGCCGTGGCGACCAGGCCGATCATGAACCAGGTCTTGGTGGTCAGCGTCGTGTCGACCAGCGGCGACCAGGCGACCTTCCAGGTGTTGGCCAAGAGTCCCATCGCGGTAAGGCCCGCGATCGCTTCGACACTGGCCCCGGCATGGCTGAGCAGCCAGCCGAGCGACACGGTGACGAACCCGAACGCGGCGCCATAAGGCAGGTACAGCAACAGATAGACGATGGGATGCGGGGCGCTGTGGCGGCTCGTCTCGGTCATCGGCTCGCGCTCTCCCGAAAGGGCGCACGCTAACGCGTCTCAGGCAGATGCAAAGCCCGCGCGAGCGTTCACCCGCGATGGTTGAATGTCGTGGTTAGCACGCACGGCGTGCGGTTAGCCTTCGATCCCCCTCTGTTCACGATTCACAAGGGGCGCGACGTGGTTTACGGCTGGCCTGGAACGGATGCTGAACATGATTCATCCTAGCCCCATGAGATTCGCATGATTGGCCGCCTGTGGGGCGTGGTCGCCGAGGTGGGCGAGGAAGACGCCCTGATCGACGTCGCCGGCGTGGGCTATGTCGTGCGATGCGGCTCGCGGACGCTGGGCCGGCTGCCCGCGCTGGGCGGGAACGTCGACATCCACGTCGAGACCCAGTGGTCCGAGCAGCTCGGCATGACCCTCTACGGCTTCCTGGCCCGCGATGAGCGCCGCGCCTTCGTGACGCTGAAGACCATCCAGGGCGTCGGACCCAAGGCGGCCCTGGCCGTGCTCGACGTCCTGCCGCCCGCCGAGCTCTCCGCGGCCGCCCAGCGCGGCGACCAGGCCGCGGTCTCCCGCGCCCAAGGGGTTGGCCCCAAATTGGCCCTGCGCATCGTCACCGAGCTGAAGGACAAGCCGCTCTCCGACGGCCCGATCGCCGCCTTCCATGCCGCCGCGGTCGGGGCGGCGCCACCCGCGCCATCGGCGACCGGCGAGGCAGTCGCGGCGCTGATGGGCCTGGGCGTGGCCGAGCCCGCCGCGCGCCGCCACGTCGAGCAGGCCGCCCTGCGTCTTGGCGAAGACGTTGACGCCCCGGCGTTGATCAAGGCGGCGCTGCAGGAGCTGGGTCGGTGACACCTTTTCATCCGCTCATCCCGGCGAATGCCGGGACCCAGATCGAGAATCACTGGGCAAGTTGGCAGAGCCCTGAGTTCGTCGAAACCCCTTCGGAGCCATGCCATCTGGGTCCCGGCTTTCGCCGGGATGAGCGGTGTTCTCAATGACCCGCCTCGTCTCCGGGGAACCCGTGCCGCTGGAGCCCCAGGACCGGGCGATGCGGCCGCAGACGCTCGCCGAGTTCGTCGGCCAGGAGCAGGCCAAAGGTAATCTGCGGGTGTTCATCCAGGGCGCCAAGGACCGCGCCGAGGCGTTGGACCACGTGCTGCTGTTCGGCCCCCCGGGCCTAGGCAAGACCACGCTCGCCCAGATCATCGCCCGCGAACTGGGCGTCGGCTTCCGCGCCACCTCCGGCCCGGTGCTGGCCAAGGCCAGCGACCTGGCCGGAATCCTCACCAACCTCGAGCCCAACGACGTCCTGTTCATCGACGAGATCCACCGACTGCCGGTCAACGTCGAGGAAATCCTTTACCCGGCCATGGAGGATCACACCCTGGACCTGATGATCGGCGAGGGTCCCTCCGCGCGATCCGTCCAGATCCCGTTGAACCCCTTCACGCTGGTCGCGGCCACGACACGGGCGGGCCTTCTGGCGACGCCGCTGCGCGATAGGTTCGGCATCCCGATCCGGCTGGAGTTCTATACGCCGGGCGAGTTGCAGACCGTGCTGACCCAGGTGGCCGGCAAGATGGGCCTCGACCTGCGCGCCGACGGCGCCGCAGAGATCGCCGAGCGGGCCCGCGGCACGCCCCGCGTCGCCGGCCGCCTGCTGCGCCGCGTCCGCGACTTCGCCGCCTCCGACGGAACCGCGGTGATCGACCGCACAGCGGCCGCCTCGGCGCTGGCCCGCCTTGATGTCGACGAGATGGGGCTCGATGCGCTCGACCGCCGCTACCTGCGCGCCCTGATCGAGAACTACGCCGGCGGCCCGGCCGGGGTGGAGACGCTCGCCTATGCCATCGCCGAGGCCCGCGACGCCGTCGAGGACGTCATCGAGCCCTTCTTGCTGCAGCAAGGCTTCATCCAGCGCACGCCGCGCGGCCGCATGGCCTGCGCCAAGGCTTACGCTCACCTCGGCATGAGGGCGCCCCCAAATTCTGAAAAAGCGTCCGCCGGGCAGGCCTCGCCTGGGGACTTGTTCGACGAATGACGGACACCGACCCCTCCGCCGGCTGGCTGGTAGGCCGCGAGCATCAGCTGCCGGTGCGCATCTATTACGAGGACACCGACTTCACCGGGGTCGTCTACCACGCCAACTACCTGCGCTATTTCGAGCGCGGCCGGAGCGACTTCTTCCGCCTCGTCGGCGTCAGCCATTCGGCCCTGCTGGAGCGCCCCGACCCGGCGGCCTTCACGATCACCAAGATGACCGTCGAATTCAAACGCGCCGCGCGCATCGACGACGCCCTGTTGGTCCGCACCACCTACGACGCCGCCAAGGGCCCGCGCCTCTACATCAGCCAGCGGATCACGCGCGGTGAGGAACTGATCGCCACCGCCCAGGTTGAGGCAGCCTGCATCGACCTGAAGGGCCGCGCCCGCAAACCGCCGCCCGGCCTGGCGGAGGCGCTGGCGCCGCTGTTTCAGGCTCCATCCAAGTAGAAATGGCGCCTTAAGTTCGCCACCGCCAAGCGTCACGACAGAACAGCCCCTCGAGAGTTCCCGGACCCCCATGGACCCCACCGCCGTTTCGCCCGCGAGCTTCAATTTCATCGCCCTGTTCATGCACGCCGACTGGGTGGTGAAGCTGGTGATGATCGGCCTGGGCCTGGCCTCGCTGTGGTCCTGGACCGTGATCCTCGACAAGGCCTTCCGCTTCTCGGCCCTCAACCGCGAGGCCGACGCCTTCGAAGACGCGGTGGCTTCCGGCAAGAGCCTGGAGGAAGTCGCCCAATCGGCCGGCGAGCGTCCGCGTCACGCCCTGCCCCGCATGCTCCAGGGCGCCCTGCGCGAATGGCGCGACGCCCGCGCCAAGGGCCTGACGACCGACGGCCAGGCCGCTTTTCTGATCCAGCGCATCGACCGCGTCCTCGACGCCTCGATCGCTCGCGAGAGCGCCCGCGTCGAGGAGGGCCTGGGCTCCCTGGCCATCGTCGCCACCGCCTCGCCGTTCATCGGCCTGTTCGGCACCGTCTGGGGCATCATGAACGCCTTCCAATCGATCGCCATCCAGAAGAACACCTCACTCGCCGTCGTCGCCCCGCCGATCGCGCAAGCCCTGTTCGCCACTGCCATCGGCCTCGCCGCAGCCATCCCGGCCTACATCGCGTTCAACGCTTTCTCGACCGCGGCCGGCAAGTTCTCGGGCCGCCTGGAAGGCTTCGCCGACGACCTGGCGACCGCCATCCAGCGGCGGCTGGCGGAGAAAGCCTGAGCCATGGCGCTGTCGGCCAATGACGCGTTTGCCGCCGGCGGCCGGGGGCGGCGCCGGCGCGGCGGCCGGGGACGGCGCGGCGCCCTGTCGGAGATCAACGTCACCCCGCTGGTCGACGTGATGCTGGTGCTGCTGATCGTGTTCATGATCTCCGCCCCGCTATTGACGGTCGGTGTGCCGGTAGAGTTGCCGAAGACCGAGGCCGGCTCCCTGCAGGACCAGACCGAGCCGCTCACCGTCTCGATCCGCGCCGACGGCTCGATCTATGTGAAGGAGGACCAGATCCCCTTCTCCAACTTGGGGCCCCGGCTGCGCGAGATGGCCGGGCCTGACACCAACAAACCGATCTATGTCCGCGCCGATGGCAAGGCTGCCTACGCCATCGTCGCCCAGGTGATGGCCGCGCTCTCCACCTCGAGCTTCTCGGCGATCAACCTGATCACCGACACCGGCGGACCCTCGTCGGGCGGCGCGACCCACGCGTCGGCGCCGGCGCCGGCGAACCGGAAGCCCGCCCAGCCGTGAGCCGCAGGGAGACCTCGCCGGCGTTCTTGGGCTCGCTGCTGCTGCATGTGACCTTCGCCGCCCTGCTGATCATCTCCTGGAGCCTGAGCAAACCCCTCAAGGAAGGCTCCATCGTCGCGGTGACCATCGTCTCCAAAGCCCCGCCGAGCGACGACGTGCGCCCGGCGGAACAGGCCCCGATCGAGCAGTCTGCCGCGGTCGAGGAGCCGGTCCCCACCGCGCCGCTGGAAGCCACGCCGCCGGCGCCCCAGCCGAAACCCACGCCGCCGCCGCCCTCGCCGGCTCCCGTGCCGAAAATGGTCAAGCCGATCCCGACGCCCGCGCCCGCCAAGCCCGCCCCGCCGGCCAAGCCCGAAAAGAGCCTCGACCTCGACGCGCTTTCGGCCAGCGTGTCCAAGCTGGCCAGGCCCGCGAAGCCTTCCTCGGCGCCCAAGGGCCCCGCCCATGCTGAGACCGCGCCGGCGGCCCGCCAGACCCAGGGAACCGGCGTCTCCGCCCTGGCGCTGAACGGCCTGCAGACTCAGCTGCGCAAACACTGGAACCCCAACTGCGACGTGGAAGGCGCCCGCGACGTGAACCTTCGCGTGACCTTCGCGATCGGCTCGAACGGCCAGGTCGACCCGGGGTCGGCCACCGCCAACGGCGCGGAGAACTCGGCCAATCCGGTCGTCAGGGCCGCCGCGGAGCGCGCCATCCGGTCGGTCTACACAGTCGCCGCACTGAAGTTGATAACCCCGGACTTCTACGGTCAGCGCGTCAGCGCGAATTTCACGGGAAGCGAGGCCTGCCCCTCATGACGCCCACCTGGAAACCTTCGAAGCGGGCTCTGCTCGCCGCCCTGGCGGCCCTGCCCGCGACCGCGCTAATGGCCCGGGCCGCCCGCGCCGAGATCGAGGTCAACGTCAATCGCGGCGACGTGCAGCCGCTGCCGATCGCCATCCCGGCGTTCGGTGGCGGCCAGACCGGCGCCGACATCTCCGGCGTGATCGCCGCCAACCTGCAGCGCTCTGGCCTGTTCCGGCCGCTCGACCCGGCGAGCTTCGTGGAGAGGGACCTGAACGCCGCGGTGCAGCCTGCCTTCCCGTCCTGGAAGCAGATCAACGCCCAAGCCCTGGTCAACGGCCAGGTCAATGTGGTGGGCGGCCGGTTGCAAGTGGACTTCCGCCTGTGGGACGTATTCGCCGAGCAGCAGCTGCTCGGCCTGCAGCTCGCCGCCAGTCCCGAGAACTGGCGGCGCATCGCGCACAAGGTCTCCGACAGCGTCTATGAGCGGCTGACCGGCGAGAAGGGCTATTTCGACACCCGCGTGGTGTTCGTCGCCGAGAGCGGCGGTCGCGGCTCGAAGATCAAGCGCCTGGCGATCATGGACCAGGACGGCGCCAACCCCAGCTATCTGACCGACGGCTCGGGCACGATCATGACACCCCGGTTCTCCTCGAACAGCCAGGAGATCACCTACATGGAGCTTCGGGCGGAGGGCTCGAAGATCTACATCCTGAACCTGGAGACCACGCGGCGCGAAACCCTCGGCGACTTCAAGGGCATGGTCTTCGCGCCCCGCTTCTCGCCGGACGGTGGGCGCGTCGCCTTCTCCGTGGAGCGCGGCGGCAACAGCGACATCTTCGTCATGGACCTGAAGAGCCGGTCCACCGCGCGCCTTACCTCCGACCCCTCGATCGACACTTCGCCGTCCTTCTCGCCGGACGGCGCCAGGATCGTCTTCAACTCCGACCGCTCCGGTTCGCCGCAGCTCTACGTGATGGGCGCCGACGGTTCGAACCCCAAGCGGCTGTCGTTCGCGGCCGGCCGCTACACCACGCCGGTCTGGAGCCCTACCGGCGAGTTCATCGCCTTCACCAAACAGACCGGCTCGGAATTCCACATCGGAGTGATGAAGCCCGATGGGTCCGACGAGCGGGTGCTGACCTCCAGCTACCTCGACGAGGGCCCGACCTGGGCGCCCAACGGCCGCGTGCTGATGTTCTCGCGCCAAGGCGCGGGCGGCGGCTCGAAACTGTGGACCGTCGACGTCACCGGCCGAGTGCTGCAGCCAATGCCTTACCCCGGCGCGGGATCGGACCCGGCCTGGTCGCCGTTACTGAGCTAAACTGTCATCCAGGGTTGCGAAGCCCTGCGACGCGCTTGATTCTTGCCCCGCGCCATCGAGGCGCCCACGAAGGAGACGCTTTCATGGTCACTCCCCGCAACTCAGGAAGCGTTCTGCGCCTGGGCCTGATCGCGGTGGCGACGCTTTCGCTCGCCGCCTGCGCGCACAAGGCCAAGCCCACCTACCCGACCACCACGGTCGCTCCGGAAGCCCCCATGGCGCAACCGTCCCGGCCCACGGCGGTCGCGCCCCAAGCGCCGGTCTCCACCGCGCCGCTCTCGGGCTCGGAGCGGGACTTCGTCGTCAATGTCGGTGACCGGGTCTATTTCGACTACGACAGGTACAGCGTGCGCGATGACGCCGGCCCCTTGCTTGACGCCCAGGCCGGCTGGCTGAAGCGCTATCCGGCGGTGCAGGTCCGCATCGAGGGCAACTGCGACGAACGCGGCACGCAGGAATATAACCTGGCGCTGGGCGCCCGCCGCGCCAACGCAGTGCGCGAATACCTGGTCGCCCATGGCGTCGAGGCGGCCCGCATCACCACGGTCTCCTACGGCAAGGAAAAGCCGATCGACCCGGGCACGGGCGAAGAGGCCGAGGCGCATAACCGCAACGGCCACACCGCGATCCTGTCCGGCGCGCGGATGCAATGACGCTTAAGCCTCGGCTGAGATTGCTTGGCGCGGCGGCGGCGATCACTCTGATCGCCGTCCCACTCTCCTCGAATTTGGCCTTTGCCCAGACGCCGATGGACGACCCGCTGGACGCCCGCGACGCCAAGCGGGTCGACCGGATGGAGAAGGTGGTCCGCGAGTTGCGCGACATCGTCTTCAAGGCCCAGAAGACCGGCGCGCCGGTGGTGGTCCAGCCGGCCGACACCGATGCCCGGCTGGCCGACCTGACCGCCAAGATCGACGACCTGCAGCAGACGCTCACCAAGCTTAACGGCTCCCTGGAGGCCACTACCCACGAGCTCGACGTCACCCGGCGTGAGAACGGCTCGCTCAAGGCCGAAGTCCACAGCCTGAACGACCGACTGACCGCCGACGAGAAGAAGGTCGCCGACGCGATGGCCGCGGCTCAGGCGGCGGGTCCTGCGGCCCCAGCCGCGCCGCCGCCCGCGCCCGATCCGCACGCGGCGGGCCAGGCTGCCTTGAGCGACTTCACTAAGGCCCGCCAGTTGATGCTGAGCGGCGACTACGACGCCGCCGAGGCGGCGTTCAGGAGCTATGTGACCACCTATCCCGACAGCCCGCGCACGCCGGAGGCCAACTTCTGGTGGGGCAAGACCCTGCTGGTCCGCAGCGACAATGCCCGCGCCGCCGGCGCCTTCATCGCCGCGATCCGTGGCTGGCCGCAGACGCCGTGGGCGCCGGAAGCGGTGGTCGAGCTCTCCCGCTCGCTGGTGGCGCTGAAGAAGCCCGCCGACGCCTGCCAGGCGCTGGGCGAGCTGAACCGCAAATACCCCAAGGCGCCGCCGGCCCTGAAGGCCCGCGCGGCGACCATCCGCGACCAGGCGAAGTGCGGGTAGCGGCCACCCGGCCGAGCTCCGCATCCGACCTGCAAGCCACGGTCGGCGAGGTCCTCGACCGCCGCCTGCGACCCGGCCACGCCCGCCCGGTCGCCGTGGGGCTGTCCGGCGGCGGGGATTCACTGGCCCTTCTGCTGGCCGCCGAGGCCTGGGCGCGCCGCGCGGGTCGCGAGCTGTTGGTGCTCACGGTGGATCATCGCCTGAGGCCCGCCAGCGCCGACTGGACCGTGGCCTGCGCCGCCACCGCCGCGCGCCTGGGGCTCGCCTTCCGCACGCCGGCCTGGGACGGCCCCAAGCCCGCGACCGGCCTGCCCGCCGCCGCCCGGGCCGCCCGCCACCGGCTGCTGGCCGCCGCCGCCCGGCAGGGCGGCGCGCGGGTGATCCTGCTGGGCCATACCGCCGACGACGTGCGCGAAGCCGCCCGGATGCGCGAGACCGGCTCGACCACCCCCAGCCCGCGCGAGTGGAGCCCGTCGCCCGTCTGGCCCGAAGGCCGAGGCCTGTTCCTGCTGCGTCCGCTGCTGAGCCTCGGTCGCGGCGAAATCCGCGACTGGCTGAGCACCCGCGGCGAGACCTGGATCGACGACCCGGCCAACGCCGACCTCGCCTACGCCCGCCCTCGGGCGCGCCGCGACCTGGCCGAGCGCCCGGGCGTTGCGCCGCCCGCTGACGAGGTCTCGGCGAAGGACCTGGCCCTGGCCTGCCGGGCCGACGCCGGCGGCGGGCTGCATCTCAAACGGGCGGCCCTGCGCGACGCCGCGCCGGGCGCTGCGCAGCGCTTCGTCTCTGCGGCCTGTCTCTGCGCCGCCGGAACTGACCGGCCGCCCGCCGCCGCACGCGTCCAGGCCCTGGTCGCGCGCCTGACCGGGGCCGGTGAGCTTGCCGCCACCCTGGCCGGCGCGCGGATCGAGGCGGACGAGCACGAGGTGCGGTTCCTGCGCGAGGCCGGCGAGGCGGCGCGGGGTGGGCTGGCCCCCCTGCGCCTCACGCCAGGAGAGACCGGCGTCTGGGATGGTCGCTTCGAAATCACCGCCGAGGGATCCATGGAGGTGCGCGCCCTGGCCGGCCTCGCCAAACACCTGTCAAAGGCGGAGTGGGCGGAGCTGCGGGCCTTGCCGCCACGCCTGCGACCGACCCTGCCGGTGATCACCGACGCGGCCGGGCAGGTCGCCCGCGCTGCCGCCGAGCCGCTGGCGCTCGACCGCCTGCTCGCGGCCTGCGGCGCCGTAAACCGCGAGCCGCCCTAGGCCGCCGGCGCGGACTTGGGCTCGCTGACGGCCGGGGTCCCGCAGGTCATGCAGAAGCGGAAGAAGGCGAACTTGCGGGTGTCGCACGCCGGGCAGTGATTGAAGAGGTGCATGCCGCAGTGGACGCAGTAGTCGATCGGCGTCTCGGTCGCCGGCAGGGTGCGGTCGCAACCCGGGCAGGCCCGCGCGGCCAGCTTCTTCAGCGCCTCGTCATATTCGATGGACTGCACCCGCTCCGGCTCGGCGCGCGTCTCATCGGCCTCGCGGGCCTTCAGGTAGGCGCGCATGCCCTTGACGCCGTAATGGCCGAGCACCAGCGTCAGCAGCACGCCCACGGCATAGCGCACGTAGCCGCCGTACTCCGGCAGGTAGGGCACCAGTTCCACGAAGAAGGCGAAGGCCGAGAACAGGATGAAGCCGCGCATCATCGGCCAGTAGTCGCCGCCGCGCCGGCGCAGCAGCATCCAGGCTGAGATTGCCAGCAGCGGCAGCGTCAGCGCGAGCCGGAAGCCGAAAACCTTCATGTCCTCGATGAACTTCGCGCGTTCGAACTTGGGCCAAGCGGCGACCCGCAAGGCGGTGATCGCGGCCTGGTTCTTCTGGAATTGGCTGGTGATCGTGTCCGCCTCGGCCGTCAGGGAGTCGCGCGTGGCGTCGGCCGCACCCTCCGCCGCCTTCAGCCGGTCGAGCTCACGGGTGCGCGACAGCACCTCGGGGTCCTGGCTGCGGTCGCTGGTGGCCGTTCGCGTCTGGATCCAGTTGTCGAAGGTTTCCTTGGCCGACTGATAGGCGCTCCCAGCCTTGCCGGCGGCCTTGTCCGCCTGGTCGACCTTGGCGCGGGCCGCCTCTGACGCGTGCTCCAGCGTCTGACCCTGCCGGGCCAGGGCCGCCTGTTGAACCGGGTCGATAAACTGCTCGACGGTCACCGGATGGGAGACCCTGGGCAGGTCGGCGATCACCAGCGAGCCCAGGCCGATCAGGAAGCCGGCCAGCACGATGGAGACCAGCCACATCAGGCCCGCGAACAGCCGCTCGCGCGCTCGGGCGCCCTTGAACATGACCGCTTCCCCACCCTCGTGCCACGTCCTCGTGGCTGGGGCGCGAGGCTAGAATGCTTCCTGCGGTTGCGAAAGCCCGTCTAACGCTGCACGGCGGCCAAGACGTGCTCGACGCCGCGCACGATCGGGTCGGCGAACTTGCGGCCCAGCAGGCTGGCGTGGGTCGCGCGCGGCACGTGCTCGATGTAGCCGCGCTGCGAGGCGATGGCCGGGATCATCTGGATTTCCTTGAGCACCGTGGCGGTCTCCTCGCCGCCGGCGGTGACCACGGCGATCGGCATCGGCGCGGGGAACTCCTTGGCCGCGGCCTGGTCGGACGTCACAGGCCACTGGCTCACCTCTTCGGACGCCCAGCGAGCATGGCTGGGCGAGCCCCAGATCCGGCGCTTCTCGGCCGAGGCCTCGGGGTCGAGCAGAATGCGGTCGCCGGCGAACACCGCCACCGGCCGCAGCATGCCGAACCGCGCGCCGTGGCTGGCCAGCCGCATCAGCCGCCCGAAGGTCTTTACCGCGCCGGCGCCGATCGCCGACGCCATTACCTCCGGCGTCACCGCGTCCACCAGCACCACGCCGAGCACCTGCCCCGGATGGGTAAGCGTGAACAGCCGCACCATCAGCCCGCCCATCGAGTGGCCGACCAGCACCACCGGCTCGGCTTCACCCAGCACCGCCAGCAGGGCCGTGAGGTCGGCGACGATGGCGTGGCCGTCGCGCGGCAGCGGGCCGGGGTCCGAGTGGCCCAGGCCCGCGCGGTCATAGGCGATGCTGGCCAGGCCCTTGGCGGCGAGGCGGTCCTGCACCACAGCCCAGTCCGAGGCGCAGCCAAAGGCGCCGTGCTCCAGCACGATGGTCGGGCGTTTTGTCAAAGTCTGGGCGCTGGCCGGCCCGGCGCGCACCACCCGCAGCCTGCGCCCACCGACGTCGATCAGCTCGCCCCGCGGCGGGGGCGGTGCGCGCCGCCGAGGGGCGAACCTCGGCGGCGGTGTCGGGGTGGACGGCTGAGCGGCCATGGGGGGACATCTCCCGGCGATGTCCGATCATATGGTCAAAGGGATGTGACGCGTCGAGTTCAGTCGCGCTCGGCGGCTGCAATAATCCGCAAAACGCTCATCCTCTCCCCGCGGCAGGGAGAGGAGGTCAGAGGATCTTGATGATCCCCTCGACCATCATCTTGGCGTCGCCGAACAGCATCATGGTGTTGTCGCGGAAGAACAGCTCGTTCTCGACCCCGGCGTAGCCCGAGCTCATGCCGCGCTTCACGAACAGCACCGTGCGCGCCTTCTCCACATCGAGGATCGGCATGCCGTAGATGGCGCTGGTCGGATCGGTCTTGGCGGCCGGGTTGGTGACGTCGTTGGCGCCGATGACGAAGGCCACGTCGGCGGTCGGGAACTCGGCGTTGATGTCCTCCAGTTCGAAGACCTCGTCGTAGGGCACGTTGGCCTCGGCCAGCAGCACGTTCATGTGGCCGGGCATGCGACCGGCGACCGGATGGATGGCGTATTTCACCTCGACGCCCTCCTCCTTCAGCCTGTCGGCCATTTCGCGCAGCGCGTGCTGGGCCTGGCTGACCGCCATGCCGTAGCCGGGGACGATGATCACCTTGGAGGCATTCTTCATGATGAAGGCGGCGTCCTCCGCCGAGCCCTGCTTGACCGGCCGGGTCTCGACCTTGCCGCCGGGCCCCGCCACAGCGTCCTCGCCGCCGAAGCCGCCGAGGATCACCGAAACGAAGCTGCGGTTCATCGCTTTGCACATGATGTAGCTGAGGATCGCGCCGGACGAGCCCACCAGGGCGCCGGTGATGATCAGGGTGGTGTTCTCCAGCGTGAAGCCCAGCGCCGCGGCGGCCCAGCCCGAATAGGAGTTGAGCATGGACACCACGACCGGCATGTCCGCGCCGCCGATCGGGATGATCAGGGTGACGCCGATCACCAGGGAGAGCGCGAAGATCCCCCAGAAGGCCCAGAGCGCGGCGCCGCCGCTAATCACCAGCGCGACGATCAGCGCGACCATGCCTAGACAGATCAGGATGTTCAGCAGGTGGCGGGCGGGCAGCAGGATCGGTGCGCCGCTCATGTTGCCGTTCAGCTTAGCGAAGGCGATCACCGAGCCGGTGAAGGTGATGGCCCCGATGGCCAGGCCCAGCGACAGCTCGATCAGCGATTCCAGCTTCACCGCCCCGTCGGGGCCCATGATCCCATAGGCGGCGGGCGTGTGGATCGCGGCCACCGCCACCAGGCAGGCGGCCATGCCGACGAGGCTGTGGAAGGCGGCCACCAGCTGCGGCATGGAGGTCATGGCGACGCGGCGCGCGATCACCGCGCCGATGGTCCCGCCGATGGCCACCCCCCCGGCGATCAGGCCCAGGGTGATGGCGTCGAGCACGCCCTGGCTGAACAGCGTCGCCAGCGTCGTGCCGACCGCAATGGTCATGCCGATCATGCCGTTGCGGTTGCCCGCCTGGCTGGTGGTCGGCGAACTCAGGCCCCGGAGCGCCAGGATGAACAGGACGCCCGAGACGATATAGAGGATGGCCGCGAGGTTGGCGTTCACGCCGCCCCCTCCTTCTTCGGAGCCGGGCCCTTTTTTTTGTACATGGCCAGCATCCGCCTCACGACCAGGAAGCCGCCGAAGATATTGACCGAGGCGAAGGCGGTGGCGACCGCGCCGGCCCCCTTGGAGATCCAGACGTTGGCGGTAGGCGCGTCGCCGCTCGCTCCGTGCGCCGCGGCGGCCAGCAAGGCGCCGACGATAATCACCGAGGAGATCGCGTTGGTCACCGCCATCAAGGGCGTGTGCAGGGCCGGCGTCACGCTCCAGACCACGTAGTAGCCGACGAAGATCGCCAGCACGAAGATCGCCAGGCGGAAGACGGTGGGATCGACGGCTTCCATATCAGTGGTTCCCCCGCAGTTGCAGTCGCTTGTAGTCGCGCCGGGCCCCAGCGCACCACCACCCCGCCAGGGCGAGAATGAAGAACTTCATAGGCAGCGGCGCTGGGCCCGGGAGGAGATTCAGCAACGCGCCCCCGAATACGATCAGCCGGCCCGTAAGCAGCGGGAACGGGTCTGCGCTCAGACCAAACATTCCCCAGATCCAGATCAAGGCCCCGGAGATCGTCAACACCGCGGGCGCGATAGACAGGCGGCCGGCATCGGCCCCGGCGCCGAGGGCAATCGCCAGCATGACCATGACGCCGAGGAGGACCGCTTGGCCGCCGAGGCGGGTGATGAGCGACGTCGGGTTGTGGTGCGGCCGTGCAATCATGTCTTAAGGTTCGGATGCACCACCGCGCCGCCTTGGGTGACCAGGGCGGCCTTCAGGATCTCGTCCTCGTAGTCGGGGGCGAACCTGCCGTCCTTGTCGAGGAACAGGCCGGCGAAGGCCATCAGGTTGCGGGCGTAGAGCGCCGAGGCGTCGGCGGCGATGCGACCGGGCAGGTTGGGAATGCCCAGGATCTTCACGCCGTTCTTGGTCACGGCGACCTCGCCCAGCTTTGCGCCCACCACGTTGCCGCCCTGCTCGATGGCCAGGTCGACGATGATCGAGCCGGGCTTCATCGAGGCCACCTGCGCGGCGCTGACCAGCTTCGGCGCCGGGCGGCCGGGGATCAGCGCGGTGGTGATCACCATGTCCTGCTTGGCGATGTGGCTGGAGACGAGCTCGGCCTGCTTGGCCTGGTAATCCTTGCTCATTTCCTTGGCGTAGCCGCCGGCGGTCTGGGCGTTCTTGAACTCCTCGTCCTCGACGGCCAGGAACTTGGCGCCCAGGCTTTCCACCTGTTCCTTGGTGGCCGGGCGAACGTCGGTGGCGGTGACGACGGCCCCCAGGCGGCGCGCGGTGGCGATCGCCTGCAGCCCGGCGACGCCGACCCCCATCACGAACACCTTGGCGGCGGCCACGGTGCCGGCGGCAGTCATCATCATCGGCATGCCGCGCCCATAGGCCTCCGCGGCCTCGATCACCGCGCGGTAGCCGGCGAGATTGGCCTGGGAGGAGAGCACGTCCATCACCTGGGCGCGGGTGATCCGCGGCACGAACTCCATGGCGAAGGCGGTGGCCTTGGCCTTGGCGAGGCCGGCCAGCTGGGCCTTGTCCTGGTAGGGATTGAGCGTCGCGACGACCAGGGTTCCGGCCTTGATCGCGGCGATCTCGTCGGCCTCGGGCGCGCGCACCTTGAACAGGATGTCGGCCTTGGCCAGCGCCTCCTTGGCGGTCTTGGCCAGGGTCGCGCCTGCGGCCTTGTAGTCTTCGTCCTGATAGGAGGCGGCAGTTCCCGCGCCGGCCTCGACCACCACCGAAAAGCCCTGCGCGATCAGCTTCCTCACCGTCTCAGGAACCGCGGCGACGCGGGTCTCGCCGGCGCGGCGCTCCTTGGTGACGGCGATGACGGCCATGGTGCGGAAGGCTCTCCTAAGGCGCGGTATGTCGGGGTCTTATCGAGCGCGTCGGCGCGTCCAAGCCCTAAGGGCGTTAGTGATCAGCGGCGGGCCGGCTGCGCAGCAGCATGAACCCCAGCACCGCGACCACGCCGCCGGTGATGAAGGCGCCGATGAAGCCGGCGCCGGTGCAGAACCACAGCACGACGGTCAGCAGGAACGAGGCCAGAAACAGGCTGCCCCACTTAGTAATGCCCATGACCAGGTGGAAGGTCGACACCTGCTCTTGGATGTCCATTTCGCCGCGGTGGTAGTCGGAAGCCTGGCCGGCCATGGAAGCGCGCTCTCTGGTGACGTGAACTCGTAGAGCCGGGACTACACGAGACGGCCGGGATGCTCAAGTAAGGGGGATGCTCAAGCCGCCCCGTCGGCCGACCAGCCGGCCAGCAAGGCCCGCAGGGTCGCCACCAGGGCCAGCGGCTGGTCGATCATCACGTGGTGATGCGAGTCCGGGATCTCGATCTCGATCATCCCCGGCGGGAAGGGCGACGGCGCCCCGGCCTTGCGATGCTCCACGATCCGGCTCTTGCCGCCGTAGATATGGACGATCGGCACCTTGACCCCGTGCGCCTTGCGGGCCTGCTGCTGCATCATCCCGCCGCGGTCGAGCTTGGCCCACATGTTGGGGTCGAACCGCCAGGTCCAGCCCCATTTCTCGCTGGGGGGACCGGAGCCGTCCGGCCCTTTGTCACCGTTGGGTAAGGGAACCCTCTTGAGCGAGCGGCGCGCGATGAAGTCGGCGATGAACGGGTTGCCGGCCGGCTGCGGCGGCATCAGGCGGAAGCGGTTCAGCGCCTCGGGCAGGGTCGCGTAGACCCGGCTCGGCCGGTCGGTGGTGGGGATGTTGCGGATCGCCTCCATCTGCGCCTGGCGCTTGGCCAGCTCCTCCGGCGGCGGGCCGAAGCCGGTGTCCACCAGGATCGCGGCGCGCATCCGCTCGGGATTGTTGGCCGCGGCAAAGAACACCTGGCCGCCGCCGAACGAGTGGCCGATGTAGATCGGCTTGACGCCGCCCTCATAGAGCCCGGCGGCGCGGGCCACCGCCTCGGCGTCCTCGGAGAAGTCGGTGAAGGCGTAGCGGTCGCGCCAGTCGGACTCGCCCATCCCGGCCAGCGACATCGAGGCCACCCGGTAGTCCTCGGCGAAGAACGGGGCGATGAAGCTCCACCAGTCGGCGTGGGCGGAGTTGCCGTGCACGAACAGCAGGCCGGGCTTGCCCACCTGGCCCCAGACCAGCACCTCGAGCTTGGAGCCCAGGGACTCCACGAAGATCCGCTCCGGCTCCTGGGCGATGGCGTCCTTGAACCATTGCGGCGCCGGCGGCGGCTCGCCGTTGTACTCGGCCAACGGCGCCTGCACCTCGGGCGGCAGCTCGCCGGTCGAGGGGAACGGCCGGTCGTCGTAGCTGACCTCCGGGCTCTTCGGCGGCTTTGCGTCTTCGGCCATGAAACCTCTCGCGCCTGCCCCGCAGCGGTCCGGGGCCAGTGGTGACTAACAACCGTTTGAAAAATGGCAAGCCATTCGTCCCGGCGCCAGGTGGGACGGCTCTTTGAATTTGTCCGCGGCCGCTCTTACGAAGTGTCCGCAATGCAGAGATCCTGCCTCGACAGGAGTGGTTTCCCGATGCGCATCCAGGTTTCCCAATCCCGCTGACAGCGCCATCACTGATCTTATTGATGAATCTCCGCCCATGTTTCCCAATCCCCGCCCGATTGGGAAACCGATTGGGAAACCTCCCTGAGCTGGCTGCCTCCCACGCCGCTATCTGAGAACCGGCTTGGCTTTGTCCGGATTATAAGAAATCAACTGCCTCACCGGTGTGCCGCTCGGCCTGAGTTGGGCGCGCCGTGACCTGGCAACCTGATGACCGAAGAGAGCCGCTGGATTTCCACCGAAGAGTTCGCGCGGGCCGCGCAGATCAGCCGACAGGCCGCGGGCCGAGCCTTGCGGCAAAGCTCAAAGGGGCGGCCGTGGCGCGCCGCGTCCCTGCGGGTGCGCCACACGCTCGTTCGCGGCGGCCGCGGCGGTCTTGCGCCGATGCAGCGGATTGTCGCCGACGTGAAGCATCTGGACGTGATCGTCACGCGACCGGATGGAACGCCAGCCTGGCCGAAGATCGTCGGGTTCATGGACGCTGGCACGGGACGGATCTTCGTGCACCCCGTGCTTCTGGATCGAGGCGAGGGCGTACATCAGGAGCATGTCATCGAAGGCTTCCTGGCGATGGTCTCGGATCCTCTCTGGGGGTTTCCCCAGGGCCTCTACCTCGACAACGGTTCAGAGTTCGGGGCGCTGACCAAAATCGACAGTGCGCTGCAACAGATCAATGAGCCTGGCGCCCGGACGTTGATCTTCGCTCGCCCTTACAACGCCTCGGCCAAGCCCATCGAGAGTCTGTTCGCCAGGCTCGATCGAAGCGTCTTTTGCCTGCTGCCCGGCTATGCCGGTCCCAACCGTTTGGCGAAGAAGACCCAGACGGTGGGGCGCCCGCCACAGCCCTATCCCGGTTCATGGGAGGCGTTCTGCGCCACGCTTCAGGGCTTGATCGAGGCGCATCACAACCGGCCGGTTGGCGGCCAGTGGCGTGACAGATCTCCCAATGACTGGCTCCGCGAAAAGATGGGCACGGGCTGGCGCCCCGTTCAGGTTGACCCCCTCGCCCTCGACGCTGCCTTCTGCGAGCGCGACAGCCGCAGAGTCGACCGCGGCGTCGTCAAGCTGGGCGGCGCCCGTTACGTACATCCGGTGTTGGCGGCGGCGCCCTCTCGGACGGTCGTGGACCTGGCGCTCCCGTGGCGGCGAGGCGCAGATCCCCTCTGCCGGGGTCCTGATGGGTCTTGGGTCTACCTCCAGCTTGAGGAGCGGTTCCCCGCAGTGTGGGTCGCCGGCGCGCGTGAGGCAGGACAGCGACAGCAGGCACAGACCAGATATGTGTCAGGCCTTGCCAAGGCGGCGCCGAACATTGATCCCGTCGCCACGAAGATCCGTTGGGGCAAGCGCTTTGAACCCCTGCAGCCATCGAAGCCGGCGCACACGCTCGACCCCGGATCCGAGTCAACTTCGGTCGCCAACGGCCGAACCCGGGCGGACGCGAAGAGGATCGCGGAGCCCTCCCGCGCCGAAGAACGTCGGAACCGCGAGATGGCCCTGACAGAACGCCTGGAAGCCAAACAGCGCAAAAATGCCTGATCCGTTCGTCGCCACCTCGGTCGCCAGGCGCATGATGGCGCGCATGCAGGCAACGCATGACCGGCGGCGCATCTCGATCTTTTCGGGGCCACCGGGGATCGGCAAGACGACCGCGGTTGATGCGTTCCGCGCCGCCCAACCCGATGGCGTTGTCGTCGCCAAGGTCTCTCGCCGCCATGCCCGCGAGGTCTTGGCCCTGCAACACGTCTTGGAGTGCGTCCGGGCACTGGCCGGATCGGGGTCTGACATTCTCTCCAATTCGGTGTGGAAGCTTCGGGCAGACCTGCATCAGGCGCTTTGCCAATGGGCGGACGTAGACCCGGCAAAGGCCAAGGCCAGCATGGCTGCGGACGAGAGCCTGCCTCGGCTGACGATCGTCTTCGATGAGGCGCAGAACCTGTCTCGCCAGGCCATCGATGCGCTGCGTTATTGGAACGATACCGACCGCTGCTACTCGCCCTTCCCGTTGGGACTGATCTTCGTGGGCAACAGTGAGTTCTCCCTGGAAGTGGACAGTCTCGGACAGAGCGTGATTTCCGCGGCTGTTGCGGACCGGGCTCTCTATGCCCAGCTGACGCGGATTGGATCAAGGGCCTTCCCTCGAGAGGTGAAATCGCTCAGCGCACTTGGCCCCCGGCATATCTGCGGCTCCACCGGCATGATCCTTTCACCAAAGGCACCTCACTTAACGTCCGATAGGGGTCGGAAGCGGTCCTTGGAACAGTGTCCGCCAGCAGACCCTCCTGTCGACGCTCTGAAGGTCGTGTTTCCGGGCCGGGACCAATGTCTCCAGCCATCTTTGTTATCGGGACACTGAAGCATCGGGACTCAGTCCTGATCCCAAATACAGGGAGGGACCACGCAATGTCACCAGTACAGTCTTTCCCGGCCAGCTCGGAAGATCTGGCAGGCCCCATGATTCTGGTGGAGGAAATCAGCCACCGGGTTGTGAACGAATACACGCAGGCCATCGCCTGCATCCGCCTGGCCGCGGCCGGCGTCGCTTCCTCCGAGGCTCGTGAGGCCCTGACTGCCGCAGCGATCAAGCTGCGGCATTTCGCGGAAGCCCGCATCCCGGCTGTCCACGATTCTGCGTTGCGCCAGCAATTCCTCGACGTCCCGGACGCTCAGGGTGAAGCGGAAATACAGCCATACCGCATAGCGCATCACTTCCGCCGGGAACCGGTGACGCTTGAACGAGATGGGTTGGATCACGATCCCTCCGAATGCCGCCCACACGGCATATTCGGAGACAAGTTAGCGTTAGACTATCAGCACCCGGCATTGCATCGGCGTCTGCATCCTCGCGGGAAAACTCGCCCGACAAGCGAACCGATTCGCGTAATTGGGGCGCAGCACATACGGTTAACGAGGCTGGCGGAACGGCACTCGTCGAACGGGCTTCAGGGGACTGGCATGAAGAATTTTCGGATTAAGCCGACGATGGCGGCGCTCGCCGCGATCGTTGCGGTCACCGGCGCTCAGAGCGCGCACGCGGACTCATTCTTCTGGGCCGTCAATCAGTTCACGGAAGTGAACAAGCTGGACGGTGACACCGGCGCGATTGTCGACCATTTCGTCGTGCCGGGTCACACATCTCTGGTTGCCTCGGTCGCCATCATCGGCGGCACGGGCTACTATACTCAGCTGGGTGACACCACGATCCGCAAGTTCGACTTGGCGACCCACAACGACCTCGGCACCGCCTTCACGCTCACCCAACCCACCGCCGGCTGGACCAACGGCATTACGACCGACGCCTCAGGCAATCTGTGGTTCGCGGACGGCGGCGCCGGCAAACTTCAGGAGTACACCACTTCAGGTACGTTCCTGGGGTCCCACGACTTCCCGAACCCCGCAAACGCCTATCGAGACGGCTCTGTGGTGTTCAACGGAATGGTGGTGACCAACCGTGGTGACCAGCAGGGTCCCTACGACCTCTATTCACTCCCGGGGAACAACAGCGACCCGCTCACGCTTGTGCAATCCAGCTTCATTACGACAACCGCGAATGGCTCCAACGGCATCGCCTTCAATGGCGTCAACTTCTACACCTCCGACGAGCAGGCTCATAAGGTGTCGAAGTGGGACATCCACGGTCACTTCGTGTCGATCGCTGATCTCGACCCCAACTCCCGTTACGAGAACTGGACCTTCGCGTCGCAGGATATCGTCGTAAACCCGCCGGGGGTGCCTGAGCCCGCGACCTGGGCGATGATGCTCATCGGCTTTGGCGGCCTGGGTGCTGTCATGCGCCGGCGTCGGTCGCGTGTCGCCACCGCGTAGCTTCACGCCGAACCGGCTGTGTCAGAAGCGGAAGCCCCGGCTCAAACCGGGGCTTTTTGCTGGGTTGCTGCACGCTGCGTTGTGGGTTCAGATAGCCGAACCACCTGAACGGGTGTTGTCAGGTTGACGATGGCAGAGCGCGAAATCCCCTGCCCCACGACCTTGCTCACGCAGCCGGGCATTGTCAGCCCAAACTTAGGAGCGAGGTAACGACTCGATCTAGGGCGCGGTCATGGCCCGATCGACCAACCCCTGCCGCTACTTCGACTCATCGCCCGAGGTGATCCGCCTCGTGGTGATGATGTACGTGAAGTACCCGCTGTCGCTGCGCAATGTGGAGGACCTGCTGTTCGAGCGCGGCATCGACATCTGCCACGAGACGGTGCGGCTGTGGTGGAACCGGTTCGGCCCGATGTTCGCCGCTGAGATCCGCAGGAAGCGGGTCGATCGGATGCGTGCCCACACCCACTGGCGATGGCACCTCGACGAGGTCTACGTGAAGGTGGGCGGCGAGATGCGCTACCTCTGACGGGCGGTGGATCACGAGGGCGAGGTGCTGGAATCCTATGTCACCAAGACCCGCGACAAGGAGGCCGCCCTCGCCTTCATCAAGCGAGCCATGAAGCGCCACGGCCGGCCGCAGGCGGTCGTCACCGATGGTCTGAAATCGTACGGCGCCGCCATGAAAGAGGGGGGCAACGCGGACCGCCAGGAGGTGGGCCGCTGGCTCAACAACAGGGCGGAAAATTCCCACCAGCCGTTCCGGCGACGAGAGCGGGCGATGGAGAGGTTTCGCAGGATGAAGACCCTCCAGAAGTTCGCCGCCGTCCACGGCACGGTCCACAACCCTTCAATCAGGAACGCCACCTCATCAGCAGAGACCTCTACCGAGAACGACGCTCAGCCGCGCTGGCTGAGTGGCGGGAGGTCATGGCCTAGAGCCGTGCCCGGGTTGGGCTCGCTGCGGCCAAGTGGAGACAAGTTGCCGTTGGACTGATGGGGTGGACGGCCCCTGTGTCCGGCGTCTGAGCGCCATAAGGTGGTCGTTGTTGAAGCAACCTCCAGCAGGAGCCGTCCACCATGCAGATTACCACGATCGGTCTCGACCTCGCCAAGAACGTCTTTCAGGTCCACGGCGTCGATGGCGCCGGCCAGGTCGCCATCAAGAAGAAGCTGCGCCGCGCCGAGGTGCTGGCGTTCTTTGCAGCCCTCCCGCCCTGCCTGGTCGGGATGGAAGCCTGTGCGACCGGCCACCACTGGGCCCGCGAGATCTCGGCGCTTGGTCATGACGTCCGTCAGATGCCGCCTGCCTATGTGAAGGCCTACGTCCGCAGGCAAAAGAACGACGCCGCCGACGCCGAGGCGATCTGCGAGGCGGTGACCCGGCCGACCATGCGCTTCGTGCCGGTCAAGAGCACCGAGCGACAGAGCGTTCTGGTCCTCCACCGGTCCCGCGAGCTGCTGGTGCGCCAGCGCACGACATTGATCAACGCCATCCGCGGTCACTGCGCTGAGTTTGGGATCATCGCCCCGCAGGGTGCACGCCGGGCGGCCGAACTCATCGAAGCGGTACATGAGGCGCAGGCCGACGTGCTCCCTGATCTCGCCCGATCCACCCTGCTGATGCTTGCCGATCAGCTCGATGCGCTCGCCGCGCAGATCCACGCTCTCGAGCGCAAGCTGATGGCCTGGCATCGGCAGGACCAGGCCAGCCAGCGCCTGGCGACCATTCCAGGCGTGGGGCTGATCAGCGCCACCGCCTTCGCAGCCTCCGTTCCCGATCCCAGCCTGTTCCGCTCAGGCCGGGAGTTCGCCGCCTTCCTGGGGCTGGTCCCGCGCCAGAACTCCTCCGGCGGCAAGGATCGGCTGGGTCGCATCTCCAAGATGGGCGACGGCTATCTGCGCAAGCTGCTGGTCGTCGGCGCGACATCGGTGATCCGGCGCGCCCGGACCAGCACTTCGGTGTCGGCGCTATGGATCAAGGCCCTGCTCGAACGCCGGCCCGCTCGCGTCGTCACCGTCGCGATGGCCAACAAGAACGCCCGGATCGTCTGGGCGGTGCTGGCGCGCGGAGAGGTTTACCGGCCGCCCGCAATGGCCTGATCGAGATCGCAGCGACGCAGTGCCGCTGCTCCGAACTGTAAGGGTGCAAGAGGACTGATGATGATCTGAACGCGGCCGCAGACCAGGAAAACCCGAGGTGCTGTCGGAGCCTTGAGCTCGATCGACTGAAAGGGACCTGATCAGCGGACACCATCAGGGCCAGCGGCCATCAGCGCCGCGCCAACAGGCCGGACAGATGACCGCACCCCGACAGATCGTCACTTCAGACCAATTTCACCCTTGCAGCGATGGGGCCGTCCACAGATGACAGCACCGTCGAAAGCGGTCCTTCGCTTTGATCCCGTCGGGGAGCCCTTCTGCCCCATCAGCCTCGATCGACCGCCACCACCGGCCTCGCGAACGGCACCGCCAGCAGGGCCGCGAAAGTGAACACCGCCACGAGAGTCCAGGCTTCGTTGATCGATTGCACCAGGGCGAGCTTCTTAATCATCGGGTCAAGAATAGCCGCCGTCGCCTGATCGAGCGGCCCATGTGGGCGCGCGTCGAACAAGCCCAGAGGAATTCCCACGTCCTGCGCGGTGGCGCGGTCGCCCGCTTGCAGGCGCACGACAATGGCTGCGGCGTGATGCGGCAGGCGGCCGTAGATCACCGTGTCGATCATCGCCAAGCCGATCGCCCCGCCCAGGTTTCGCATGAGGTTGAAAAGGCCGCTGGCGTCAGGAACCCGCTCGGCTGGCAGCTGGCCCAGCGCCAGTCGGGTTGGCGGCAGAAGGCAGAACATGATCGCCGAACCGCGCACGGCCTGGGGCACAAGCATCGCGTCAAAGTCAGTCGCGCCCGACTGCCGCGCGCTCATCGCCAGGCCAACGCCAAACAGGGCGAAACCGAAGCCCGACAGCAGGCGTGCGTCCACCCGCCGCTCCAGCATCACGGCGAGAGGCGCTGTGATGAACTGGGCCGCGCCAGTCACGAGCATGATCTCACCGATTCTTAACGCCCCATGCCCGCGCACGAAGGCCAGGAAGACGGGCATCAAATAGACTGAACCGAACAGACCGATCCCCAGCACAAAGCTGAGCAGGCTTCCCACCGCGAAGTTGCGGTCTGCTAGCGCGCGCAGGTCGATGATCGGCGCCTCGCGGCCCAGTATGCGTCGCACGAACCCGATGAGTGACACGGCGCTCATCGCCAAGACACCCAG
>JBBQTP010000033.1:0-31328 GCA_038213205.1 Caulobacterales bacterium
GGTGGTCACCGAGGGCGGCGGCGACGCCAGCGCGGTCCGCCTCGTTCTTGTTCTGCGAAAGCTTGGTGATCCCTTCCAGGCGCCCGATGGTCATCCGCGCTCCAATGATCGCCGGGGTCATGGCTTCGAAACGACCAGGACTCATCTTGTGCCGGGTCCAGGGCAGCTTGGGCAGGAGCCGCGCCTCCTCCTGCGCCGACAGGTCGTCGAGCAAAGCGACCAGGCCCGCGTCATCCAGCGCCGCGACCGGCCCCTCGGCCTCGACGCTGACATAGTTCCAGGTCGGCACCTGGTCAGCGTCTTGGTACCAGTCGGGGCTGATGTAGGCCTCGGCGGCGAGGCTCACGGCCACCGCGCGGAAGCCGCCTTCGATCGCACTCGCCAGCGCATTGCCGCGCGACAGATGGAAGTCGAGCGCCACGCCTTCCACCAACCGGCGCACGACCAGCGGCGCATGTGCGATCAGCAGCCCGCCGTCCGTCGCCGCGGCCAGAGTGACGAACGGATGCGCCGCCAGATGGGCGAGCAGGGTCGCCTCGTCCTCGGTCTTGAACGCCACAGAAGGATGCATCAGCTCAGCCAGCCAGCCTCAGGAGAGCGATCAATTGGGCGCGCGTGGCCCCGTCCGCAATCCCGTCGACCTTTTCCTGGCGCCAATGACGCTGGAATGCCGTCACCACGGCTTGCGTCGCCTCGTCGAACTTGCCCGATGGCGGCAGGTCGTAGCCCAGCCGCGTGAAGCCCGCCTGCAAGCCGAACACGCCCACGCCCTCATCGCCCAGGGCCAGAGGCGCGCCGGGCGCCGGCGAGGACTCGACCCAGTAGCCGTGACCTTCCTGGGCCAGCCGCTTCCAGGGGAACAGCTCGCCGGGATCGTCCTTGCGCGCGGGCGCCACGTCGGAATGGCCGACCACATGGCCGTCGTCGATGGTCCAGCGGCTACGGATGTCGGTGCAGAGCGCGATCAGCGCGTCGATCTGCGGCTTGGGGAATTCGCGGTAGCCGAACTCGTGGCCCGGGTTGACGATCTCCACGCCGATCGAGACGCCGTTGATGTTGCGCTGGCCCTTCCAGTAGCTGAGGCCGGCGTGCCACGCGCGGCGCTCCTCGGCGACCAGGCGAAAGATGCGGCCATCCTCCTCGACCACATAGTGCGACGAGACCCTCGAGGCCGGATCGCACAACCGCTCGACCGCTTCGGGCCCGGTCTTCATGCCGGTGTAGTGCAGCACCAGGATTTCCGGCGGCGCGGTGCGGACGTCGAAGTTGGGGCTCGGAGCCTCGATAAGATTCATTGCGCGCGGTTCCGGATGGAGAGCAGCAGCGGCATGACCTGGTTCCTGCGCAGCGCGATGATCAGGACGCCGCTCAGCGCCAGGATCGAGCCCGCCGCCATCCGCACCCCGAACGGGTCGGCGAAGATCGCGACGCCGAGCGCAATCGTGGCCAGCGGCGTCATCAGGGTCAACGGCGAGATCAGGTTCGCCTCATAGCGCCCGATCAGGAAATAGTAGCCGGTGTGCGCGCCCACCGAGACCACCAGGCCGGAATAGAGCACGCAGGCCGCCAACGGCCAGCCGGCGGCGAGGCCGGCCTGGAATTGTCCCGGCTCGAGCAGCGCCGAGAGCGCCGCCAGGGGCCAGAGCGAGCAGAAGCCCACCCAGGACTGAAACTGCAGCGGCTTCACGCCCTCGATCTGCTTCATCATCACCGCCCCGAACGAGGAGGCGATGGAGGCCGCGACGACGTAGAGCAGGCCGACCGAGCCGCTGAGCCCCGTTGAGCTCCACATCACCGTCAGCACCCCGGCCAGGGTGAGCCCGATACCGAGCGCGCGGCGCCAGTGGATTTTCTCGCCCAGCATCACCACGGACAGCAGGGTGGTGATCGGCACGCCGAGCTGGCTGACCACCGCCACCGACGACGGCGTGGCGTACTTCAGGCCCATGAAGACCAGCGCGAAATTACCACCGCCCATCAGCAGGGCGACGAGCACCAGCCGCAGGCGCGGCCGTGGCATCGGCAGCAGCCAGGGCAGCGTCGCGACCATCACCACCGCGAACCGGGCGGCGGCATAGAACAGCGGCGGCGTGGCCAGGTGGCTCACCGCATATTTCGAGACGATATTGTTGGACGCCCAGACCAGGCAGACCAGCGCCAGGAGTCCGAAGTCGCGCAGGGACATGATCCCTGCGCTTAAGGGGCTTCGGCGTCGCGGTCACGCGCGGATGAACATTTCGAGGTCATGGTTCAGCCGGTCCATATGGGTGATGAAGAGGCCGTGCGGCGCGCCTTCGTAGACCTTCAGCTCCGCGCCCTTGATCCCAGCCGCGGTCGGGCGGCCGGTCATCTCCAGATAGGCCGAAACGTCCTTGTCGCCGTGGATCACCAGGGTCGGCTTGTCGATCTTGGCCAGGTCCGGACGCAGGTCGCGGGCGATCACCGCGCGCATGGTGGCGATGGCCACCGGCACGGGCGTCGAGACCAGCTGGTCGAACAACCACCTGACCATCGCGGGCGAAGTCTGCGGCGTGACAAACGGCGCGGTGTTGTCGGTCGCCCACTTGGGGAAGTCCTTCGCCCACTGGGCCATGCTGGCGTCGAAGGCGGCCTGCGGCGCGCCGGTCGGATTGTCAGGCGTCTTCAAAAGGTAGGGCGTGACCGGGGCCAACAGCACGACCATGCGGACCCGCGAGGTCCCGTGCCGGCCCAGGTAGCGGACGATCTCGGCGCCGCCGGTGGAATGGCCGACCAGCACCACGTCGCGCAGGTTGAGCCGCTCGATCACGCTCGCCAGGTCATCGGCGAAGGTGTCCATGTCGTAGCCGGCAGCCGGGACGTCGGAGCGCCCGTGGCCGCGCCGGTCATAGGCGATGCAGCGGAAGCCGCGCTCCGACAGGCAGGCCACCTGATAGGCCCACATCTCGCTGGTCAGCGCCCAGCTGCCGGCGAAGATGATGGCCGGGCCCTCACCCCAGTCGCGGTGGAACAGGCGCACGCCGTCCCTGGCGTGGATTTCGGGCGCGCGACGATCGGCGATGCGGTGGGGCGCGGCCTGAAGCGGACTGGCGGCGATCGCGGCCAGCGGTCCGGTGAGGGCGGCGCTGATGACGTGGCGGCGGTTCATGACGAAATCTCCCTTATGATGGCGGGAGAAGACCGCGGTGGCGTAGGCCAGTCGATTACGTGACAGGTAATGGCGCAGGTGACGCCGCGCGCCTGAAGTTGGGGGCTCAGGCGCGCGGCGTTCTGCGTGCTACGCCGCGAGCGGGGAGCTGCGGCGACGACGCAAGGTGGAGCCGACCAGACCGAAGCCGGCGATCATCAGGGCCCAGGCGGCCGGTTCCGGCACCGAGGCAGAGGCGTTGAAGTTGTGATCGTTGGGCGCGAAGTCGGGGACGTCGGAGTTGTGGGCGAACCCGGTGGTGCGCGACCACATGTTGAAGCCGAACTGGGAGATGTCGATGGTCGCGGCGTCCTCCAGCACGTTGCGCGAGATCACAGCGCTGATGGTGTTTCCGTCGATGGTGATCTTCTTGATCCCTTCGCTAGGCTCGCCGGAGAAATAGTTTACCGCGCCCATAAGATCGGTGTTGAGCACGATGAAGGTGTCGAAGTTGATGCCCTTGCCGACGTCGGGGTGATCGGCCTGCTGCTGGAAGAAGTCGACGCCGGTGCCGGTGTTGACGCCCCAGACGTAGAAGCCCGTGTCCGTGGACCCGATGGCGCCGAACATCGTCGCACTGAGATAGATGTTGTTGGCGTCGTAGCTGACCGTGGCCGACTTCACGTCCAGGTCGAGGTAGTTGTCTGTGGTCTTCGCCTGACGGTCGAAGGACGACAGGATGCCCTGCCCATCGTGGACGGTGGTCGCGTGGGCGGCGGACGCGCCGAGCGCCAGGGCCACAGCAGCCGCGCCCAGCGCGGCAGATCGGAATGCAACTGTCTTCATCGGAACCTTACCATTTTCCAGCCCCCTTCCTGCTGAAGGGATCGATAGATGAGGGCGCGCCGCGCGCCGATGCAGGGGGCGATCGGGACAATTGAAAGGGGCGATCAGGCGCCATCCACACCCGGGGTATGCGAAGCCGCCAGCGGGAGATGGCGATCGCCCGCGCGGCCCGGCGGTTCAGACCGCCGGCTCGGCCTTGCGTCGCACGAACCGCAGCGCGGTCAGGGTGTCGGAGAAGCCGACCACCTTGTTGTCCACCAGGCCGTGCGCCTTGGCGGCGGCCATCACGTCCGTGTCCTTGACGGTCGCGGCATTGCCCTTCTTCGAGACGATCCACAGCGCCCCGGTCGCATTCAGCATCGGGATCAGCGCATCGACCCGCGCCAGCTCAGCGGCGCTGTCGGCGGCGTAGAACAACAGGTCGAGGTCGGCGAGCTCGCTCACCGGAACCGCGCCGCGTTCCGCCAACTCTTTCGAGAAGGTCGCGTCGGCGACGCCCATGATCGCCGCCCGCATGCCGGCCTTCACGCCGATCTTGTCCAAGCGCCCCTTGGGATTGAGGATCGCATCGACCCACGACAGGGCCTGCTTCTCGCCGAGCGTGAAGCGCGAGCCATCGGTCAGCACCAGGTCGGCGCCGTCGGCGGTGACGCCCTTCAGCGCCTCGCCTTCGAACACGCGGCGCGCCGCGCCCTTGAACACCAGCTTCGGCGGCTCGTACTGCAGACGGCCTTCTTCAACGCCCTCCGCGAAGGTCGCGCTTACCTTGCTGGCTTCTTTTCCCAAGGTGTCAAATCTCCGGTGTCATCCCGGTTTCGCGGAACGCGAAGACCAGGGCCCATACACACAGAACGATCGACAATAGCCACCACCGTCGATGCCTAGTCGGCGTCCGCCGCGGGGCTCACCGTCTCGGTCATCCAGGCGAGGATGTCCGGATTGAGCTCGCGCGGGTAGGTGTGGCTGAGGTCGGCCAGCTCGCGATAGGTCACCCGCGCACCGGCGGCTTGCAGGGCCTGGCTCGCCGCGCGCGCCATCTCGACGGGGAACATCCAGTCCAGCGCGCCGTGCGCCACGTGGATGGGCAGGCCTGTGATCCGGTCCGGGTCGGCCATCTGGGCCAGCATTGGATGGAAGGCCGAGGCGACCGGCGCGAGGTGGGTGAACGGCGACTGTGGCTCCAGGCCGCTCACGTAACTGAAGGTGCCCCCGTCGCTCAGGCCGGTGAGCAGCATGCGGCTGGGATCCACGTTCCAGCGGGTGCGCAACATTTCCACGATCCGCGCCAGGTTGGGCGTGTCCCGGTCCGAGCCGCTGATCGCCCAGGTATCACCCACGGCGGTCGGGGCCACGAGAATCGCGCCGTGGCTGCGGGCATCGCGCAGCCAGCTCCACAGGAAGGCGCGGCCATGGCCGGAGCCGCCATGCAGCGCGACCACCAGCGGCCAGGCCCGGTCGGGCTCGTAGTCTTCCGGCACGTACAGCGAGAACCCGCCGCGCGAGCCCCGTTCGTTGGCGACGTGCATCACGCCGGTGTCCTCGCGGGACGGCGCCTCGGCGAGCCGCGCCAAGAGGTCGGCGTCGCTGCGCTTGGCCGGCTCGAGGAAGTAGGCGCTGACCGGGCCAAGACCTCCGGCGAAGGGATAGAGCGCTTCCTGAGCGCGCGGCGTCCGGCGCAGGGCCCGGTAGATGTGGCCGATGTCGCCGCCGGCGGCCTCAGCGGCGCGCAGCTCCTCGAAGACGCCCAGCACTTCATCGCAGGCGCTGGTCAGCGCCGCGCGGACACCCGCCATCTCATCTGGCCAGTCCGACATCGCCGCAATGGCGGCAGCCAGCGGCGCTTCAGGCTCGCCCACGGCCGCCAGCACGGCCGAGAACTGCGCGGGGTTCAGGTAGCGGGCGATCAGACCCAATGCCTCCAGGGTCGCCAGTAGCGGCGGCAGCACCGTGGCGAGGTCTGTGACGGCGGCGTCGTCCAAGCAGCCTCCCGCCGCGATTAGGCCGCCTGGCCGAGGCTCAGGAATTCGTAGCGAGCCAGGTGGTGGTCGGTGCTCCCGAACGCGCTCTCGATCATCGTCGCGCGCTTGAAGTAGTGGCCGATCGCCATCTCGTCGGTCATGCCCATGCCGCCGTGCAGCTGGATGGCGTTCTGGCCGACGAACTTGCAGGCCTTGCCGATCTGCACCTTGGCGGCCGACGCCGACTTCGACCGCTCCGCGCTGTCGAGCTTGATGGTGGCCATGTAGGTCATCGAGATCGACTGCTCGACGCCGATGAACATGTCGACCATTCGGTGCTGCAGCACCTGGAAGGCCGAGATCGGCTGGCCGAACTGCTTGCGCTGCTTGGTGTATTCCAGCGTGCCCTCGTGCAGCTTGCGCAGCACGCCGCAGGCCTCGGCGCAGGTCGCCGCGATGGCCTCGTCGACGACGGTCTCAATCAGCGGCAACGCGTGGCCCTCCGGTCCGACCAGGGCGTCGGCGCCGACCTTGACGTTCTCCAGATAGACCTCGGAGGCGCGGAAGCCGTCGACCGTCGGATAGTCCCGCGTCGTCACGCCGGCCGCATCTTTCGGCACGATGAACACCGACACGCCCGCGGCGTCGCGTTGCCCGCCGTCGGTGCGCGCGGTGACGATCAGGTGGGTGGCGTAGGGCGCGCCGATCACCACCGCCTTGTGGCCGTTCAGCACGTAGGAGCCGCCGTCCTTCTTCGCCGTGGTCTTCAGGTCGGCGAGGTTGTAGCGGCCTTGCGGCTCGGCGTAGGCAAAGGCGAAGATCGCATCGCCTGAGATGATTTGGCCGATCAGCTCAGCGGCCTTGGCGTGGCCGGAGTGCTTCAGGAACCCGCCGGCGATCACCACCGTGCCGAGGTAGGGCTCGACCACCAGGGCTTTCCCGAACTCTTCCATGACGATCATGTTCTCGATCGGGCCGCCGCCCAGGCCGCCCAGCTCCTCCGAAAACGGCGCGCCCAGAATGCCCAGCTCCTCGGCGAAGGCCTTCCAGATCGCCGGGCTCCAGCCGGGCTCCTTGCCGAGCGCGGCCTTGCGCTGGTCGAAGGAATAGTGGTCGGCCAGATAGCTGGCGACCGTGTCGCGCAGCATCGACTGTTCTTCGGTGAAGCTGAAATCCATCGCCGCGAAGGCTCCGTCAGATCGGTGGAAAGAAAGGTGAGTTCGGTCGAGCCTTAGAGCCCCAACACCATCTTGGCGATGATGTTGCGCTGGATCTCGTTGGAGCCGCCGAAGATCGAGGTCTTGCGGCCGTTGAACATGTCGCCCGCCGCGTCGATCGCATAGTCCGGCCCCACGCCGGCGTTGTGGCCGAGGTCGGCAAGGAACGGCGCGCCGTAGTGGCCGGCAGCCTCCAACACCAACTCCTGTAGCCGCTGCTGGATCTCGGTGCCCTTGATCTTCAGGATCGAGCTTTCCGGGCCGGGGCCCTTGCCGCTGGCTTCACCGGCCAGGGTGCGCAGCTCGGTGAACTCCAGCGCCGTCAGGTCGATCTCCAGCTCGGCGACCTTCCGGCGGCAGAAGCTGTCGCCCAGCAGGGCGCCGCCGGAGTCGGACCGCTCGGTGGTGGCGATCGAGCGCAGCTTCTCCAGCCCGCGCTTGGAGCGCGCCACGCCGGCGATGCCCGACCGCTCATGGGCCAGCAGCGCCTTGGCGCAGGTCCAGCCCTGGTTCTCGTGGAAGATGCGGTTCTCGACCGGCACCTTCACATTGTCGAGGAAGACGTCGTTGACCTCGTGGCCGCCCTCAAGCGTGATGATCGGCCTGACCGAGATGCCCGGGCTCTTCATGTCGATGAGCAGGAAGCTGATGCCGGCCTGCGGTTTGGCCGTCGGGTCGGTGCGAACCAGGAAGAAGCCCCAGTCGGCGTGCTGGGCCAGCGTTGTCCAGGTCTTCTGGCCGTTGACGATGTAGTACTCTTTGCCGTCGTCGGCGGTGATCCGCTCGGCCTTGGTTTTCAGGCTCGCCAGGTCCGATCCGGCGCCCGGCTCGGAGTAGCCCTGACACCACCAGACCTCGCCGTTGTAGATGCCCGGCAGGAACTTGGCCTTCTGCTCGTCGGTGCCGAAAGTGTAGAGCACCGGCGCCAGCATCGAGACGCCGAACGGCAGGATGCCGAGTGTGTCAGCGCGGGCCTGCTCCTCAGACCAGATGTACTTTTGCGTCGGCGTCCAGCCGGTGCCGCCCAGCTCCTTCGGCCAGCCCGGCGCGATCCAACCCTGCTTGGCCAGCACCTTGTGCCACAACAGGAAGTCGTCCTTGCCCAGCGTCTCGCCGGCCTCCTGCTTGGCGCGCAGCGCGGCCGGATAATTGTCGGCGATGAAGGCGCGGACTTCCTCGCGGAACGCGTTGTCTTCCGGCGTGAAATCGAGGTTCATGTCGGGCTCCGTGCGCCGCCTGTTTTAAGCCGTATAGGCAAGGCGGTGACTTTACGACGCCGTCACCCCCTTGGGAAGATGACGTTGACGTAAAGGGAAGCACTGCCTCTGGAAGGCTGGCAAGCGGAATTGGATCGGCACGTTGATCGTTTGGTCCGCCCCGCGGAGCGTGAAGACGCCGCCGCGCTGGCCTAGAGCAACCGCACCGACATGCCGCCGTCCACGATCATCGGACTTCCCGTCATGAAGGACGACCGGTCGCTGAGCAGAAAAAGCGCTGCCTGAGCAATCTCTTGCGACCCCGCCATTCGCTTCATCGGATGCAGCGCCGCGATGAACGCGAGCGCATCGGCATTGCCCTCTCCGCCCGCCGGCGTGATCGTGCCCCCGGGGAGCAGGGCGTTCACCCGCACATTCGACGCCGCATGTTCGCTCGCCAGCGACTGGGTCAACCCAACCAGCCCTGCCTTGGCGGCCGCGTAGGCGGCCATTCCGGGCAATCCGCCATTGCTGAATCCGACGAAGGACGAGGTGAACACAATCGCTCCACCTCCGCGATTTTCCATGGCCGGAATCTGAGCCTTCGCGGCCAGGAAAGCGCTCGTCAGGTTGGTCGCGATCACATCATTCCAGTTCGCCAGCTCCATCCCCGCCACCGATTTTATGTCTCCAACTGCTCCGGCGTTGTTGAACGCACCGTCCAGCGCGTCGAAAGTCGCCAGGGCAAGCTCCACCAGGGCTTGGGCATACCCCTCCTCGCGCACGTCGCCCTTGAGCCACACCGCCCGGCCGCCCGCGCCTTCAATCCTCTCCGCCGCCGCCGCCAACCGGTCCGCGCGCCGCGCGCCCAGCACGACGTTGGCGCCCTCGCTGGCGAATAGCTCGGCCGCCGCCGCCCCGATGCCGCTGCTGGCGCCGGTGATGATGATGGTCTTGTTCTTCAGTTCCATGGCCGTGTCCCTGCCGGCTCATCCGGCCCAAGACACCTAGCCACCCCTCTCCTCGAGTGCTCGCGAGATACGGCCCTAGCATGAGCATGACCGGCCCAAACCGCGAGTCACCGCCGCCACGCACCTTTCGAACGTCCGACAAGGGTCAGGAAGACGAGACCATTTTTCATGTCTTTCGCATCCGACCGCCATTGTGCTGCACCCGCTCGAAGAACCACTGCCCCGCTCCAGCCGTTGTCGATTGCCACGCCCCCGAAAACCGGACACGCCAGCGACCAGATGCCCAGGATCGTCACCTACAATGTACACCGATGCGTCGGCAACGACCGGCGCCTCGACGTGGCCCGCGTCGCCGACGTGCTGGCCGCGCTGGAGCCGGACATCGTCGCGCTGCAGGAGCTGGACGTCGGCCGCGCGCGGACCGGCGGCGTCGACCAGGCGCACGAGATCGCGCGGCGCCTCGACATGGCCTGCCACTTCCATGCCGCGCTGAAGGTCGAGGAGGAGCTCTACGGCGACGCCCTGCTGACCGCCTATCCGGAGCGGCTGATCCAGGTCGGCCCCCTGCCCGGCCATCCGCTGATGCCGGTTCTCGAGCCGCGCGGCGCCTTGTGGGTCGAGGTGGAGATCGACGGCGTCGCGGTGCAGGTGATCAACACGCACCTGGGCCTGGTGCCGAAGGAACAGCAGATCCAGGCCGAACACTTGGCCGGACCGGCCTGGCTCGACCATCCCCGCTGCCAGGGCCGGAAAATCCTGCTGGGCGACTTCAACGCCACTGCGACTTCGGTGGTCTACCGCACACTCACCCGCAGCCTGAAGGCCGCGCGGCGGCTGTCGCCGAAACGCACGCCGACCGCGACCTTCCCCTCACGCATGCCGATCCTGAGGATCGACCACCTGTTCGTGAGCGAAGGCATCCACGTACGCGACGTCTTCGCCCCCTACGATCCCATGAGCCGCATGGCGTCGGATCACCTGCCGCTGGTAATGGACTTCGAGGTCGCCAGCTAGACCGGGTCGGGCGCCGCGAGCACCTGCATCCGCCGCACGGCCTCGTAGAGCCGCTCGCGCCGGCGGATCGGGTTCCAGGAGTCCTTCGGGTCCTGCGGATCGCCCAGGTGGTACTTGGCGATGAATTCGCCGAAGGGCGTGATCAGCGGCGGCTCGATGGGTTGCAGGCGGCCCTCGCGGTTCAGCGCGTCAATGGCCGGGATCAGGCCGCCGAAGTCGGCGCGCGCCTTGGCCAGCGCGTCGCCCGTGCAGCCCATGAAATGGCTGACCAGCCGGTCGCGGAAGGCGCCGATGGCCGCCCGCGCCTCGTCGGTTTCACCCTCCACCGCCAGTTCGCATTCGGTGTCGAAGCCGCCGGAGCGGTTGTTGAGGTTGGCGGAACCCACGCGGGCGATGCGGTCGTCGATGACGCTGGTCTTGGAGTGGACGATCACCGTGTCGCCGCCCTTCGTCGCCGGCCAGTAGGCCCGGAAGCGGCCGAAGATGTCGGCCGCGCGCAGCCGCCAGATCATCGCGCCGCGCGCGCGGTCCATGGTCAGGTGATCGAACCAGCTCGGCGCATGGCCCGTGGAGACCAGCACCACCTCCGGCCCGTCCGGCTCGCTCAGCCGCGCGGCCAGGGCCTCGGTGATCAGGGGCGAGGTGAAATACTGGTTCTCCAGGTAGATGGTCTGCTTCGCCGCCGCGATTGAGGCCAGGGTCAGTTGGCGCAGCTCGTCGACCTCCGGGCGGCGCTTCCACGCGGGCTCGGTGCGCGCGATGCCCACCTCAACGTCGAACAGCGCCGCCGGCACATGCTCGGGCCAGGGGTCGCCGCCGGCGTCGGGCGGCTCCGGCAGGGTCTCGCCCGTGGCGCGCCGCCACCGCTCGCGGCCGAGCTCAGCCAGGGCCTTGGCCGCCGGCCCGTCCACCAGCATCATCACCTCGTGCCGCGGCGCGTGGTATTCCTCGTTGGGCATGATCCGGCGTTCGTCGTCGTCGCGGTGGCCGGCGGTGTCCCAGCGATCGACGCTGATGTCGCCGCCGCCGACGAAGGCGACCCGGTCGTCGACCACCACGACCTTCTGGTGATGGCAGGCGCCGAACGGCACATGGTCGTCGAGCCGGAACTTGACCGGCGTGTGCTTGAAATACTGCCGCGCCCGGTGGGGAAAAAACTCCTGCTGGGCGGCGATCGGGAGCGCCGAGCGCCAGATCAGCAGGCGCACGTCCAGTTCCGGCCGGGAGCACGCCAGGTCAATCAGGATGCGGCCCACCTCGTCCGGATCGTTGGGGCCGTCATAGCCGTCGGGGAACAGCCGCGTGCGCGGATCGAACCCCCAGCCCAGGATGAAGATCGAGCGGCGCGCCTTGGTGAAGGCGTCGAAGATGGCGGCGAAATAGGCCTCGGTATCGATGAGGAACGCCGCGCGGTCGGCTCTCGCCGTGCGCCAGCACGTCTGGCCTGACCGCAGGACCGATGGGAGCGCGGGGATCAAAGCTTTGGCCATTCCTTGTACGGGCCAATTAAAGGCCACCGGTCAAGGTTGGGTTCCGGCGGAGCCGCGCACAAGGCGCGGCGCCCAAGAAAAACGCGCCGTCCCAGATGAGAAACGGCGCGCCAGGCAGGGGCTCAGGTGTTTCGACTGTATCTCAGCGGGCCGAGGCGGTGTCCTTGCTGCCGCCCATATAGGCCAGGCACGGTCCGTTGAGCTCGGCGGTGACGCGACCCTTAAGGTCGGTCTTGGCGCCGTCCTTCTTGCCGCGGGAGAGTTCGTCCTGGGCGCGTTGCAGGATCGCGTCGGCGCGGGAGCGGCCCTCGGCCTTGATCGTCGCGTCGAGAGCGGCGGTGTCGCCGGTCCCGAGGCTGGCGGCGAGGCCTTTGCAGCGGTTGGCCTTGAGGTAGTCGAGGTCGGTGAACCTCTCCGAGGCGACAGCTGTGCTGGCCATCGCCAGACCAAGCGTCGCGAATACAATGGCGGCGGCTTTCATTTTGATGTTCTCCCTCAGAACAGTCCCCGCGCTGAATCTGCCGACCTCGCCTCGGAATCTCAAATGAATTAGAAGCAATGAACAGTATTTAATGTTTCGATGTTCTCTGTAGATACATTGTTGTTACTTGTGACTACAATTTAGCTTGGCGATTGGCCGCGGAAACGGGCATGAGGCGCGCATGGCTGAGCTCGTGCCCGTCCTCGACGCCGCCGGCGTGAACGCCCTGCTGCGCCAGGCCTTTCCCGACGCGCGGCCGGACGCTTTCCCCACCGTGCTGGAGGTCGCGCCGGGCCGGGTGAAGGTGATGGCCGCCTATCGCGAGGGCCTGCTGCGGCCCGGCGGGGTGATCTCCGGCCCGACCCTGATGTCGCTGTCGGACACCGCCGCCTACGCCCTTGTGCTGGCCCACATCGGCGACCAACTGATGGCGGTGACCTCGTCCCTGACCATGAACTTCCTGCGCGGCGCCAAGCCGGGCGACCTCTATGCCGAGGCCGAGATGCTGCGGCTCGGCCGCCGCATCGCGGTCTGTGACGTGCGCCTGTGGACCGAGGGGCCCGACCGGCTGGCGGCGCAGGCCCTGGTCACCTACGCTATCCCCTCATGAGCGACGCCGCCCCCCTATGAGCTACATTGGCCCGCCTGCTTCGCCTCCATCGGGGGGCCCCCCGCCGCCGATCAAGACACCCTGCATCAAGGTCTGCGTGGTCGACGGCGAGAGCGGCCTGTGCATGGGCTGCTACCGCCAGCTCTCCGAAGTGGCCGGCTGGGCCCGGCTCAGCGACGAAGAGCGGGCCACCATCATGGCCGAGCTTCCGGCCCGCAGAAGCCGCATCCGCCCCGAAAAACTCGCCATGTTTGGTTAAGCCTACTCGTTCAGGCTTTTCACACGCCCCCGGGTTAGCCTGCAGGCCGAACCCCTGGGGCCAACACGGCTCGTGGCAAGGGCGCCAATCGGTGTCGAACGCGTTGAAATTCTGGATGGTGGCGACGGTCGGGAGCGTGTCGGCGTTCGCGTCGGCGCAGGCCGTGGTGGCGCTCGCCTACCACGCGCCGACCCTGTGGGCCGCCCGCGCGGCAAGCCCGCAGTCGGCCGCCTACGCCGAGCCCGCCGCCGCCGCCGCCGCCGCCGCCGAGCCTATGGCCAGCATCGCCAAGTCCAGCGACGGCCACTATTGGGCCAACGGCGACGTCAACGGCTCCAAGGTGCGCTTCCTGGTGGACACCGGGGCGACCGAGGTCGCGCTCACCCCGGCCGACGCCCGCAAGCTGGGCTATGACCTGAGCGGGCTGAACTACGGCTATCGCGTGGTCACCGCCGCCGGCCAGACCCGCGCCGCGGCCATCCGCCTGGCCAGCGTCACCGTCGCCGGGGCACGGCTCGAGAACGTCGACGCCCTGGTGATCGAGAAGGGCCTCGACACCTCTCTGCTCGGGATGACCTACCTAGGCCGCCTCGCCAGCTTCCAGGCGACGCGCCAGGCGCTGATCCTGCAGCGCTGAGACCGCGGCCAGCGCCGCATCCACGACCTCCAGACCAGCGCCGGCCTTGACGCTCCCCACCGTCAGGATGCGCCGCCACGTCCGCGCGCCGGCCTCGCCGTGGAACAGGCCCAGCATGTGGCGGGTCATGGCGGCCAGGTGGGTCCCGTTCGCCAGCTCGGCGGCGATGTAGGGCCGGTAGCGTTCGACCGCTTCGGCGGCTGAGACCCGCTCGGCCGCGCCGAACAGCCGCGCGTCGACCTCTCCGAGAATGCCCGGCGTGTGATAGGCCGCGCGGCCCAGCATCACGCCGTCGACGTGCTGCAGGTGCTCTTCCGCCTCGTCCAGCGAGCCGACGCCGCCGTTGATCACGATGGTCAGCTCCGGTCGCTCGCGCTTCAGCTGCCAGACCAGCGGGTAGTTGAGCGGCGGCACGTCGCGGTTCTCCTTCGGCGACAAACCCTGCAGGTGGGCCTTGCGGGCATGGACCACGAAGTGGCGCACGCCGGCGGCGGCGCAGAGATCGACCAGCCGATAGAGGCTTTCCTCAGGATCCTGGTCGTCCACGCCGATCCGGCACTTCACCGTCGCCGGGACCTTCACCGCCGCGGCGATGGCAGCCATGCACTCGGCCACCAGCTCCGGCTCGCGCATCAGGCAGGCGCCGAAGCGGCCCGATTGCACCCGGTCTGACGGACAGCCGACGTTGAGGTTGATCTCGTCGTAGCCCTCGGCCTCGCCGATCCGCGCGGCCTGCGCCAAATCCGCCGGCTCCGAGCCGCCGAGTTGCAAGGCCACCGGATGCTCGCTCGCATCGAAGGCCAGCAGGCGGCCGCGGTCACCGTGCAGGATCGCACCGGTGGTCAGCATCTCAGTGTAGAGCAGCGCACGCCCGCTCAGCCTTCGATGCAGGACGCGGCAGTGCCGGTCCGTCCAGTCCATCATGGGGGCCACGGATAACATATTGATGTTATTATATAATTTCTGCGTGGATGTGTAGTGAGATTTTCCCACATTTTCCGCTGCTTATAAAGAAAAGTTCGGGAAGCACGACGCCAAACGGGCCACATCGCTGCGGCCTTGGCGATTGCCATTAGGCGGCCATGAGCGCCGTTCTCTGCTCAGTGGCAGATCGTCACCGTGAAGCCGAGGCGCCTATGTCTGGCACCGCCATCGAGATCGAGGCGCCCCGGCATAGTCCCGGGCGCTGGGCCTGACGCCGTCAGCGGTCAGTCGAACTGTCGACCGGATTGAGGCGCGGCTGGGGGCGCGGCTGATGCTCCGGACGACGCGGGTCCTGACGCTGACCGCGGAGGGCCATGTGCGACGGAGCCGATCACGCCATCCAGCCCGGGGCGAACGCGCTCTATCTGTGGCGGCTTAACTGATTTTGGTCAGAACGGTATCCACCCCGTCGCGTCGAGCGATGTAACCCGTAATCCGACCCGTCGCGTCGCGCTGGAACAGCCGTCGGGCGTTCGGGATCCCCGGCGTGAAGAAGACGTCCCGGAGCTCGGCTTTCATCACGGTCGGCGGCCCGCCATTGCTTGAGGATGTGAGGCCGTTCAGATCACGCGCGATGGACACCTTGAAGGTCGGGTCAATCTGGTAGATCCCAACGTAGCCATCGAGCTCTGCAACCGGCATGCTGATGGCCGCGGGATCGTTCTGCACGTTCATCGTCTGACTGGCGATCATCTTCCAGCCATCGCGGCGCTTCGCCCAGGTCTCCGTCGAACGGTAGCGCATAACCAGCGTCTGGCCGTGGAAATGCTGCGTCAGGACGTCGACAAAGGTGGCCGTCGCTGTCTGGCCGCCTCCCTGGCTGTGGAGATTCCATTCTGTGACTTCGATCGTCCGATCGGCCGGCGCCTTTGGCGGGGCCCCGCTGCTCTTGACCATCTCCGCCTTGGTCACGACCTCGCCGGTTTCATTCATGAACACCACGTCCGGATCGAGGTATTTGGCCAGAGTCACGGTGTCCCCGGCCTGCCCGGCCTCGGAGAAGGCCTGGGTCTGCCGCTTGAGGAGGTCTGAGAGCGCAGCATCCGACTTGGCCGCACCGGCCGCACCGGCGCTGAACGCAAACAAGAGGCCAACTGGGATCGCGAGCGAGCGAGGCGTCATTCTGGGCGTTCCGGTTGATGGACCGGCACGTCGCCCGCGGCGGCTCGCCGGTTCAAGTGAACATCTGGCAATGTTTGTTGAGCCACCCCTCGCCGGCATATTGGCGCCGCCGACGAACACGGCGCATGTCGCTCTGGATGCCTATGCCTGGGGCTCCGTATGCAGCGCGGCCAGGTCGGCCTCTGCTCCCGCCTCCATGCGCCTCGCCGGGCGGTCGAAGACCAGCAGCAGTGCGGCGGAGGCGAAGGCCACGGCGCCGATCATGGCGAAGAACTCGGCGTGGGTGAGTCGGCCCCAGAAGGTGCCGAGATAGCCCGCCAGCAGGTTGCCCACGAAGATCGGCGCGAACCAGATGGCGATGGTGAGCGCGGCGATCCGCTGGGGCGCGAGCCGGCCAAACAGGCCCAGGCCGACCGGCAGGATATAGAGCTCGCCGACCGTGAGCACGATGTTGAAAGCCACGAGCCAGATCCAGTGAGCCCGCACGCCGGCCCTGGCCGCCCACCAGGTGATGCCCGCCGCCATCAGAAAGGAGATGCCGACCCCCGCCGCGCCCAGCGACATCTTCACCATCGAGCTGGACTCGCGGCCGCGCCTGGCCAGCCGCGTCCAGCGGCCCACGATGAACGGGGTGAACAGCATCACCGCCAGCGGATTGATCGCCTGGAACCAGGTCATCGGGATCTGCCGGCCAGCTCCGATAGCCCGGTCGATCCCCTCATCGGCCCACAGCGCCACCGTATTGCCGCTCTGCTCATAGGCGCCGCGGAACAGCACCACCACGACGGTAATCGCGACGAGCAGCGCGATGCGGGCGCCCGCGCCCTGTTCCCACGGGGGTGGCGGCGCCGCGTTCTGCGCGCGCCCACGCCGGGCCGGCATCCCTTGTGGCGGAAGGTAGCGCCCGCCCCAGGTGTAGATGACCAGGCCGGCCAGCATGCCGATGCCCGCCGCGCCGAAGCCCCAGTGCCAGCCGAAGGTCTCGCCTAGCCAGCCGCAGACGATGCTGGAGAGGAATGCGCCCAGGTTTATGCCGGCGTAGTAGATGTTGTAGGCCGAGGCGCGCCTCGGATCGCGTGGGGGATAGAGGCTGTTCACCTGGCTTGGCAGGCTCGGCAGGAAGAGACCGTTGCCCAGCGCGATGGTCGCCAGCGCCGGGTAGAACAGCGGTGGATAGGTCATCATGAAATGGCCGAGCGCCATCACTGCGCCGCCGATGATCACCGCACGGCGCCGTCCCAGCCACTGGTCGGCGATGACCGCCCCGATCAGAGGGGTGAAATAAGCGAAAGCGGTGTAGCCGCCGTAGATCAGCGAGGACTGGGCCTGCGGGATCAGCAACTGCTTGGTCATGTAATAGACCAGCAGCGCGCGCATGCCGTAGTAGGAGAACTTCTCCCACATCTCGGTCAGGAACAGGATCGTCAGCCCGCGCGGCTGGCCGAACCACTGCGGCTCCGAGGCGGCGTCCGCGGTGATGTCGGTCATTGGTTCCTAAGTCTCCGGCCGGCTAGTGCGGCGCGGTGCTGGGCGAGGCCAGCCGGGTGAAGTCCAGATCTTGGAAATCAAAGCTGAAGTCGGTGGTGGGCGACAGGGGCGCCATGGTCATGCCGCTGACCGCCCCGTCGAAGCCGGTGCGGAAGTTGACGACGGCGTCGGCCTTCAAGCTGCGGTCGTCCCAGCGCACGACGAAGACATTGCCCTTCATCACCTGCAGGTCGCCCTGCATGTCGGCGGTCCGGCTGAAGACCAGGCGCAGCTTGTCGCCTTGCCGGCGCACCGTCGCATCGCCGCGCCAGGCGTCGTGATAGAGACCGACATAGGCGTCGAGCGGCAGGAAGGCGTGGCCCCCGGCGGCGTGGATCGCGGCGTCCGCGTCATGATCGGCCTTGGCCTCCTGCTTTGCCTGCTCGGCCGTCAGCCCCTGGTATAGCGCAACCCAGTCGCGGGAGGGTTTTCTGACGAAAGCGTCGAGCAGCGACGCCAGCATGGCTGACCGCCCGGCGCTCTGCTGATTGCTGAGCACGATGACACCAACGTGCTGTTCGGGCAGCAGGGACACCGCGCTGACCATTCCCACCAATGCCCCGGTGTGTTGCACGCGCAGCGCCCCCTGATAGTCCTCGATGAACCAGGCCAGGCCGTAGTCGCGAAAGTGCGTCTGGGTCAGGGCGGCGGATTCCCCCAGCGGCGTGACGATGGTCTGTGGCGTCCACATCTCCTTGTGCTGGGCCACGCTGAACAACGCCGATCCGTCGGCGAACCGCCCGTCGGCCAGCTGCAGGTTGGCCCAGGCGGCCATGCCGTTGGCGCTGCATTGAATGGACCCGGCCGGGTCGTAGGCCGTGCTGGGATCCGGCGCGATCTCGGTCAGCCGGCCGGCGATGACCACGTGGGGCTTGGCCACATTGGCGTTGCCCGACGCCATGCTCAGCGTGGCTTTGCAGCCACCGCCCAGGCGATCGAGGATGCGGGTCTGCACGAAGCTCTCCCAGCTGATCCCCGTAACCGTCGGGATCAGCTCGCCGGCGACGATGTAGAGCAGGTTGTCGTAGGCGAACTTCGACCGGAAGCTCGAGGCGGGCGGAAGGTAGCGCAGGTTGTGAATGATCTCGTCCCGGGTGAAATCACTGGACGGGAACAGCATCAGGTCGCCGGACCCCAGGCCCAGTCCGCTGCGGTGGGTGAGCAGGTCACGGATGGTCAGTTCGCGCGTCACGTAAGGGTCCGACAGGCGAAAGCCCGGTAGGCGGTCGATCACCTTGTCGTCCCAGTGGAGCTTGCCCTCGTCGACGAGGATCGCCAGCGCCGCCACCGTGAAGGCCTTGGTGTTCGAGCCGATGCCGAAGAGGGTGTCGGCGTCGGCCTTGTCGGACTTGCCGACCGCCCGTACGCCGTAGCCCTTGGCGAACAGCACCTTGCCGTCCTTGACGATGGCGACGGCCATGCCGGGGACGGCGAACGTACGCTGGATGGTCGCGGCCAGGCGATCGATGTCCTGCGGCCGCGCGCCCGGCGGCAACGTGGGACCGGCGGGTGGCGCGGCCCAGCCGGGGGACGCCACCGCCATCGCCACAGCCACCGCACAGGCGGACGTCAGCTCACGCAGGATCTTCATGATCACCCCCCGACAATGTACGCCTCGCTGACAGGGCCGATCGCTTCAATAGACGATCCGCGCCGTGATCAGATGCAGGCTGAACGCGAACCAGATGGTGGCGAGACAGGCGAGCGCGATCGCAACGCTGGACGCCTTGGCCCACCAACCGCGCGACGGATCGGCGAACACCGCGCCCACATTCATCAGCGGCGCGACGGTTCCGGCGATCCCGATCACGCCGACCAGCTGGATCAGCCGGAGGACCCAGTCCTTGCTGCTGCTCAGCGCCGCCAGGTCCTTGAGACCGGCGGTGAGCAACCAAACCCACAGTCCGGCGAAAATGACGAAGACCACGCAGACCGCCCGCGTCAGCCGATAGAGCACCGCGGCCCGGCCCTTCAGCTCGAAGCTGTGGCCGTAACGCCGTCGGATGATGGCCGCAAGCGGCCAGCTCAGGGCGGCGATCGCCAGCACCCCCATCGTGAAATAGAACAGCGGCTGGTTCCAGGCCGCCGACATGAGGCCCGAGACCGGCTGAACGCCCAGCGCCGGGGGAAGGTCGTCCGCCATGACCAGCACGGGCTTGCCGTCGCGCACCACCGCCGCGGCGCGGCTGTCGCCGCCCACTTCCTGGTACTGGAAGGGGCCGATCTCGCGCCAATGCTTGGGCTGGTTGTTCAGGCCCTTGAAGGCCGAGATGGTGATCACGCCATCCTTGTCTGACGAGATCTTCGTCTGGCCGACCAGGAAATTGACGATCCTGAACCAGCCGGAATCCGAACGTCGGGTGTCGATGTAGTAGCCGGCGAGCGTCTTGCCGTCGGCCTTAGCGTCCTTCCAGGTCGGCGCTTCAGGCCCCTTCGGCGCCGGGAAATAGCGGTCGCTGAAGCCCTTGAAAACCGAAGACCTGATGTTGTGCGCTGCCCCCGCGGCGCCGGCGCTGTTGAACGAGATGAACAGACCGACGTGGTCGTCGAGGTAGAGGTGCAGGTCGCTGTGGAAGTGGTTGGTGTCGCCGGCGTGGCCGATCACCCGATGGCCATTGCCGGGCTCCTGATAGAAGCCCAGCGCCATGGCCGGGAGGGTCGGAACCGGCGTGAACTGGGGGCTGTGCATCAGCTCGGCGGTCTGGGCCGACAGGATGCGCTGGCCGTTGAACTCGCCGTCCTGCAGGTGGGCGATCATGAAACGGCCCATGTCCGAGCCGGTGGCCGCCAGCGCGCCGGCCGGAGACATGCCGATCAGCTCATAGGCGCCGGCCGGCTGGGAGGCCACGGGGTAACCCTTGGCCATGGTCGCCGCGAGCGCGGGCGGCAAGGGCTGGGCGAACGACGAGTGGTTCATGCCCAGCGGGGCGAAAATGTGCCGCGTGATGTAGTCCTCGAACCGCTCGCCCGACACCCGCTCGACGATGTAGCCGGCGAGCGAGGCGCCGTAGTTGGAATAGGCGGGCGTCACGCCCGGCGGATAGATGCGGGCCGGCACTGCGCCCTTCAGCAGGTCGCCCAGGCTCTTGAGCTTCTTCGGATCGGTGGAGATCAGGTCCTTGGCGGCATCGGAGAAGCCCGCCGAGTGGGTCATCAGCTGCCGCAGAGTGATCGGCTTGCCGTCGTAGGGCGGGATCTTGAAGTCGAGGTAGCGGTTGACGTCGGCGTCGAGGTCGAGCTTGCCGGCCTCGACCTGCTGCATCACCGCCGTCCAGGTGAAGGTCTTGGAGACCGAGCCCGGGCGGAAGAGCGTCGTCTCCGGATCGACGGGCCGCCGCGCCTTCACGTCGGAGAGGCCGTAACCCCGTTCGAACAGGACCTGTCCGTCTTTGACGACGACGATGACCGCACCGGCGATATCGGCGCGGTTGATGGCGTCCGGCAGCAGACCGTCGAAATAGGCTCCGACGTCGTCGGCGGTCAGCGCGTGGACGGGGGTCGGGGCCGGCGGGGCCGGGGCGGCGGAGCCAGGCGCCCTTGCCGGCGCCGGGACCGTCGAAACGCTCGGCGCAGCCGCTCCGCGCGCCGGCGCGTCCGCGAAGCCCCCGAGGCTCAGCCACATCGCCCCGAGCGCGGCGAACCTCAAAACTGGATGCATCCTGTAGCCCCCTGGATCAGCCTGGGAGAGAACCCGTCCCCACCCCTCAGCCGGCGTTCGCGCACGAAATCGATCCGGCCGAACCGGAGCGAGCCTTCGACATCGCCGGGAAGGCGTCTAACCTCCCCTCGCCACGCGACCGAATGCGGACGATCAGTTCACATGATTTCTTTTTTCGCAAGCTGTTTCAGATTTGGATATATTGCTGCTCACTTGGGAAATTCGAAAGGTCGCGGCGGGGCCGCCTTGGATTTCTACGCGGAGCCCGTAGTAGGGTGTGCAAACGGATGCGGAGCTGAGGGCTCGTGAACAGCAAAGCCAAGCCAGGGGCGGTCCTGAAGAGCCTGCGGCTCGCCAACGGCTGGACGCTGGCCGAAGTCAGCCGGCGCACCGGCCTGCCCGTCTCGACCCTGTCGAAGATCGAGAACGACAAGATGTCGCTCAGCTACGACAAGCTGGCCCGGATCAGCCGCGGGCTGGAAATCGATATCGGCCTGCTGTTCTCGACGGACGGGGCCGCCGCGCCACTCAGCCTGGTGACCGGGCGGCGCAGCATCAACAGGGCCGGCGAAGGGCGCGTCATCGAGACGGAAACCTATGGCCACATCTATCCGGCGACGGATCTGCTCAACAAGCGCTTCGTGCCGATCGTGGCCGAGGTGCGCGCGCGGTCATTGTCCGAGTTCAGCGAACTGATCCGCCACTCCGGCGAAGAATACACCTTCGTCCTCGAAGGGACCGTGGAGTTGCACACCGATCTCTACGCGCCGGTGACCCTGGAAGTCGGGGATTCGATCTACTTCGACAGCGGCATGGGCCATGTCTACCTGTCCGCAGGCCCGGGCCCCTGCCGCGTTCTGTCCATCTGTTCAGGCGAAGAATCCCAGCTCATTGCCGCCTCGAAAGGTTCGGATCCGTCGGTCGAGGAAGACGCCGCGCCCACCAAGGCGGTCACGCCAGCGGATCGGCGACGCGCGGGTAGAAGTTGAGGTCCGCCTTCTTCACGTAAGGCAAGGCCGCGAAATCCATTTCGATCGCGCCTCGGGTGGCGACCTGGATGAGCTTCGAGGCGATCGGCGCGAAGCCCGTCTGGAAGTGCTGGCTCGACTTCACCGCGACGATCCGCTTGTGCGCCAGATCGATACCCAGGCCGGTGAAAGCGTCGGGCGAAAAGACCTGCGTCCGGATGGAGTTGAGAACCACGTCGATCCCGTCGACCTCGATCCAGGCGGACAACCCCATCAGCGACCGCGAGGTGCCGAGACCCGCCTGGTCGTGATCCTCGCGCAGGGCCTTGACGGTCGCGGTGACGTCCAGAGGCTGGCCTGACGAGCGGCCGGATTTGCCGCCGATCCGGAGCTTCAGGCGCGCGCCGACGCCGGCGTCCGCGCAGGCCGCGACGGCCATCGGATCCCAGATCGCGGCCAACGCCGCCTCCGTGCCGATCCCGCGGTCGAGCATGGCCCGCAGCAGGCCCGGATTGTCGCCCGGCGCGCCGCCGCCGGCATTGTCGGCGGTGTCGGCGAGGACCACGAGGCCCGGCGTCGCTTGAGCCTCGCTCAAGGCGGCGCCAACGTTCGGGAACCGCGGCAGGAGGTCCTCGCGCAGGGCGTAGATCTCGCGGCCGACCCGTTCCGACACCTGCGCGGCGAGCGCGGCATTCGCGTCGGTGACTACCAGCACCCGCGAGCCGGTGTCAGGCGTGTCGCCCCAGGGAAACCCATGGGCGAAGCTGACCGAGAGAACGCCGGGCTCACGCTCGGCCGCTTGGAACTGCGCTATGAGCGAAGCCATCGGCTCGCGGGTCGTGGGATAGAACCCGACCATGCGGCAGTCGAAGATCGCTGACGTCGGCCTGACCTCACCCCGCGCCGCCGCGAGGCAGACGTCATAGAGCTCCTGCGCCCGCTCAAGGTAGTCGTCATGCGGATACTGCTTCATCAGGATCACGCAGTCGGAAACGTCGACCAGGGCCTGCGTCAGATGGCAGTGCGGATCGAGCTCAACGCCGATGATCGCCTCGGAGCCGACGATCTCGCGCGCCCGGCGGGCGAGGTCGGCCTCGCAGTCATCGCAGGCGGCGGCCACCATGGCGCCGTGCAGGAACAGCAGCACCACGTCGAACGGACCGCGCGCGCGCAGCTCGGCCAGAATCTCGTCCCGCAGCCGCTCGTAGACCGTCTGGACGATCGGTCCGGAGGGCTGCGCCCAGGCGAACAGGCCGGCGGTGAAATCGTGCCCGTCGCGGGCGCAGAGGTTCCGCCACAGCTGCGCCGTCTGATGATCGGAACGGGCGCCGTCGAGCACGGCCGCACCGCTCAACAAGCCAGCCTCTTCGAAGGCTCTGGCGCCGGTCGGCCAGGCGGTAAAGGTGTTCGTCTCGCTCTGAAGTCCGGCTACGAACACCCGCACATCACGCTCCTAGATTTCGGTTGTGGAAAACCTTTTTCCGATATGCAAAGTTCTATTGAACCCTGGTGACAGTTTCAACCGATGACGACTCTGAACGCCCATGCTCCGCTGTTTGGGCGGCTATCCGGCCGCCGAAGGTTCGGCGTCAGATGAACCGGGACACCGCCGACGTCGTCGTCATCGGCGCCGGAATCGCCGGCGCGTCGGCCGCCGCGGCGTTGGCTGAAACCCATAGGGTGATCGTCGTCGAGCGGGAGTCCTTTCCCGGCATGCACTCCACCGGCCGGTCGGCCGCGTTGTTTTCCGAAATCTATGGCGGCGGCCCGGTACGGGCGCTCTCCCGGGCCAGCCGGGCGTTTCTGTTTTCGCCGCCGCCGGACTTCGCCGATGCGCCCATCGTGCGCCAGCGCGGCGCCCTGCACCTCGCCTCGGCGGCGCAGCTGGGGGACCTCGACGCCTTTTGCGCCCTTCCCGACGTCGCCGGCGCTGTCCGGCGGCTGACCCGCGCAGAAACCCTCGCGCAGTGCTCGATCCTGCGGGAAGACTATGTCGCGGCCGCTGCGCTCGAGACCGGTTCGGCCGACGTCGATGTCGATATCCTGCACCAAGGATGGCTGCGCCAGCTCAAAGCGAGGGGCGGCCGGTTGATCCTCGATGCCGAGGTTCTCGGCCTGTCGCACGCTGCCACGGGCTGGCGGGTGGAGACCCCCGGCCTGCAAATCGACACTCAGGTCGTAATCAATGCCGCCGGGGCCTGGGCCGACGTGATCGCCGGGCTTGCCGGCGCAAGGCCTGTTGGCCTGCAGCCCCACCGCCGCACGGCCCTCATCGTCGAGGCTCCCGCCGGCGCGCAGAGCGACCTTTGGCCCATGGTCATCGACATCGACGAACAGTTCTACTTCCGGCCGGACGCCGGAGCGCTGCTGCTGTCGCCAGGCGACGAGACGCCGACGGATCCCTGCGACGCACAGCCCAACGAATGGGATATCGCGACGGCGGTCGATCGGGTGCAGGCGGCGACGACGCTTGAGGTCAGCCGCATCCGCCGCAGCTGGGCCGGCCTTCGCAGCTTCGTGGCCGACCGCAATCCCGTCGTCGGCTACGCCCCTGACGCACCCGGCTTCTTCTGGCTGGCCGGCCAGGGGGGCTACGGCATTCAAACGGCGCCAGCCATGGGGCAGCTGGCGCGCGCGCTCGCGCTCGGCGAGCCGGCGCCGGACGACCTTGCGCGGTTCGGCGTCAATTCTCGGGACCTGCGGCCGGACCGATTCGTGCTCCCAGTGCCGACGGATCAAGGCCGGTTGCGCGACGCAGCGCCTTAGCCCCACGGGCGTGGCGCATCACGGGCGATTCATTGCCCGGAGGACCAGTTTTGAGGTTGACCACGTTGGCGTTCGTTCCGATTTGGAAATCATTTGCCAGGTCTGAAAAATTATTGTCATCTTCGGGCAAGCCACGGTCGGGGGACAAATTCATGAACGCTATCTCGAAGCACCACCTGCTTGCCGGCGCTGCCTTCGCCGCACTCCTCCTCCCCGGGACGACGTACGCCGCCGCTGCCGCAACCGGCGCTGCGACGGTCCAGGAAGTGATCGTGACCGCGGACAAGCGGGAGGAAAACCTGCGCGATGTGCCGCAGTCGGTGACGTCAATCTCTGGCGATGCGCTTCAGCTTCTCCGCGCCACCAGCTTCGAAGACTACGTGACCCGCGTTCCGGGGATGAACCTGGTTTCTGCACAGGCCGGCTCAAATCGGCTTGTCCTGCGCGGCATCAACGCCGGCGGGGTCAGCGCGACGATCGGAACCTACGTCGACGAAACCCCGTACGGCTCCGTGACAGGGTTGTCCAACGGTGCGGTCCTGGCGCCTGACCTGGACACCTTCGACATGCAGCGCCTCGAGGTTCTGCGTGGACCTCAGGGCACGCTTTATGGCGCCAGCAGCCTGGGGGGCTTGCTGAAGTTTGTGACCAACGCGCCCGATCCGACGCGTCTCTCGGGCCGTTTTGAAGTCAGCGGCGAAGGCGCGGAGTCGAGCTCGACCGGCGGTTCCGTCAAAGGCGTCTTGAACGCACCCTTCGGCGACAAGGCGGCGGTTCGCGCCAGCGGCTATTTCAGCGATCAACCAGGGTTCATCGACGATCCGAAACGCGGGGCGAAGAACGTGAACGGCGCGCGTTTCAGCGGCGGTAGGCTGAGCTTCCTCTTCCATCCGATCGACAAGCTCACCGTGCGCGTCTCGGCGGTCACCCAGGACATCTCCAGCCACGGCACTTCGGTCGAAGACATCAATCGCGTAACGCTGGCGCCACTGTACGGAGACCTCACTCAGAGCCGAACCTTCGCCGCCCCCAACCGCGTCGGCTATCGCATCTACAACCTGACGGGCGACTATGATCTGGGCTTCGCGAGCCTGGTGTCTGCCACGAGCTATGCGACGCTGCGGCAGGACAACAATCAGGACGCATCAGCTGTGTACGGAGCCTTGCTGAGCGGGGCGTTCAAGCAGCCGCTTGGCGCAGCGGTCCAGCAGAACCTGCGGCAGAACAAGTTTACGCAGGAAATCCGGCTCGCCTCGCGCGCCCAAAAATTCGAATGGCTGGTGGGCGCCTTCTATACGCGCGAGGACAACCAGCTTCACCAGAACCTCAGCGCCATCTCCGTCGCCAACGCCCCGCAGATCGCCCCGGGGTTAAGCGGCTTGGCGGTCGTCTCGTTGCCGTCGAAATACGACGAATACGCCGCCTTCGCGAATGGCGACTATCATTTCACGGACCGCTTCGACGTAAGCCTCGGCGGGCGATACAGCCACAACAAACAGACTGAATCCCAGACCACCACCGGCCTCCTCGTGGGCGGCGGCTCGGTCGTCGGGGGAACATCCTCCGAGAACATTTTCACCTTCGCCGTGGCGCCGAAATACAAGGTGAGCGACGACACGACCGTCTACGCGCGTATCGCCAAGGGCTATCGTCCCGGTGGCCCCAACGCGCTTTCGCCCCTGGCTCCCGCCACAGTGCCTCGGACATTCAACTCAGACTCGATCGTCGATTATGAGGTCGGCGTGAAGTCAGACCTGTTCGAGAAGAGCGTTTCGGTCGAGTTGACCGCCTTCTACATCGACTGGAGCCGCATCCAACTGCTGGCGGCGGTCAATGGATTTGGCGTCAACGTCAACGGCGGCTCGGCCGAGAGCAAGGGTGTCGAAGGCAACGTCACCTATGTACCGATGCAGGGCCTGACCCTCTCGGCCAACGGCGCCTACACGGAGGCCCATCTCACCGCCGACACGCCGGCTATATTGGGCGGAAGGAACGGTGACCGCCTCCCCTACTCCGCGCCGGTATCTGGATCGTTGAACGCAGACTATGGCATGCCGCTCGCCGGCGACGCCCGGTTGTTCTTCGGCGCCAGTGCCCGGTTCACAGGGCGCCGGCGGTCGGACTTCAACCCGACCTTCGGGCAGACGTCCCTTCCAGCTTACACCAGTGTGGATCTCCGAGCAGGCGTGGACTGGAAGAACTACCGCGTGGAGGCCTATGTAAAAAACCTGGGCGACGAACGTGGAATCCTGTCCCTGGCCGGAATTGGCAGCACGCCCAATGGCGCCGTGCAGGCCGGCTTGATCCGCCCCCGCACTATCGGGGTGTTGCTGTCGGCGTCCTATTGAGCTGATGGCGCCAGCCGGCGATGAGCCGTCGCGCGAGCAGACCTGCAGATCTTTCATGGGACGACCTGCAGGTGCTGGCGAGGCTGGAGGGCAGGACACTCCCCCGCGGCCAGGCGCTGGCCGACCTCCTGGAGGTCAGCCATTCCTCAGCCTGGCGCACCGTGCGACGCCTCAAGCGCGCCGGCGCTCTGGGCTCGGTCGCGACGGTCAGGCTGCGGCCGGGAACCTGCGAGTGCGTCACCTATCTGAAGATGGATTGGACCCAGACCGCCGCCATGCCGGCCATGGAGAACCGGATCGCCGATGATCCGGCCGTCGTCACCGCCGCGCGGGTCACCGGCGGCTACGACTATCGGCTTCAGTCGGTCCACGAGGACTACAGGTGCGCCAACGCCTGGTCGCGCGACCTAGAGGCGCAGCCGCACATCACGCGCGTCCTCACCAGGTTTTGCCGCACGATATTCGATCGGCCCCGCTATGCCGCCGCGATCCTGGGCTCAGAATAGGGTCGGCTGTCGGCGCGGAGCTAGTTGACGGGTAGACCGGCGCCATCGGTAGACGCCCAGAGCTCCCTAAGCCGAACGGCGGCGAGCTTTGGCCGCCGGTCGCGGGTGAACACACCCTTCTGATTCAGCGAACCCACCCGCATAATGCTCTGGGCGGTCTTGAAGTCCGCGAAGGCCCAGGGGTGCGTGCCGACGATGTAGGGATGGCGGCGCAAGGCCCTGTAGTAGGCCTCGATCAAGTCAGCCTGATAGTCCTCGCTCCACATCTCCGGCGGCTGGGCGTGCATGCCGGCCACGGCATCGGCGCCGAACTCCGAGATGAACATCGGCTTGTCGCCGCAGTAGTCGCGCAGCGCCTTCAGCTCCTTGTCCAGGGTCTTCACCGCCTCGTCGATCCGGCCGGAAACCGCGTACCAGCCGTTGTAGGAATTGGTGCAGATCACGTCGCCCTGGCTGACCCATTCGAAGGGCCCGTTCTGCACGCTGCAAATGGCGAACGGGCGCGTGTGGTCCAACGCTCGGGCGTGGGCGAACAGGCGCTTGAAGAACTGCGTCCCGGCCTCCACCGCGCCGGCTGGGACGTCGTTGACGGTGTGAAAGGGCTTGGGGATCGGTTCGTTGGCGAGCGACCAGAACAGGATGCACGGGTGGTTCTTGTCGCGGTGGATCATCTCGCTCACCGCACCGGAGAGCTGGCGATAGCGGGCCTCAAGCACGTCAGGCGGGTCCATGAAGATCAGGCTGACAGCCGGGCTCTCGGCGATCACCAGGAAGCCGTATTCGTCGGCCAGCATCAGGGCCTCTTCCGAATAGGGGTAGTGCGAGGTTCGGAAGCTGTTGGCGCCGATCCACTTCAGAAGTTCGAAATCGCGGACCAGCACCGGCAGATCGAGACCCTTGCCGTGGATGGCGAAGTCCTCGTGCTTGCCGAAACCGGTCAGGAACACCGGCTTGCCGTTCAGCAGGATTTCGCTGCCGCGCACCTCGACGGTGCGGACGCCGACCTTCATGGGGTAGTCGTCGATCGGCGCCTCCCCTCCGAGCCGCACGTTGAGGCGGTAGAGGAACGGGTCCTGCGGCGACCAGGGCCGCACCCCCGCGAGCCGGACCTGAACGGCGCCGGCGCCGTTCTTCACGGCGAGCTTGACGGTGACCGGGCTGGGCCCGCCGGACAGGGTCACGCTGGCCGGTCCCGACCAGCCGCCGTTGGCGGTGAAGGCCACATTCACCAGGCCCGCGTCACCGGCCAGCGTTGTGGTCACGGTTACGTCCTGGACGTGGGTCGCCGGCGTCGAGAACAGCCAGACCGGTCGGTGCAGGCCGCAGTAAGGGAAGAAGTCGTAGGCGGTCTGCGGATAGTCGCCCTGATAGAACCGCGCCGTCTTGGGATCCGGCGCCGTCGGCACCCGCCCAAGGTCGAACTTGTTCTCGACGCTGACCGTCAGGCGGTTGGGTTGGCCCTCGCGGGTGCGGTCGGTGACCTCGAAGGCGAACGGCAGATGGCCGCCTAGATGCTCTCCCAGGTACTCGCCGTTCAGCCAGACCCGGGCGTGATAGACCGCCGAGCCGAAGCGCAGGTGGATGCGCCGCCCGCGCCAGCCGGGATCCAACTGGAACTCGGTCTCGTACCAGGCCGTCCCGAAGTAATCCCGGGCGTCGTCGAAGAGGTCGTTCCAGCTGCAGGGCACCGGAATCTGGCGAGGCTTCGGAAGGCCTGCCGCAAACCATCGGTCCGCTTCGCCGCGGTCGCCCGGATCGAGCTGGAAGCGCCAGAGGCCGGAGAGGTCGCGCGTGGCGCGTGTGGGGCTCTCGTGCGGATAGAGCAGGCTGGCCGCGCCCCGAATGATGACGGGCTGCAGACCCGCGCCCTGCGCCGGCGCGACCGTCCCGGCGGTCGCCGCGGCCGCGAGGCCGAAGGCTCCGACCGCCTGGCGGCGCGTCACCGCGCCGGGCCGGCGTTGGTCCGGTGTATCGCCCATCTTCGTCTCCTCAAGCGCCGCCCTGGCCGGGCGGTCATTGTGCCGCGACAACCGCTCAGGCTGACGCGCCGTAGCGCTTGCGTTCCGCCGCAATGCGCGCGCGCGCCTGTTCCAGTTCCTGGACCTCGGTGGCCGCCAGCAGCGAATCGAGGACCCGAGTCAGGTGGTCGCGCATGGCGCGTCGCGCCTCGTCCGGCGAGCGGGTGCGCAGGGCCTCAAGGATGGCGGCGTGCTCGTCGATCCGTGGGATGACCCCGGCGGCATGGGCCTTGACGCTCAGGGATTGGGTCTGAGGCGAGCGGGCGCGGGCGTCCCAGAGCATCTCGACGGCGGCGACCATGGCGCTGTTCTGCGAGGCGCGCGCGATGGTCATGTGGAAGCGGCGGTCGGCGTCCTCGGACATCACCACATCGCGGGCGTTCTCCGCCTGCATCTCGGCCACCAGATCCTGAAGCTCGTCCAGCTCGGCATCCGAGATCAGCGCGGCGGCCAGGGCGCAGCTCTCGCCCTCGATGGCCCGGCGCGCCTCCAGGAGCTCGAACGGCCCGATGTCCATCTCACCGGCCTTGCCCCCGCGGGGCAGGCGCGCGGTCACATAGACTCCGGAGCCCAGGCGCACCTCCACCAGGCCGTCGAGCTCCAGCGCGATGATGGCCTCGCGGATCGTCGGGCGAGAGACGGCATAGGCCTGAGCGAGGTCGCGCTCGGAAGGCAGACGCTGACCGAGGCCGTACAGGCCGCCGGCGATCTTGCCGGACAGATCATGCGCGACCCGCTCGTATAGTCGTCCGGATTCAACTTTCATGACCATCGCGCCTCTCATATCTGGTCAGGCCAATTCGGGCAAGCACCCGCGAATCACGGAAGCGAGCACGAGGCAGGGACTACCCCGCGGGAAAGTCTCTCACGGAGGCGCAACCGGCGCCGCTTCACAATTCTGCCATACCAGTGATTGCGGTTGGCCTTACCAATATGGTAGGACCGGTTTTGAAGAGGCGGTCATAACGCCTTATCGAGATTGGGGAAGAAACATGAGGCGCTAGCTCTCGACGACATCGCTATCGAGCACCCTGCTGACAACAGCGGCAATCTGCGCCCTAGGCGGCGCGGCGCGGGCCGCCGAGTCGGCTGCCAACGTCGAAGAGGTTATAGTCACCGCCCAGAAGCGGGCGGAAAACGTGCAGAACGTGCCGCAGGCTGTGCAGGTGGTTTCGGCCACTCAGATGGCCGCCGCCGGCGTGCGCGAATTCACCGACATCACTAAGCTCGCGCCGTCTCTGGTGGTTCGCCCCGCCGAGCAGCCGGACAACTCCTCGGTCTCCATCCGCGGCATCGGCACCTTCGCCTTCAGCATCGGGGTCGAGCCCAGCGTGGCCATTCAGGTGGACGACGTGCCGGTGGCCTTCCAGGCCCGCGCCTTCACCGACCTGTCGGACATTGATCACATCGAGGTGCTGCGCGGTCCGCAGAGCACGCTCTATGGCAAGTCCGCCTCCGCGGGCCTAATCAACATCGCGACCCGGGGGCCGACGTCGATCCTGTCGGGCAATCTCAACGCGCTGGCCACCACCGACGCCGAATATGGCGTCGGCGGCTCCGTCTCCGGTCCGATCATCCAGGACCAGCTCGAGTACCGGCTCAGCGCCAACTACAACAAGTTCGATGGCAACGTTCGCAACGTCGTC
>JBBQTP010000034.1:0-30926 GCA_038213205.1 Caulobacterales bacterium
GCCGAACCCGCCCCGCAGGTCGCGGAGGCCCCAGCGCTACCGACGCCTCCGGGCGCGACGGCGGCGCAGGTGGCGGCCGGCATGGGGATCTTCAAGTCCAAGAGCTGCGCGGCCTGCCACGGCCAGGACGCCGCGGGCGGCCCGATCGGCCCGCCGCTCAACACCAGCAGCCCGCTGTGGACCGACGGCAGCCTGGCCTCGATCACCGACGTGATCACCAAGGGCGTGCCCGCGCCGAAGCAGTACCGCAGCCCGATGCCCCCGATGGGCGGGGCCGGCCTGTCGCCGGACGATCTGGCGGCGGTCTCGGCCTATGTCTGGGCCGTCGGCCATCAGAAGAAGCCATAACAACCGGCTCCTGGGAGGGACCCCGATGAAGACCGTTCTCTATGCCGCCACAGTGCTCATCGTGCTCGCCGCCGCGCCGGCCGCCTCGGCGCAGGTCAGTCGCTCGACGCCCGGCCAGCCGGAGGCGCGCACCGCGTTCGACCTGATGCCGGCCAAGGCCAAGCTGACCGTCACGACACCCGCCTTTAAAGAGGGCGAGCAAATCCCGTTCGAAAACACCCAGTACCGGACCAACATCTTCCCGGGCCTGACCTGGACGAAGGGACCCAAGGCGACAAAGTCCTATGTGCTGATCATGCAGGACAATTCGCTGCTGCTGCGCGGCGCGCCGGTCCTGCACTGGACGCTGTTCAACATCCCGGCCAGCGTCACCAAGCTCGACGCCGGCATGGCGCCGACCGGCAATCCAGCGGGTTCGGCCTATGGCCCCAACTACACGGGCGTAGCCAAGCCCTACACCGGTCCGCGCACCCCGCCGGGGCCCGGCGACAACTACCATTTCGAGATCTTCGCGATCGACACGACGGTCCCCGCCGAGGCCGGCTCCGACTACGCTGTCCTGACCAAGGCCATGGACGGCCACGTGCTGGCCAGCGGCGAAGTGGTAGGCCACGGCATCGCCGACCCGAACGCGCCGCCGCCGGCGCCGCGGCCGGCGCCGAAACAGCAGGCCGGGCCGACGCCGTAGACTGGTAGCCCTCTCCCCCTTGCGGGGAGAGGGTTGGGAGTGGGGGTGTCAGCGCCGCGCTGGGCGCGAGGGCGGCGAGTTCAGAGCTTGCACCCCCACCCCCGCCCCCTCCCCGCAAGGGGGAGGGGCGTGCGTCTCACCCCTTCAGCTGACCGGCCAGGTACTTGCGTACGCCCTCGCCGTAGGGCGGGCGCAGCATCTTCATGGGCCCCAGGTCCTTCTTGAGCTGCTTGTAGACGGACTTGCGGTGGCTGAATTCGCGGAAGCCGTCGACGCCGTGGTAGCTGCCCATGCCGGACGGGCCGATGCCGCCGAAAGGCAGCTCTTCCATGGCCACGTGGAAGATCACGTCGTTGACCGTCACGCCGCCTGACGTGGTGTGCTCCAAGACCTTGGTTTCTTCGGCGGCGTCCGCGCCGAAGTAGTAGAGGCCGAGCGGGCGGTCGTGGGCGTTGACGTAGGCGATGGCCTCGTCGACCGAGGAATAGGTGATCACCGGCAGGACCGGGCCGAATATCTCCTCCTGCATCACCTTCATGTCCTCAGTGGGGTTGAGGATCAGGGTCGGCGGGATCTTGCGGTGCTCCTGCTGGCTGAAATCCTCGCCGGCCGGGTTGATCACGATGATCTCGGCGCCCTTGGCCCGCGCGTCATCGACGTAGCCCTTGATCCGCTCGTAGTGCCGCTCGGCGATCACGGCGGTGTAGTCGGGGTTGTCCTTGATGGTCGGGAACATGGTGTTCACCGCCGAGGTGGCGTTGCTCACGAAGGCGGCGAGCTGATCCTTGGGCGCCAGCACGTAGTCGGGGGCCAGGCAGATCTGGCCGGCGTTCATGGTCTTGCCGGCCATCACGCGGGCCGCCGTGGTGGCCATGTCGGCCGAGCGGCCGATGATGACCGGGCTCTTGCCGCCGAGCTCGAGGGTGACAGGCACCAGGTTCCTGGCAGCGGCCTTCATGACGTGGCGGGCGATGGCCGTGGCGCCGGTGAACACCAGGTGGTCAAAGGCCAGCTCGGAGAAGGCCTGGCCGACCTCGGGCCCGCCGGGGAAGACGGCGATCTCTTCCTCCGAGAACACCTCGGCGAACATCTTGGCCATCAGTTCGGAGGTGGCGGGCGTATATTCCGACGGCTTGATCATCGCCCGGTTGCCGGCCGCCAGCACGCCCGCCAGCGGCGCGAAGGTCAGGTTCATCGGGAAGTTCCAGGGACTGATGATGCCGATGGTCCCCTTGGGTTGGAACTGGACCGTGGCCTTGGCGCCCAGCAGGCCGAGCAGGGCGGGCGTCGGCTTGCGCTTCTCCGGCTTCATCCAGGCCTTCAGATGGGCCTTGGCGTGCTGCAGCGGCCCGATGGAGCCGGCCACGTCGGTTATCCCGCTGACCTCCGCGGCGCGGCTCCCGAAGTCGGCGTTGAGCGCGGCGATGATGGCGGCGTTGTGCTTGATAAGCAGTGCGATGCAGCGGTCGATCCGGGCGATCCTGAGTTCGGCGCTGGGCGCGCCCTCACGGATGTGGGCGGCCTTCTGGGCGGCGAGCACCGCCGCCATGCGCGCGGACGGGTCCGCACTGATTTTCGTGGCCGCGTTCATCATCGCCTCCCTGGCTTTGGGGGTACCGTGAACTCGCCGTCGGGCAGGGGCAAGCCGGACGCGAGGGAAGGCCGGCCTCAGGCGCGGACGGATACCGCGGGCTCGGCGGACGACGGCGTGTCGACGCCCTGGCCGGAAGCGGAATAGGCGGTCGGCGCATCGGCCGCGGCGACCGCCTTGGCCGCGTCGGCGACGTCCTTGTCGGCGGCGTTCATCTTGTCCTGATCTTCCTTCAGCTCGGCGGGGTCCGCGTGCTGGTGCTTGGCGCGCTCCAGGGCCGCCTTGAGGATCGCCTTGGCCTGGGCGGCCAATAGCTTGGCCTCAGTGATCACCGGGTCCGGGCCGGACGGTCCTGCGGGGGCTGGAGCGCCGGTTTTCACCGTAGCCTTGTCGCGGGACGCGCCGTCAGCCTTCGGCGCGCCTAGGAGGGGCGGATCGGCGGCCTTCGCCCCAGCCGTCGTCGTCGCGAGCGGGTTCTCGTCAGGCTTCTCCGGCGTCGCGCCCTCTGCAGTCGGCTTTGCGACCGGCGCATTGGCGTCCGCTGCGGTTTCAGGTGGTGGGGTGGCGTCGGCGCCCGCGGCCGGTGCGCCGCCGGCGGAGGCGGCGTAGTCCTTGGCGGCCTGGCCGATCTCCTTGGCGATCTGGGCGGCTTCCCGGGCGACGGCCTTCGGATCGCCGCCCATCATCATCAGCATCTTCAGCCGCTGCTTCAGGGCCTCGAGCTTCTGGCGGGCGATCTCCGAGCCGGTCGACTTGGCGGTGTTCCCCAGCGTCTTGAGCTTGGCCACGGCTTCGCGCATGCCCGCGAGCTTCTTGTCGGCCGCCGCCGCGGCAGCGGCGTCGAACGACGACTTCGGCCGGGTAGGCGAGGCGGCAGCGTCGTCCGCGCCCAGGACGAGCATGAGGTTCGGCGAGGGGCTGGCGGAGGTGATCACACCCCATGCTGACGCGGGATGCGTTAATGCCGGGTGCCCAGCGCGCCGCGGCGCCTAGCGGTCGGCGCCATCAAATGATCTAGTCAGGCCCCTGTGCGGGGAGACATTGAGTGACCGATACGATTGTGAAGCCGGTGCGCCAGGCGCCTGCCAAGGCCATCTTCCACCCGTTCATTCCCGCGAACGTGGTGCTGCCCGAGTTCACCGTCCTGCACCTGATCATCGGGGCCCTGCTGGGCGTGGTGTTCGGCGCTTCGTCGCTCTACCTGGTGCTGAAGGTGGGCCTGACGGTCTCGGCCTCGATCCCCGTGGCGGTGATCTCGATCACCCTCTTCCGGCTGTTGCAGCGCCTGGGTATCGCCAAGGCCTCGATCCTGCAGAACAACATCGTTCAGACGGCGGGCTCGGCGGGCGAGAGCATCGCGTTTGGCCTCGGCGTCACCATGCCGGCGATCATGATCCTGGGCTTCGACATGGAGATCGCCCGGGTGATGCTGGTGGCCGTGTTGGGCGGACTGCTGGGCATATTGATGATGATCCCGCTGCGCCGCGCGCTGATCGTCGAGCAGCACGGCATCCTGAAATATCCGGAGGGCACCGCCTGCGCCGAGGTACTGAAGGCCGGCGCGACGCGCGAGGAGCATGCGCTCGGCCACGAGGCCAGCTCTGCCCAGACCGAGGCACAGGTGTCGGCCGGGGCGCGGACCATCGTCGCGGGCTTCGGCCTGGGCCTAGTCTACAAGCTGGCGGAGGGCGCCTTCAAGCTGTGGAAGGACACGCCGGAAGCGATCTTCGGCGCGCCGTTGGCCAAGGCTTCGATCGCCGCGGAGATCTCGCCGGAGCTGCTGGGCGTCGGCTATATTATCGGCCCGAGGATATCCTCGACCATGGCGGCCGGCGGCGTGCTGGCCTACCTTGTGCTGATCCCGGCAATCCAGTTCTTCGGTGCGGCGTCCGGGGTGATCATTCCGCCCGGCAAGGTCCCGATCTCCGGAATGTCGCCCGGCGAAATCCGCAGCGCCTACATCCTCTATATCGGCGCGGGTGCGGTGACCGCCGGCGGGCTCATCAGCCTCGCGCGGGCCATGCCGACCATCTGGGCCAGCCTGAAAGCCGGGCTCGGCGACGTCGGCGTCAAGCGCGGCGCCGCGCCGGCCGACGCGGACGTGCCGCGCACCGACCGCGACCTGTCGCTGAAGTGGGTGGGCCTGGGCGTGATCGTGCTGGTCGCGGCGATCCTGTTGTCACCCTCGCTGCACATGAATATCGCCGGCGCCCTGCTGATCGTGCTGTTCGGCTTCATGTTCGTGACCGTGTCCTCGCGGCTTACCGGCCAGGTCGGCTCCTCGTCCAACCCGATCAGCGGCATGACCGTGGCGACCCTGCTGCTCACCTGCCTGATCTTCCTGCTGCTGGGCTGGACGGGGCCGACCTATTTCGTCACCGCGCTGTCGGTCGGCGGGATCGTCTGCATCGCCTCGTCGAACGGCGGCACCACCTCGCAGGACCTGAAGACCGGCTTCCTGATCGGCGCGACGCCGCGCGCGCAGCAGCTGGCGATCATGATCGGCGCCCTGTGTTCCGCCCTGGCGCTCGGCCCGATCCTGCTGGCCCTGAACCAGGCGGCCACGGTCTACGTGCCCCAGGCGCCGGCCGCCGCGGTGATGACGCCGGCCGCCGCCGCGGCCCTGCCTGCCGAAGCGCTGAAGGGCTCGCAGCACGGGCAGGACGCCGGCGTCTATCACGTCTGGCAGAAGTCCGACCCGTCGGGCGGCGCGGCCACGCGCTATCTGGTGCGCAACGACGGCACCGCGGCCTACCTCGTCGACCCGGGCATCAACGGCCACGTGAAGGTCCGGCCGGACGGCACGACGGTGACGAAGTACGACGCGCCGAAGGCCACCCTGATGAGCTACATCATCAAGGGCATCCTCAGTCAGCAACTGCCCTGGGCCCTGGTGTTGCTCGGCGTGATGATCGCCGTCGTGCTGGAGATGTGCGCCATTCCCGCTCTGCCGTTCGCTGTCGGCGTCTACCTGCCGATCTCGTCGTCGCTGCCGATCTTTGTCGGCGGCGCGGTGCGCTGGCTGGTGGACCGTCGCGGCCGCAGCCTGGCCCATACCGCGGACATGACCGAGGCCGAGCTGGTCGCGGAATCCGACCGCAGTCCCGGCGTGCTGATGGCCTCAGGCTACATCGCCGGCGGCGCCATCGCCGGCATCGGCATTGCGTTTTCGGCGGGCGTGCTCGGCAACTTCGACCGCGACATCACCAAGCTGATGGAAGGCGTGAACCCGTTCCTCGGCGGCCACTACGCCGACGCCTTGTCGGTGCTGCCGTTTCTCGGCCTGATGGCGATGCTGTTCCGGGCCGGCGCCGGCAAGCCCAAGGCCTAGAACCGATCGACATGCAGCGCGGGGCGGTCAGCGCTTGGCGTCCCGTCCCCATGCGGGGAGAGGGTAGGGTGCGTATGGGTCTCGGCTCGTTGGAGGCTCTCAGGGCTTGGGCGCGGTCTTTCGCGCCCAACGGTCGGCGAAATCATACAGCGGCGTGACGGCGGTCAACAGCTCGCGTCCGAGTTCGGTGAGCTGATAGCCGCCGGCCTTTTCGTGGCCGATGATCTGCGCCTCGCGCAGCTCGCCGATACGGGTCTGCAGGACGGTGGGCGAGACGTCGTCGCAGGCCTCACGCAGGGCCCGCGAGGTCAGGGGCTCGCCGCGCAGCTCCCAGATGACCCGCAACGCCCAGCGGCGGCCCAGCAGGTCGAGCAGAACCATGATCGGCCGCCCGGTGGTCGAGCCGGGCACGGGCTTCAGTCGGATCTGAGGTCTGTCGTCCGGCACGTCGGTCCCTTCGCTGGCGTTACCGAAAACGTAGCCGCGGTCCGGTCCGGCGCCTAGCGGCGTGCAGGCCGGGATCGAATGGCAGCGGTATTGACGGAAGTGTGTTGGTCATATAGAACACCATTGCGCTATAGCACTTTAAGCGACGACGCCCGCGGGCTCGAGGGGTTTTCGGACGACGAGATGGATCGTGAGTGGAACGACAGCCAGCCGATCTATCGGCAACTCCGCGACCGGGTGGTGGCGATGATCCTCGACGGCGTTCTGAACGAGGGCGATCCGCTGCCGTCGGTGCGCAATGTCGCCGCCGAATACCGGGTCAATCCGCTGACCGTGCTGAAGGGCTACGAACAGCTTGTCGATGAGCAGCTGGTCGAGAAGCGCCGGGGCCTCGGCTTGTTCATCAATCCCGGCGCGCGCGCGCTGCTGCTGAAGGCCGAGCGCGACCGGTTCCTGACAGACCAATGGCCCGACATCGCCGCCACCATCGAGCGCCTGGGCCTGACGCCCAAGCAACTGCTGGCCGCCACGAAGATAGACGCCAGGAAGACAGAGGGGGAGGGCTGACATGGCCTGCATCGACGCCCGCGGCCTGCGCAAGGCCTACAAGAACAAGGTGGCCCTGGAGGGCATCGACCTGAAGGTCGAGGAGGGCCGCATCCTGGGCCTGATCGGCCCCAACGGCGCCGGCAAGTCGACGGCGCTCAACGCCATCCTCGGGCTGACCTCGTTCGAGGGCCAGCTGACGGTGCTGGGCCGCGATCCTTGGACCGAGCGCGACGCCTTGATGGCCGACGTTTGCTTCGTCGCCGACGTCGCCGTGCTGCCGCGCTGGATGAAGGTCTCCCAGGCGCTGGACTATGTGGGTGGGGTGCATCCGCGCTTCGACCGCGCCAAGGCCGAGGCCTTCCTGGCCAAGACCACCATCAAGCGCGAGAGCCGGGTGCGCGAGCTCTCCAAGGGCATGGTCGCCCAGCTGCACCTGGCGCTGATCATGGCGATCGACGCGCGCCTGCTGGTGCTCGACGAGCCGACGCTCGGCCTCGACCTGCTCTACCGCAAGGAATTCTACGACACCCTGCTCAACGACTATTTCGACAAGACCCGCACCATCATTGTGACCACCCATCAGGTCGAAGAGATTCAGCACATCCTCACGGACCTGGCCTTCATCGACGACGGCAAGATCGTGCTGGAGTCCTCCATGGAGGATTTCGAGGCGCGCTACGCCGAGGTGATGGTGCTGCCCGAGCAGGCCGCCGCCGCCCAGGCGCTGAAGCCGATCTATGAGCGCCAGGTGTTCGGCCGCACGATCTTCCTGTTCGACAACGTGGACCGCGCCCAGCTCGCCGCGCTCGGCGAGGTGCGCACCCCCAGCATCGCCGACCTGTTCGTCGCGGTGATCGGCGCGCGCCAGACACGCAACGGGCAGTCACGCGGCCACAGGAGCGCCGCATGACGGCTTCCTCGGACAACCTGGACCACGCGCGGGCGCCCGCCGCGCCGCTGCACAAGACGCGGCCGTTCTACTGGTCGGTGCGGCGCGAGCTGTGGGAGAACCGCTCGCTCTACCTGGCGCCCGCGGCGGTGGCGGCGCTGGCGCTGCTCGGCCTGCTGCTCAGCACCATCGGCATGGCCCACCGGCGGCTGGACACCCTGCAGCTGCCGCTGGCCAAGCAGATAGCGCTGATCGCCCAGCCCTACGATTTCGCGCACGGCTCGGTGGCGCTGACCGGGTTCATCGTCGCGGCCGTCTATTGCCTGGGCGCGCTGAACACCGAACGGCGCGACCGCAGCGTGCTGTTCTGGAAGTCGTTGCCGGTGTCGGATCTGACGACGGTGCTGGCCAAGGTCTTCATGCCCATGGCCGTCCTGCCGGTCATCAGCAGCGCGATCATCATCGCCCTGCAGCTGATCATGTACGTCTGGTCCTCGGTCGTCCTGGCGGCCCACGGCGTGGCGACGCCGACCCTGGCCCAGCTGCCGATCGGTGAGCTCATGGTGGTGGTGGTCTACAGTCTGGTCGTCACGACCCTATGGTACGCGCCGCTCTACGCCTGGATGATCATGGTGTCCGGCTGGGCGCGTCGCGTGCCGTTCCTCTGGGCCGTCTTGCCGCCCGCGGCGCTTTGCCTGGTCGAGAAGCTGGCGTTCAACACCACCTATCTCGTCAAGCTGGTGGGCGCCCGCTTCGTCGGTGTCTACGGCCACGCCTTCGTCAATCAGCCGCCGCTGCTTCCGGGCCAGAGCCGCGCGCCGCTGGTCGGCTTGGCGCAGCTCGACCCCGCCGGCTTCGTCGCCACGCCGGGCCTGTGGATCGGCCTGGCCTTCGCCGCCGTCTTCGTCGCGGTTTCCGTCTGGCTGCGCCGCCGGCGTGAAGCCCTCTAGCCGGCGTGGATCGAGACTTGCCATGTCACACCTCCTCATCAGCCCGGACGCACCCTTCGCGATCCGCGCGGCGACCACGGCGGTCCTGGCGCTGCACATCAGCGCGGGCTGCACCGGCATAGCCTCGGGCTTTGCGGCGGTCCTGCTGAAGAAGGGCGGGCGCGGCCATCAGGTCGCCGGGAATCTGTTCTTCGTCTCGATGCTGACCATGTCGGCGATCGGGGCAGTGGTTTCGCCAATGCTGTCGGACCGGCTCTCGTCGGCCATGGGGATGTTGGTTTTCTACATGGTGTCCACCGGCTGGATAACTATGCAGCGGCGGGCGGGCCGGATCGGCCGCTTCGAGATCGGCGCGGCCGGCGCGGTGTTCGGCGTGGCGGCCTACCTCATGATCCTCGGCCTGATCGGCCAGGCCGATCCGCGCGGCATGGTCGACGGAACCCAGCCCTATGCGCTCGGCTATGTGTTCGGGAGCCTGGCGATGTTCGCCGCCGTGCTCGACCTGCGGGTAATCGCGAAAGGCGGAGTCAGCGGCGCCCAGCGCCTGGCCCGGCACCTGTGGCGAATGTGTTTCGCGCTGTTCGTGGCGTCCGGCTCGCTGTTCCTCGGCCAGCCGCAGGTGTTTCCCGCGCCGCTGCGCAACTCGCCCCTGCTGATCGGCCTGTCGGTGGCGCCGCTGGCCTTGCTGATCTTCTGGATGATCCGCGTGCGACTGAGGCGTCCGATCCTACCACGCGCGCTTAGCCCGCCCCTGCAACCCGCCGAGTGATGAGGAGCGTCACCATGTTTCGCCTGACCTGCCTGGCCATCGCGGTCGCCTTGGCCGCCGCCGCCGCCGCCGCTGACGCGGCCCCCGCCGCAGCCTATCACGCGCCGCGCACCAGGTTCGGCACGCCCGACCTGCAGGGCCTCTGGAACAACACGGCGCTGACCTTCCTGCAGCGACCGCCGATCTTCAAAGCCCTGATCGCCACCGATAAGGAGGAGGCGATGATGGTCGGCATGTTCAAGAAGATGGCGGGCAGCATCATCGACCCGGCGCCGATCGATCCCAAGCTGCCGGCCCCGGCGGTCGTTCAGGAGGCCCCGCAGACCGACTACATCGAGATGCCGCTGGCCCTGGCGCGCATCAACGGCCAGCCGCGCTCCTCGTGGATCGTCGAACCGACCGATGGGCGGCTGCCCTTCACCGACGCGGAGAAGAAGCTGCGCGCCGCCGCCGCCAAGGCGCCGGAAGTCTTCGACAACATCGAGGACCGCGACACCCAAGAGCGCTGCCTGACCGCCATCGGCTCGCCCGAGGGCCCGCCGATGATGAACACCGGCTTCAACGGGAACTACCAGATCCTGCAGACCAGGGACTACGTCACCATCCTGGTGGAGATGAATCACGACGCGCGGATCATCCGCATGAACGACCGCGATCACCTGCCGGCCGCGATCACGCCCTGGCTCGGCGACTCCGTCGGCTGGTGGGAGGGCGACACCCTGGTCGTGGAGACCACCAACCTGGACGTGAAGGGCCACGTCTATTCGCTGGGCGGCGGCTTCCGCTATTCGCCCAAGACCAAGATCACCGAGCGGTTCACGCGCACGTCGAAGAGCGAGATTCTCTACGAGTTCTCGGTCGACGATCCGATCGTCTTCGCCAAGCCGTGGAAGGCCGAGATGCCCATGCACGCGGCCAAGGGCCCGATCTACGAATACGCCTGCCACGAGGGAAACTACTCGCTGCCCAACATCCTGGCCGGCGCGCGAGCCGAGGAGAAGCTGGCGGCCAAGGCGGCGCCGGGCGCGGTCGCGGCCAAGTGAAATCCGGCGGCGCCGCGCGCGGAAAGCAGGCCCCGGTCCCCCCGCGTCAGCCCTTCTCGCAGATCAGGTAAACGCTCGCGCAGAGGTCCGGATAGACCATCCCCAGCTGATAGCAGCCTTCGACATAGTCTTCGCTGATCGTGCCCGCCGCGAGCGCCTGATCGAACTGGAAGTTGGCCAGCGGCTTGAAGATCACGCCCCCTCGCTGGGCGATCTTGAGGCCGGCCGCCTTGACGTCGCGCTCGAGGGAGTCGAGCGAATAGGTGCAGCGGTGACCGTGCGTCGCCTCGCTCTCGGTGACGGCGGCGTTGTGCGAGATTAGCCCCATCTTCACCGCGATCTGGCGGGAGGCGGCGTTGGCGTTCGGGACCGCGAGGAACAGGCGCCCTCGCTCGGAAAGCCAGCCGTTGATCGCGCTCAGCACAGCGACGGGCTCGTCCAGGTGCTCCAGGGTGTGCACCAGGAAGATAGAGTCGTAGGCCTCGGCGGGCCTGAACGCCTCGAACGTGGAGTGCACAAATTTCGGCTTCGTCTGGAGGCGGTTTCGGGTGTGCTCGATCAGTTCGTCGGAGGCCTCGACCACGGTGAGGTCCGGCAGCCGTTCGGCGATGATCTCCGTGAAGTCGCCCTGGAAGCAGCCGAGCTCGAGGGATTTTCCGGGAACCAGGAACGGCTCGAACGTTCGCATCATGTAGCGGCGCAGGATGGCGTCGAAGTCGTAGAAGTACTTCTTGTCGGCCGTATCGCGGTGTTCCTGGTTGTAGTCGCGCGAGCTCATGGGGCATGTCTGGAGCGTCCGTCGGGGGAAGTCAAACCGCTCAACGCGCTACTCCAGCGTCTCGTAGACCACCAGTTTGACGAGGCCGTCCGGCGTCTCGATGAGCAGCTTGCCGTCGTATTCCAGGACGACTTCGCCGGGAACGCCGCGGCCAAATCGCCGGACGGCTTCCTCGTGCGTGACGGCGCAGCCCTCGAAGACCCGGTAGGCGGCGCTCCGCGTCGCCAGGACCACGCCCAGGGAGCGGATGCCAAACGCGCGGATCTTCTTCTCGATCGCCACGGCGGACTCCAGCGCAGCGTCGGCTTTCTGATCGGCGGCGGCGCGCCGGTAGTACGAGACGCCCGCGGGCTGACGCCGGCCCGATGGGCTGTAGCCGCTCGCCTTGAGGGCCATGGCGGCCTTGCGGAAGGCCTCGGCCTCGAGTTGGAAAGAGAGGCGGTAGACCAGGCCTGCATCAAGGTCCGGCGTGAGGGGAACGCGCTCCTGAGCGAGGATCTCGCCGGCGTCCACCTCTTCCGCCATCAGGTGGGTCGTCGCGCCGAATTCCTGGTGGCCCTGCAAGAACAACCCGTTGATCGGGTGGGGCCCCTTCAGGTCCGGCAGGAGTGAGGGATGGGTGTTGATGAACAGACGGTTCCCCCGGCTTAGCCGCGCGATAGGCAGGATGAAGGGGCAGCCGTTGGAAACCAGAATGTCGAATTGCGCCGCGTCCAGCTGCCGCAGGACCTCTTCCTTGTCGGCGAATGCGAAGGGCGTGTGGGCGAGCCGACGGGCGGCCAGATTCCGCGCCAGGAAGCTGCCCCGCAGCGCGAAGATCGCGGCGACCTCCCAGTCGGGTTCCCGCAGGCAGACGTCCAGGACCTGGGCGCGATTGCCGATGAAGACGATCTGCTTTTTCATCACCGATTCAGGGCTATCCTGGTCCAAGGGCCATGGTCCGCGTCTTGCGGTGAACCTGGGCAGTATGTCTGGCGGCCCCAAGGATGAATATGCCCAGCGGTGAAATTAAGAGCGCGCCGGAATTCCTCGGGGAAATGCAGACCCAGGGCTGGTCGCTGTTCGACGCCCTGGTGCCGGAGATCGAGCTTCAGGCGCTGCGCGCGGCGGTCGACGAGGCCTGTGTGAAGTGCCGCGAGGTGCAGCTGCGCAACGGGCTGCCGAACACCGAAGGCACGGCGCATCATGTCCTGGCGTTCGAGGGTCCGTTCATGGACTATCTCACCCACTACTACCTCGACGCGCAGATCGAAGCCTTCTTTCAGAGCAAGTACATCCTGAATAGCTTCGGCGCGGTGGTGACCCGCAAGGAGGCTTCGTCCTATGCGATGAACCCGCATCGCGACGTGCGGACGTTCACCGGCGAGCTCAAGCTGATCCTGAACCTGATCGTCATGCTCGACGACTTCACCCTCGAAAACGGCGCGACGCATCTGCTGACGGGGTCCCACGCCAGGCCGGAGCGCCCTTCGCCAGAGGCGTTCGCGCGCGACGCCCACCGCCTGACGGGAAAAGCCGGCTCGATCTGTCTGTTCGATTCCAACCTCTGGCACGCCGCCGGCCAGAACCGGACGGAGGCGCCGCGCCGCGCGATCACGCTCACGTTCAGCAAGGGACTGGTCAAGCCGCAGTTCGATTTCATCCGCTTCTTCGGCGAGGCCCGCGTGGCGAAGATGGACCCGCGCCTGCGCCAGATGCTCGGCTGGGAAGCGCGCGTGCCGGCCACCCTGGAGGAATGGTACCAACCCACCGAGACGCGGTTCTACAAGCCCGGGCAGGACTAGGTCAGGCCGGCCGAGCAAACCGGTAGGCCGGGAAGGGGATGGCCGGCGCCGCCGCGCCGCCGCTGAGGGCCGCATAGGTCGCTGGGTCCAGAATGGCGCCGCAGAACCAGGCCTGGGCCTCGGCGTTGGCGAAACCCTTCTTGAAGCGGGTCAGACCGTCGTCGCCCGACGCGAGCCCGGCGCCGGCGCCGAGGTTCAGCGTCTTGAGGTGCGCGAACCTCCGGATCGAGGCGTCGTAGATCGCGTAGGCCGCCGAGCGGCGATAGCCCTCGGCGCTGCTGGCCGCGAGCAGGCTGTAGCCGGCGCCGCTGGAGGTGTCGGTGATCCAGAGATGCATGGAGACCAGCCCGCCCTCGGCGAAGGCGCCGACCGCGGTCAGGCCGTCGACCGCGGCCAGCCGCGCAAAGGCTTCGGGCGAAAAGGCGGTGAGTCCACCGATCTCGCGGCGCTCGACCAGCTCGCCGTAGAGGCCGCGCCAAGCCTCGAGATGGTCGCGCAGGGGGACGGTTTCGATCGTGACCTGGCTCAGCGCTTTCTTGACCTCGTAGCGGTGGTGTTTCGAGAACCGCACCTCTCGGCTGTAGTCGATCAGCATGTGGGTCTTGAACGGAGCGCAGACGCCGAAGGCGGCCTGGAGCTGCTCGACCGGCGGCGCGGTCGCCGGGTCGGGGACGAGGCCGATCGACACCAGCCCCTGGTCCGTCAGCCATTGCAGGCCGACTGCAATGTCGGCGCCCGGCGTGAAGGCAGCGAGGGGATACATCCCAAGCGCGTCGCGGCCGCCGCCGGGAATCTCGCGGACCAGGACGTGGGCGCCCCAGGCCTCCACCCAGAGCGGCGCGGCGACGGCCTCGAACACCGCGGCATAGGCGGGGCTGGCGTAGGGATGGCTCATCGGCTGGCCAGGAAGGTCTCGGCCACCCGCGCCATGTCGGCGTCGTCGTAGCGGTGGTCGCAGGGCAGGGTCAGCAGGCGCTGGGAGAGCGCGTGCTCGGTGGGGAAATCTTCCGCCGGCGAGGGGAGGTCCGCCCAATGTCGGGCGCAGAAGACCCGGCCCTCAGCCATGCGCGCCTGGACAGCGGCCGCGTCCGTGGTGAGCACCGGGACGCCGAGCGGCGAGCCGGCGAGCAGGCGCTCGGCGGTGAAGACGGCGTGGTCGCCGAGGCGGCTCAGCAAAGCCGCGGCGTTGTGGCGCCGGCGCTCGACGAGGGCGGCGGTGTCGAGGCCATCGGCCACGGCCCGGGAGACGTCGCTGATCGGCAGCGGCGCGGTAGTCATCGCGGCCTCAGCGGCGCGGTAAGCGGGGAACCAGATGGCGTTGTCGACGCCGCGCGGATCTTCGGCCCGCAGGCGGCTGGGGTCGAGGCGGCTGGCGTCTTTGTCGGCCGACCAGCGGGGCGGCTGGATCGGGTCGGCGCGCGAGACCAGCACGCCACCGTCCGGTGCGCCGACCACCTTGCGCAGGCTGTAGAGCAGGTGGTCGCCCCAGGGCGCCGGGTCGGGCCAGAGCGCCTGGGCGCGATCCTGAATCCAGGTGACGTCGCGCCGGCTCCGGGCGAGCTGCGGCAAGGTCTTGGACCGTGTCCCGAAGTAGTCGACCCCGAGCACCGCGTCGCCGGCGCGCATATTGCGGGAGAGGACGTCGCCGTCGGGGATCAGGTCGCTGCCCACCGGATAGAACCGCACCTCGCGGCCATCCTGGGCGGCCGCCGTGGCGGCCTCGGTGCAGATATAGGCCGGCAGCCAGATGCGGCGCACGGTCAGCACGCCCAGCAGGTGCGCCAGGGCCGCACGCGCGTTCCAGAAGGCCAGCCGAAGCGGCCCTCCGAAGTCGGCCGTACGCCCAAGATCGCCGGCGGGTTCGAGCCCGAAGAACCCGCCGATCGCGGCGTCGTCGGCGCGCGGCATGGCCGCTCAGGGCTTTCGCTGGATGAACAGCGCCGTGCCGGACACGAAGGCGGCCGCCGCATCGTCGCCCCAGGCGGCCAGCAGCTCGTCGCCGGCGATCCGCGGTCCGTCGCCGAACGGCCACTGGTAATCGTCCAGGATGGCCCAGCCGCCCGGCACGACCATCGGCGCCCACAGCCGGACGTCCTCGCGGACCGGCCCGAGCTCATGATTGGCGTCGATATGCAGCATGGAGATCGCGCCGGCGTAGCGGGTCTCGCCGAAAGCCTCGGTGATAGCCGTGCGGGTGGCCGCGTAGACCCCGGCGGCGTCGCGGGAGGGCAGGCGCAGGTAGTTGGCGTCGCCGGCCAGCATCGCCAGGTTGGTCTGAAAGACGGCGACGACCTCTTCCATGTCCCACTTGGCGGTCTGGACGTTGACCTCTTCGCTGGCCTGCATCGCCTCGCCAAGATCCCACGGATCCACGCACAGAAGCTTACCCAGGCCGTAACGCCGCGCGAGCCAGCCGAGCGCCACGGCCGACTTTCCCCACCACGCGCCGATCTCGACGACATCGCCGGCCGGGGCGAGCCGCGCCGCCGCGGCGAGCGCCAGAATCTTCTCCTCGCTGCAAAGCCCGGGCACAGACCCGGCGAAGCGCAGCAGGCCGGCCATCTCCGCCGGCGTCAGCGCGGGCGCGGGGACGGTGGGCGAGGCGATGTGGTCGATGGCGCCGGCCGCGTCGCGCCGCTTCAGGAGGGCCCGGTAAGAGGCGATCTCCTCGGTGAAGGGTTCGGTGCGCTCCAGGGCGACCTGCGGCAATAGCCGCGGCATGATCTTGCGCAGGTGATCGTAGACCACAGTGTGGGGCGAGTAGATGCTGGTGACGCCGCTGGCCTCAACCAGGTCCTTCAGCGCCGCTTCAAATCCGGGATCGTCGTAGCGTGGAACGAAGGCCCAGCGCGGATAGTGCTGCGCCGCCGAGTCCGCCGCGATCGACGAGGCCCCGATCACCGGGGTCCCTTGCACGTCGGCGCGGACGGCGCGTTCGATGGCAGCGGGCATGGCGCCCGGGAATATCAGGAGCAACGGACCAGTCCCTCGCGCAGCGCGTGGCACACGGTGTCGACCTCTTCGGGCGTGATGTCGATGTAGAAGGGAAGGCCCAGGATGGTCTCGGCCAGCCACTCTGTGTTGGGCAGGGCCAGGCGCGGATAGGCGGCGAAGGCGCGATGCTTGTGCATGCCGCGGCCCCACCAGGCGCGGGTCTCAACGCCGGCTCGGTGCAGAGCGTCGAGCACCGGCGCCAGGGCGTTGGGGTGGTCCAGCTGGACCACGCAGGTTGTCGAGAGCCACTCGGGGCCCCAGCCCTCGATCACCGTGGCGCGCGGGGTGTCGGCCAGGTTCGCCCGATAGCGCATGGCGGCGGCGTGGAAGGCCGCCCGGCGCGCGTCCCATTCGTCGAGGCCGGCGAGGCCCACCGCGCAGGCGTATTCGCTGAGCTTGCCGTTGGCGCCGGCGACCTTGGCCTCCCGGCTGCCGAGGAACCCGAAGTTGGCGCGCAGCCGCACGGCGGCCACCAGCTCCGTATCGGACGACATCACGAAGCCGCCCTCGCCGACGCCGAGGATCTTGGTGGCGTGCAGGCTGACTACCGACAGGCCCGATCCGGGCTTGGCGGCGTCGAAACTCGGGGCGGCGTCGATCACCACGGGCAGGCCGGTCTCGCCAGCGAACTTGTTCCAGGGGGCTGGATCGATCGGCTGACCGCTGACGGCCACCGGCATGACCGCGCCGACCTCACCGGGCCCGGCCTTCAGCGCCTGGCGCGCGATGGCCGGGCTCAGCAGGCCGTTCGGCTCGACGTCCACGAAGAAGGGCGTCAGGCCGGCGGCGATCACCGCGTGAACCGAGGCCGAGAAAGTCCAGGCGGGCACGATGCACAGGGTTCCCGGCTTCGCGCCGGCGGCCTGTAGGGCCAGGGTCAGACCCACCGTGGCGTTGGAGATCGTGTTGATGCGCTCCGGGTCGAGGCCGTAACGGTCCGCCAGCCGGGTCTCGAACTCGGCGCACAGGGCCCCGAAGTTGGAGTACCAGCGCGCCGCGTCGATCCGCTCGATATAGGGCGCGAGCGCGGCCAGCGGCGGCAGGCGCGGCTTCGCCACGGAGATTTTCTTGGGGCTGTGGATGAGGTTGCTGGACGCCACCGCGACCGTCCCGGAAATTTGCGGCAATCCGGCGAGCGCCCCCGAACGCCTAGGCTCGATCCTGAGGACTAATTCGTGCGTCGCCCGGCTTGTCAAACCTCAGTCGGCCAAACCCCAGTCTGCCAAGCCCCAGTGTGTCGGCCCTCAGTCGGCGAGCGAGTCGATCGCGGCCAGCAGGCTGGGAACGTCAATGCTGTAGTCGGCGTGCTTCTCGTCGGTCTCCTGGCCGCTGCAGAAGAAGGTCAGGTCGTAGTCGAGCTCGCGCATCAGGCCGTAGAAGGTGCCCCAGTTGAACATGCCCCGCTGCGACAGGACGAGCAGCTTCAGGTCCTTCGGTGCGAAGACCGCGTTTATCAGCGACGAGCCGTTCGGCGCCACGACCAGACTGGCGCCTTGGTACATCCGGATCTGGTCCGCGATGCTCATCGTCTCGGGCAACAGGATTTCGAAGCCCTGCGCGGTGAGGGCGGCGATCACCTCGTCCTCGTTCAGCAGCCTGCGCCAGGTGCTGGCCTTGCGGGCCAGGTAGAGCTTGCGGTCGTGGGCGGCCGGCGCCGGGAGGCGGTCGGCGACGCGGCGCTGCAAGTAGCGGAAGCCGCCGATCGGAAGCCCGCCCTGGTTCTGCGGCGGCACGGTGTGGTTGGGCTTGAGATGGACCGGGAAGAAGCAGGCCGGCGAGGCGACGATCAGTTCACCGACCTTCAGAGCGCTGCCGCCCGGCAACTCGATGATCCGGTTGGGAACCAGCAGGCTGAGGAATTCCAGGTGCTGCGGCGGCATGCCTGCGTCGACGACGATCGGCAACGCCGCGAAGCGCGGATGCTGTTCCAGATAGCTGAGCCGGCAGAGGTATTCGGGAATCCAGTGGCCGAAATGCTCCGACACCCAGCCCGACAGCATGACGGCGCCTTCGATCTCGGCCAGGGGGTGCTTGCCCACGTCGAGCAGCAGCCGCTGACCGCGTTGGCCGATGACGGTCTTGTCGTGCGGCAGGTCGAGGAATTGGCCCCACTGCGGGTCGGCGACGGTGTCGTTAAGGACCACGCCATCGGGCATCAGGATCAGGTTCGAGTGCGATAAGATCGTCGCGCCGCGCAGGGCGCAGGCATAGGGGATGTAGCCCTCGGCATCGATCCGGCTCGGGTCTCCGGCCGGCTCGCCGAACACTGGCGGATTTTCCACCCGCATGATTTCCCGTTCGCCCATCCAGGCGGGCGCCTGTCCCGCTTGGGCCAGCCAGTCCGATATGGACATCACCGAAGCTGACAAGATGCCGGGCGGAAGGCCGTCATCGACCTCCGCGGCGAACAGGGCCTTGGCCCAGATCAGCGCCACATCGCGATCTGGGAGGTTTGCGAACACCTCGTCGAACACCGGCCGGGTGGCCTCGATGCCGTGCGCCTCGGCCATCTCCTCGATCAACATGCCGGCGATATTGACTTGATCGGGAAACCGCCTGTGGGCGTCCAGCAGGGTCTCGGCGGCTTCGGCGTGGCGGCCGCGGCCGCGATAGGCGAGGCCGAGCACCAGCATGGTCATGGAATCGTCGGCGCCCAGGCGCAGCGCCTCGGTGGCGTTGGCCACCGCCTGTTCGCCACGGCCCAGCCGCAGGCAGAGATAGGCCTGCAAGCCCGCCAGGGTCGGATCGGTCGGAAAGGCGGCCCGCGCGCGCTCGGCGAACGCTATGGCATCCTGGAAGCGATTTTGGCCGATCAGCTCGCGCAGCTGCGCCTCGGCGGCCGGGGCGCTTTCAGGCGGGTTGGCGGGGTCGTATGCCATCGCCGCTATCTGCGGCCGTCGAGGCGATTTAGCAACACGACGACCGGTTCGTTTTCCGCTTCTGACGCTGAGCGGACCTTCGAAGAACCGCGTTCGGCGCCGATCGGGCGAGGCCCTTGGGGGCCAACGACAGGCAAGCGAAGGCGGCGGGCCGGGCGCCGCGGAACTGGTCCGCCGTCTGCAATAATTGGTCAGTCCAGAGTGGACAAACCAATTATTTGATCCTACCCAATCTGGTCGGCAGCGTGCGGAAGCCCGTCAAGCACCACCGATGCACGACTCTTGAAGCATTGCAGAAGGCCACAGGAACCCACAGGCTTGATGGCCGCAACGGAAGAGACCTAGTTCGATATGCGCATTGCCGACGCGAAGGTTATCGTCACCTGCCCGGGCCGCAACTTCGTGACGCTCAAGATCGTCACCTCTGACGGCGTTCATGGCATCGGCGACGCCACGCTGAACGGCCGCGAGAAGGCCGTGGTCGCCTACCTCGAGGACCACATCTGCCCGCTGTTGATCGGCCTTGATGCGCGCCGCATCGAAGACATCTGGCAACTGCTCTACCGCGGCGCCTATTGGCGTCGCGGACCGGTGACCATGCGCGCCATCGCCGCCGTCGACGTGGCGCTCTGGGACATCAAGGCCAAGGCGGCCGGCATGCCGCTCTACGACCTGCTGGGCGGCAAGAGCCGTGACGGCGTGCTGGTCTACGGCCACGCCAACGGCGCCGACATCGCCGAGACCTGCGACGAGGTCGAGCGCTATGTGGGCCTGGGCTACAAGGCCGTCCGCGCCCAATCGGGCGTGCCCGGCATCGACAAGGCCTACGGCGTCGGCCGCGGCCAGATGTTCTATGAGCCGGCCGATGCGACGCTGCCCACAGAGACCGTCTGGTCGACCTCCAAGTACCTCAACCATACGCCGAAGCTGTTCGATGCCGTCCGCAACCGCGTCGGTCCCGATATCGAACTGCTGCACGACGCCCACCATCGCCTGACCCCGCTGGAGGCCGCACGGCTGGGCAAGTCCCTGGAACCCTACGGGCTGTTCTGGCTGGAGGACGTAACGCCGGCCGAGAACCAGGAGGCGTTCCGCCTCGTTCGCCAGCACACCACGACGCCGCTGGCGGTTGGCGAGATCTTCAACACGCTCTGGGACTGCAAGGATCTGCTGCAGGAGCAGTTGATCGACTTCATCCGCACCACGGTGGTGGGCGCCGGCGGGATCACCCACCTGCGCCGCATTGCTGACTTCGCCGCGGTCTGGCAGGTACGCACCGGCTGCCACGGGGCAACCGACCTGTCGCCCGTCACCATGGGCGCGGCGCTGCACTTCGACAGCTGGGTCCCGAATTTCGGCATTCAGGAATACATGCGCCACACCGCCGAGACCGACGCCGTCTTCCCGCACGACTATCGGTTCGAAGACGGCCTGCTGTTCCTCGGCGAACACCCTGGGCACGGGGTCGACATCGACGAGGCGCTGGCCGCGAAATATCCCTACGAGCCCAAGCAGTTGCCCGTCGCCCGTCTCGAAGACGGAACCATGTGGAACTGGTGACGGGGTGACCCCGCGCGTCCACCGATCTGGCGTTCCCGGGCGATGACCACGCTCAAGCGCCTGCGCTGGTGGATCGTTCTGCTGGTCTGCGTGGGCACGATCCTCAACTATCTGGCGCGCAACTCGCTGGGTGTCCTGGCGCCGCAGCTCACCCACGACCTGCACTTCTCGACGCAGCAGTACTCCTGGGTCGTGGCCGCATTCCAGGTGGCCTACACGGTGATGCAGCCGATCTGCGGGGCGATCATTGACAGCCTCGGCCTGAAGGTCGCCTTCGCCCTCTTCGCCATCGCCTGGTCGCTCGCCAACATGGCCCACGGCTTCGCCGGCGGCTGGATGTCCCTGGCGTTCTTCCGAGGCCTGCTAGGCTTGAGCGAGTCCGCGGCGATCCCGGCGGGGGTGAAAGCCGTCAGCGAGTGGTTTCCGGCCAAGGACCGGTCCGTAGCGATAGGCTATTTCAACGCCGGCACGTCGCTCGGCGCGCTCCTCGCCCCACCGGTGGTGATCGGGCTGTCGCTGGCCTACGGCTGGCGTTCGGCCTTCGTGGTGACCGGCGCCATCGGCCTGGTCTGGGCGGTGGCCTGGTACATCTTCTACGACCCGCCCACCAAGCATCGGCTGCTTGGTCCCGAACAGCGCGCCCTGTCGCCCGCAGTCGTCGAGCCGCCCACCGGACCCGTGCTGCCGATCCGGCAGTTGCTGCGTCTGCGCGTCTTCTGGTCTCTGGCCGTGCCACGGTTCCTGATCGAGCCGGCGTGGCAGACCTTCAGCTTCTGGATCCCGCTCTACCTGGCCAAGGAGCGGGGCATGGACATCAAGCACATTGCCCTCTTCGCTTGGCTGCCCTTCCTGGCCGCCGACGCCGGCGGCATCCTGGGCGGATATCTCTCGCCGTTCCTGATGAAGCACGCCAATCTGGGCCTGCTGACCTCCCGGGCCGCAGGCATAGTCCTCGGCGCCCTGATGATGATCGCGCCGGCCTGCGTGGGCCTGGCCTTCAGCCCGTATCTTGCCATCGCTCTGTTCTCCGTCGGCGGCTTTGCCCACCAGATGATCTCGGGCCTGATCAACACGCTCACCACCGACGTCTTCCCGCGGGACGCCGTGGCCCGGGCCAACGGCCTGGTGGGCATGTTTGGCTGGATCGGCGGCCTGTTGTTCTCGCTGCTTATCGGCGCGCTCGCCGACACCGTGGGCTTCGGGCCGCTGTTCGGTCTGATCGGGGTGTTCGACATCATGGCGGCGATCTCGCTCTTCGTCCTGATGCGGCCCGTGCGCCGCGACGTGCAGGGCCTCTACGCGTGACCGCCTCGATCGCTCGGCCTCCTCAGTTCGCGCTCAGCTGCCGCGAAGGCGCGCGGGTGACGCTCACCGCGGAGAGCGGCTACGCGGTGGAGCTCTTCGTCCTGGAGCCGGACATCATCCGGGTGCTGCATGTGCCACCGGGCGGGCTGACCGGCCCGAAGACCTGGGCCATCGCACCAGGCGCCGAGGACGCCCCGGACCTGGGCCGCGATCGCCTGGACGCCAGCGGCTTCTCGCACCCCGACTTCACGATCACTGAGAGCGATGGCCACCTCGTCGTCGCCACCGACCGACTGCGGGTTTCGATCCGGCTGGCGGGCCTCTCGTGCCGCTGGGAAATGGCCGCTGGCGACGGCTGGGTCAGCATCGCCCGCGACCGCCCGACCCAGGCCTATGGTTTCGGCTGGTGGGGCGAGGGCGTTCGCCATTACCTGGTCCGCGATCCGGCTGAGCGCTACTTCGGCCTTGGCGAAAAGACCGGCGAGCTGGACCGCGCCGGCCGCCGCTTCCGGATGAGCAATATGGACGCCATGGGCTATGACGCCCGCACATCCGACCCGCTCTATAAGCACATCCCGTTTTACATCACCCATCACGCTGAGACCGGCCTGGCCTTCGGCCTGTTCTACGACACCTACGCCGATTGCGAATTCGACCTGGGCTGTGAGCGCAGCAACTATCACGGCCCTTTCCGCAGTTTTAGCGCCGCAGCCGGGGACCTAGACTACTACATGATCGCGGGCCCGCAGGTGGCCGACGTCACCCGCCGTTTCACATGGCTCACCGGCCGCCCAGCGTTCCTGCCCCGTTGGGCCCTCGGCTATTCCGGCTCGACCATGAGCTACACCGACGCCCCCGACGCTCAGGCGCGGATGGCCGAATTTCTCGAGGACTGCCGACGCCATGACATCCTGTGCGACAGCTTCCACCTGTCCTCCGGCTACACCGCGATCGGCGCGCGCCGGTACGTTTTCCACTGGAACCTGGAGCGGTTCCCCGATCCGGCGGGCCTTGCGCGCATCTACCGCGAGGCGGGCGTTCGCATCTGCGCCAACATCAAGCCCTGCCTGCTGGACGACCATCCGCTGTTCGAGGAGGCGAAATCCAGGGGCCTCTTGATCTGCGAGCCCGATGGCGAGCCGGCCTGGGCGCAGTTCTGGGACGGGCTCGGCGCCTATCTGGATTTCACCAACCCCGACGCCCAGGCCTGGTGGACGGCCCAGGTCACAACGGCCCTGCTGGAGCAGGGCATCGAAGCGACTTGGAACGACAACAACGAGTTCGAGGTGACCTCGCCCCAGGCCCTGGCGGCCATGCACGGCGCGCCCGCGCCGGCCATCGAGGCCAAGCCCCTGCAAACCATGCTGATGCTGCGGACCTCGCGCCGGGCTCAGCAGGCGCACGCTCCGGATCGCCGGCCCTTCCTGGTGTCGCGCGCCGGGGGCGCAGGCATGCAGCGCTATGTCCAGACCTGGTCCGGCGACAACGCCACGTCCTGGGAGAGCCTGAAGTACAACATCCGCATGGGCCTCGGCCTGGCGCTCAGCGGAGTGTCGAATTCCGGCCATGACGTCGGCGGCTTCGCCGGACCGCCGCCCGATCCGGAGCTGTTCGTCCGCTGGGTCGAGGCGGGCGTATTCATGCCCCGCTTCAGCATTCATTCCTGGAATGACGACGGCTCGGCCAACGAGCCGTGGATGTATCCGCAGGTCGCGCCGATCGTGCGCGATCTCATCCGCCTGCGCTACCAGCTGACGCCCTATCTCTACGACCTGAGCCGGCGCCATCACGAGGACTTTGAACCGATCGTGCGGCCCACCTTCCATGACTTCCCGCACGATCCCGCCTGCCTGGCTGACAGCGACGACCTGATGCTGGGACCGGCCTTGCTTGTAGGCTCAGTGGTCACGCGCGGCGCGACCTCGCGCGAGATCTATCTGCCGGCGGGCGCGGCCTGGAGCGACTATTGGACCGGAGAGTGCTTCGACGGCGGACGGATCGTCAGCCGTTCCGCCAAGCCGGGCCGTCCGCCGCTGCTGGTGCGGGACGGCTCGGCGATCCCGCACAACATCGCCGCGCAAAGCTTCGGCCGCCGGGGCGACGCACGCGCCTTCGCGATCTTCGCGCCAACCGAAGGGCGGTTCGAGGCGGCCTGCTACGAGGATGACGGGGAGACAGAAGCCTGGCGGACCGGCGGCTTCGGCCACTGGACGCTCGGCGTCGACGCCTCGCCGGCCGGGCTGCAGGTCGATTGCCGCGCGACCGGCCGGCGTCCGCCAACAGGGCCGCTCAGCTTGCTCGTGCGTTCGGAAGAACAGCGGCCGGTCTCGGTCCTTCAGGGCCGCATCGTCGCCGACCAGCCGTTCGGCGACTGGCGCCGCATCGATCTCGATATCTGACCCGTCAGACCTGGGCCCGCGAGGGCTTGGCCGCGACGGCATCCAGCTTGTAGGCCCGCTTGGCCAGGTTGTACGCCAGGTCCTGGGCGACCTCGGCGGCCTCGTCTTCGCCGAGCCGATGCTCGGCCACCAGCCGTGCCAGAAACCCGCAGTCGACGCGCCGCGCCACGTCGTGCCGCGCCGGGATCGACAGGAAGGCGCGGGTGTGATCGTTGAAGCCGACGGTGTTGTAGAAGCCCGCCGTCTCGGTGGTCTGTTCGCGGAACCGGCGCATGCCCTCGGGGCTGTCGTGGAACCACCAGGCGGGGCCCAGCTTCAGCGCCGGGTAGTGGCCGGCCAGCGGCGCCAGTTCGCGGCTGTAGCTGGTCTCGTCGAGCGTGAAGACGATCACCGTCAGGTCAGGCTCATTGCCGTAGCGATCGAGCAGGGGTTTGAGCGCCTTCACGTAGTCAGTGCGTTGCGGGATATCCGCGCCTCTGTCGCGGCCGAAGCGGCGGAAGACGCCTGAGTTGTGGTTGCGGAACGAACCCGGATGGATCTGCATCACCAGGCCGTCATCGAGGCTCATCTTCGCCATTTCGGTCAGCATCTGGGCGCGGAACAGCTCGGCATCCTCCGGGCTCCAGACGCCGTCGAGGATGCGGTGGTAAAGCGCCTCGGCCTCCAGCGGCGACAGGTCGGCGGTGGCCGCGCTCGGGTGGCCGTGATCGGTGGAGGTGGCCCCGGCCTCGATGAAGGCGCGGCGGCGCACCCGGTGGGCCTCCAGGTAACCGGACCAGAAAGAGACGTCCTGGCCGCTCAGCCGTGCGAACCGCTCCAGCGAGACCCAGAAGTCCTCATGCTGCGGATCGACCACCGGGTCCGGGCGGTAGGCCGTGATCACACGTCCGCCCCAGCCGCTCTCGCGGATCGTCTTGTGATGGACAAGCTCATCTGTCGGCGACTCGGTGGTCGCCAGCACCTCGATGTTGAACCGGTCGAACAGCGCCCTCGGACGGAACGCCGGCGTCGCCAGGGTTTCGCCGATCCGGTCGAAGTAAAGGTCGGCCGTCGAGGCGTCCAAGCGCACGTCGAAGCCGAATACCTCGGCGAACACATGATTTAGCCAGACGGCCGAGGGCGTGCCGCGGAAGAGCTGCATGTTGCTCGCCAGCAGCCGCCAAGCCGCGCGCGGGTCAATGGCGCTTGGCCCCTTGCGCGAGGGCACGCCCAGCGCCTCCAGCGGCACGCCCTGGCTGTAGAGCATCCGGTAGAGATAGTGGTCGGGCGCCAGCAGCAGGCTGGTGGCGTCGGCGAAGGGCGCGTCGGTCGCGAACCATTCCGGATCGGTGTGGCCGTGCGGGCTGATGATCGGCAGGCCCGCGACCTCGCCATACAGCCGTCGCGCCACCTGGCGCACGGCCGGGTCCGCCGGGAACAGCCGATCGGGATGCAGGGTCAGCGGGCGGGACATGGCTCTTCCTGAATTTGGGTGAGGCAAACTGGTTTGACCAATTTCAACGACCCCGAACAGGGGGTAAAGTGAGGACATGACGTCATATTCAGCGGCCCCGTCCATCCCGCCGCCCCGGCTCCGGGAGGCGACGTTGGGAGCGCTTCGGCCCGATGTCCTGCGCCCGCCCTATGATCGGGCCGCGACGCAGATCGGCGTGGTGCACTTCGGTCCCGGCGCCTTCCACCGCGCCCACCAGGCCTACTATTTCGATCGCATGCTGGCGCAGGATCCGAACTTCGCCATCAGCGCCGTCTCGCTGCACAGCGACACGGTGCGCGAAGCCCTGGAGCCGCAGGACGGACTCTACAGCCTGATCGAGCGGGAGGCTGAGCCCACGGCTCGCGTGATCGGTGCGATCCGCGAGGTGCTGACAGCGCCGCGCGCACCGGACGCGGTGTTCGCGCGGCTGACGGATCCGACCGTGCGGCTGGTCACCGCCACGGTCACCGAGAAGGGCTACAGCCTGACGCCGGCCGGCGACCTCGACGCAGCTGACCCAGCGATCCGCGCAGACCTCAACGGCGCGGGTCCGCCGACCACCCTGATCGGTTGGTTGGCGGAAGGTCTGCGCCGGCGCCGAGCCGCCGGCCATGGTGGCCTGACGGCGATCAGCTGCGACAACCTCTCGGGCAACGGCGAGCGGTTCGGGCGCGGTGTGGTGCAATTCGTCCAGGCCCGCGGCGACGCGGACTTGGCGCGCTGGATCAAGGACGAGGTGCGGTTTCCCTCGACCATGGTCGACAGCATCACGCCCGCCACCGATGAGGCGTTGCGGGCCGAAGCGGCGGCGCGCCTGGGCCTTACCGACGCCTGGCCGGTCCAGCGGGAGCGGTTTGTGCAGTGGGTGGTGGCCGGCGATGTGGGCCATAGCGCCCAGGCCTTCGCCGGCGCGGGCGTGATCCTCACCGGCGACGTGACCGCCTTCGAGCGCGCCAAGCTGCGGCTTCTGAACGGCGCCCATTCGACTCTGGCCTATGTCGGCCTGCGCCTGGGTTATCAGAGCGTCGCCGAGGCCATGGGCGATCCGGCGCTGGCAGGCTTTATCGAACGGCTGATGCGCCAGGACGTGGCGGCGAGCCTTGCGCCGATTCCGGGCTTCGATCTGGAGCGGTACATCGACCAGATCCTGGCGCGGTTCCGCAACCCGGCCATCGTCCACAAGCTGTCGCAGATCGCCTGGGACGGATCGCAGAAGCTGCCGATCCGGCTGCTGGCCCCCCTTGGCGAGGCCCTCATGGCAGGCCGCGCGATCGACCGGCTCGCCGTGGGTGTGGCGGGCTGGATGCACTTCGTGCGCCGCCAGGCGGCGGCGGGCGCAGAGCTGGTGGATCCGCTGGCCAACCAGCTTGTGCGGGTCGGTCGGGCGTGTACCGGCGACGCGGCCGACGACGTCGCAGCGTTCCTCGGCCTGGGCGCGATCTTCCCGCCCGATCTGGCGGCCGCTCGCGCGCTTCGGGCGAGCCTCGAAGCCGCCTACGGCCGGCTGGGCGGCGGCCACCCAGACCTCGCCTTCAAGCTCTGAGGACCGCGGGCCGGCGGGCGTAGAGGCCGAAGAGCCCGATCACCGCATAGCAGAGCGCCGGCAGGTAGAGCGCCGCGCGAAGGCTCCAGAGGTCAGCCAGGTGTCCGGTGAGCGGCGGGATGACCGCCCCGCCGACGATAGCCACGCAGATCAGGCCAGAGCCCTCCGCCGCGCGGCGGCCCAGGCCTTCATTGGCCAGGCTGAAGATGGTCGGGAACATGATCGAGTTCATCAGGCCCACGGCCAGCAACGCCCAGCCGGATACGGGCCCGAACCCGTTGGTCGCCACCAGGACCAGGACGATGGCGCCGGCCGCGGCGGCCGCCAGGATCTTGCCCGGCGAGGCCATGCGCAGCAGGAAGCCGCCGACCAGCCGGCCCACCATGGCGCCGCCCCAGTAGAAGGCGACGTGCTTGCCGGCGGCCTGCGCGCCCAGGCCCAGCACGTCGGACTGGATCAGGAAGTTCACGATCACCGATCCGATCGCGACCTCGGCGCCGACATAGAGGAAGATGCACAGCGCCCCGAAGCCGAAGCGCGGCTGCGTCAGCAGGTCGAAGGATTTGAGCAGGCTTGGGCTTGCCTCCGGCGTCTCGGGCAGGAGCTTGCGGCGGCTCCAGACCACCGCGGCCACCACCAGCAGGGCCAGAGCCAGGCCGAGGTAGGTGCGCACGACCACGTGAGTCTCGGTCGCGCGATAGGCGGTGAGCGTGGCGCCGGTCAACGACGTCACATCCACCTTGGCCAGCGGCCCGAGGATCAGCAGCGAACCCACATAGGGAAACACCGTTGTGCCGATGGAGTTGAACGCCTGAGCGAACGTGAGTCGGCTGTGGGCGGTCCGCGCCGGGCCCAGCATGGAGATCAGCGGATTGGTCACCACCTGCACGGTGGTGATGCCCGCGGCCAGCACGAACAGGGCCCCCAGGAAGACATAGAACGTGCCCGACGCCGAGGCTGGGACGAACAGCAGGCAACCCGCCGTCATGGTCAGCAGGCCGATGGCGGCGGTGCGCATGTAGCCGACCCGCCGGACGAGGCCGGACGCGGGGATCGAGATCAGGAAGTAGGCCGCGAAGAACGCCGACTGCACCAGCAAGGCCTCGGCGTAGCTGAGGGTGAAGAGCTCCTTCAGCTTGGGGATGATCACATCGTTCAGGCTGGTGACGCCGCCGAAGATGAAGAACAGAGCGAAGACGAAACCGCGCAGCGCCGGAGCGCTCACGCCGGCCGGCGTGGCCCCGTCAAACTCGGCGGCGGGATCGGTGGACGTGGGACCTGCCGGCGCGTGAGACATCGTCAACCTGTCCGTGCTTCACGCCGGCGACGCGGACGCGTCGAGAAGGGGCCGCCGGATCGCGCGGGGGAGCGAGCGATCCGGCGGTGGCGCGCCATCCTAGAAGGAATAGGACGCGCGGATGCCGCCGAACGCCTTGAAGTCGCGCGGCAGGATGACCTGGGTGGCCCGCATGTTGTTGTAGGTGCCGGCCTGGTCGAAGATGTTGGCGTAGTAGTGCTGGTTGAAGACGTTGTTCACGAACAGCGCCACCTCATAGTGCTGGCTGGGGTTCCGGATTCCGGCCGTCAGGTTCAGGACGCCGTAGCCCTTCTGGACGGTCTGAGGATCTTGGTTCAGCGCGTAATTGACCTTGCTCTGGTAGGAATAGGACGCCGTGCCGATGAGCTGCAATGGCATGCTCGAGAGCTGGTGGACGTAGTCCAGGTCGGCCGACAGCTTCACCTTCGGCGCCTGGGCCGGCGTCGCGCCGCCGAGGTTCTGACGGCCCGGCGCGCCAAGGCAGCCTTGGGCGGCGGTCTGCAGGGGGAAGCACTGGGCCACCGGGAAGCTGGTGATCTGGGTGTCGATCAGGGCGGCCGAGGCGTTGAGGCGAAGTTCGTCGGTGAGCCGGGCCGAGGAGTCGAGTTCGACGCCCTGCGTGCGCAGCTTGCCGACATTGGTCAGCCGGAAGTTGGACGTGCCATCCGGCAAGGTCTCGATCCCCTGGGCCTGAAAGTCCTGATACTCGGTGCGGAAGGCAGTGAGGTTCAGGGTCAGGCGATGATCGAAGAACTGGGTGCGCGCGCCGGCCTCCCAGCTCTTGGAGGTCTCCGGCCGGATCGGACCGGCCAGCTGGCGATTCAGGTTAAAGCCGGTGGTCAGGTCGTAGGTCTGTCCCTTGTGCCCCGTCGAGTAGGAGACGTAGCCCATGATGTCCTTAGTGAACTGGTGGTTCAGGGCCGCGTGATAGGTCCAGAAGCCGTCGGAGGCGTTGCCCGCGAACTTGGCGTTGTTCAGGATGTCACTGAAAGTGTAGTCGATCTTCTCGTTCTGATAGCGCAGGCCGCCCGTCAGCGTCGTGCCCGGCGTGAATTCCCAGTCCAACTGGCCGAAGGCGGCCGTCTGCTTTGAGCCGGACGTCGCATACCAGCGCGCCAGCGAGAACACCGGGCCGCGGGAGAAATTCCGCACGTAGTCGACGTCCGCGTAGAAGGCGCCGACGGTGTAGCGCAGCGGCTGGTCGCCGGGGGACACCAGGCGGATTTCCTGGGTGAACTGACCCGACTTGGCGTCGCCGATCTGGCGGTTGTCGATCAAGGTGCTCGCCGTCTCGTCAACGTCCAGCAGGTCCGTCTCGGTGTAGTGATCGTTGCCGGTCACTGAAACCAGGGTCGCGAAGCCCAGATCCCATTCCATCTTCAGCGACTGACTGTTGTCTTCGTAGTCGGTCTTGGCCTTGAAGTTGTTGGCGAAACGGGTGTTTTCCGGCCCGACCGTGATGCCCGCTGCGAAGACCGAGGCGGGAATGGCGGGGTTGCCGCGCAGCGTGGCCGTGGGCGCGAGCGCGACGAACGGGCGGCCCACTGTGGTCCCGCCATTTACGTAGCTCCAGCCGGCGGTGGCCGTGAAGTTCGACATCGGCGTCCACAGGAGCTTGCCGTGGGCCGAATAGAAGTCGCGGCCGCCGGCCTTGTCGCCGTTGAAGACGTTGCGCGTGTTGCCGTCGAACTTGTCGTAGTTGGCGCTGAGCCGGTATTCGAGCTTGTCCTGGATGATCGGACCCGAGACCGAGCCGCCGAAGCCAAATTCGTTGTCGGTGGTGGCGAGCGCGTTCAGGCTGCCCGACAGGTTCGCCGTGGGCGCGCGGGTGGCGATGTTGATCAAGCCGGCTGAGGCCGACTTGCCATAGAGGGTGCTCTGCGGGCCACGCAGCACTTCAATGTGTTCGATGTCCGACAGGTCGGTAAACGCGCGGGCCTGGAAGGCCACCGGCACGTCGTCCACCTGAATGGCGACGCTGGGTTCGACCCCGATGCTGAAGGCGAAGGTGCCGATGCCGCGGATCGAGACCGAGGAGTTCACCGGCTGCTCCGCCGGCCGGACCACCAGCGACGGCGCCAGCTTGGTGAGGTCGGTGAACTCGCGCACGCCCGCGGCGGCGATCTGAGTGGCCGAAACCACCTGCACAGCCTGCGGAACGTTCTGGACGTTTTCCGCCCGCTTCTGTGCGGTGACGATAACCTCGTCGACGTTGGTTGCCGAATCGGCGGCCCGCGCCACGCCGCCCAGGGCGCAGATCGCGGCTGTGGTCAGCAGCGTCGTGGAT
>JBBQTP010000035.1:0-30706 GCA_038213205.1 Caulobacterales bacterium
GGGCCAGGACGCGGCCGTCGCGGTCCACCAGGTAGGCCGCCGGGAAAGCGTGATAGGAAGCCAGGTTTGCCAGGTAGTGGTTGAAGGTGATCGGGCTGGCGGTCAGGCCCGGCGCGGCGCGGTTCAGGTCGCCGCCCATCAGGGTCACGTGGTCCTGGATGTAACGGCTCTGCTCCTCGACATAGGAGCGCGCCACGGTGGCGGAGTTCTCGACCACGGTAGAGACCCGCTTGGAGAACCAGTCGTCGACCCCGTGGCTGACCAGCACGCCGTAGAACAGGGCCACCACAACGGCCGGCGCCACCGCGGCCAGCGCGAACAGGGTGACGAATCGCAGCTGCAGCCGAGCGCCTGGATCGCGGTCGCGGGCGTCGAGCAGTTCGCCGAAGCGCAGCGCTACCACCAGGGTCAGCGCCAGGATCAGCACCAGGTTGAAACCCAGGACGGTAAGGATCAGCTCGCTGGTCGGCCCCAGCGGCCCCTGCGACGGCGGCGAGGCGGCCAGCAGAATCGCCACGCCCGTGAGCAGCGCGGCGATCGCATAGCCGCCGCCCAGGATCCCTCGCGACTGTAGCGTCCGCCAGAAGCGCCCTGTCCCCGCGCCGGCGACCCACTCTCGAATATCCGAAACCATTGCGCCGGAGCCTAAGCGACTGTGCCCCAAACTCAACAGCCTTGTTGCATAGATGCGTCACGCCGAGGCGGGGGTGGCGGTCTAGGCTGTGTTCAAACGGCCGGGGCCTCGGGAGCGCCGGTTCAGAACAACGAGGGGAAGCGTCGATGCGTGGGATTCGCGGATATTGGGCGGCGTTGGCGATGGCGGTCGCGCTGGGCGCGGGCGGCGGCGCCACCGCGGCAGAGGTCGTTCCCACGATAGCGCTGGCCTCCGGGCCCGGCTCGCCCTTCCTGTCGCTGGGCGCCTTCGATCTGAAGGCCATGGGCTACGTGGTCGAGGAGTATTTCATTTCCGGGACGGCGGCCTCCTACAAGCTGGCGGGCGATCCGACGCCCGACGGCGCCTGGAAGGCTGAACAGGCGGGCGCCGCGCCCTATGCGACGCGGATCGTGGTGGTGCGGCCCGCTGATCCCAAGACCTTCAACGGCACGGTGGCGGTCGAGTGGCTGAACGTCACCGGCGGCCTCGATGCAGGACCCGACTGGACCTACAGCCACCGCGAACTCCTGCGCAGCGGCTTCGCCTATGTCGGCGTGTCGGCTCAGAAGGTCGGCGTCGAGGGCGGCCAGAGCCTGGGCGGCTCTGGCATGCCGCTGAAGAAGGCCAATCCGGCCCGCTACGGAGCCCTCGTCCATCCGGGCGACCAATATTCATTCGATATGTTCAGCCAGGCCGGCGAAGCCGTGCGGTCGGGCAAGGTGCTGGGCCCCCTGAAGGCCAAGCACATCCTGGCGACCGGCGAGTCCCAGTCGGCGGTGTTCATGATCACCTACGTCGACGCCATCGACCCGATCGCCCGCGTCTATGACGGCTTCTACATCCACTCGCGGTTCGGCGGCGCGCCGGCGCCGGAGGCCGCCTCAATGCGCGGCGGGCCAAACGGGCGCGGTCCGTCCGGCGTCAAGCTGCGGGCCGACCTGCGCGTGCCGGTCATGACCCTGATCTCCGAGACTGACCTGATCGGCAGCAACCTCTCCGGCTTCTGGACGGCGGACCAAGCCGACAACGCCAAACTGCGCATCTGGGAGATGCCGGGGACGGCGCACGTCGACAACTACATGTTCTTCGTCGGCGCCTTCGACAACGGCGCCGCGCCGATGGACAAGATCGCCGCCAACTGGGCGCCGCAGGGCAACCTGTTCGGCGCCAAGATGGCCAAGGCGATCAACTCCGCCCCACAGCACCACTATGTGGCCATGGCCGCGATGGCCGCCCTCGACCGCTGGGTGCGCACCGGCCAGGCGCCGCCCAAGGCCGCGCGAATGGCGATCACACCGCCGGAGAAGGCCGGTGAGACGCCGAAGCTGGTGCTCGACGCCAACGGCAACGCGACCGGCGGCATTCGCACACCCTGGGTCGACGTTCCGACCGGCAAGCTCTCCGGCTTTGGCAACACCGGCGGGCCGTTCGGTTTCCTGGTGGGGTCCACCGAACCCTACGATGCGGCGACGCTCAAGAAGCTCTATCCGGGCGGCAAGGACGACTATCTGAAGGCTTTCGATACCGCCCTGGCGCGCTCGGTGAAAGCGGGCTTCATCCTGTCGGCCGACCAGGCGGAGATCCACGCCCTGGCGGCGGCCACCTATCCATCGAACTAGGACAACCGAGATGAGCTTCGAAACGCCCCTGGTGATCAGCGGCCCGTTGCGCGGGCCCAAGCAGATGCTGGCCGATCAGGCGTACGGCGGCCATTCCTCGATCCATGACGACGCCATGGCTGAGAAGCTCGGCTTCCGGGCCGGGCCGATCGAGGGGCCGACGCACTTCTCCATGTTCCCACCCCTCCTGGCGCAGATCTGGGGCCAAGCCTGGTTCGAGCGCGGCTGCCTGTCGGCGCACTACCTGAACATGGTGATCGAGGGCGAAGAGGTCCGCGCCTTTGCCGAGGTCCCTGCCTTGGGGGCGACTTCGACCAAGGTCTGGGCGGAGAAGGCGGACGGCACGCCGGTGCTGGAGGCGAGCGCCAGCCTGGGGCCTGACTTCGGGCCGACCTTGCTGGAGCAACGCATGGCCGGGCTGCGACCGCCGGCGAAGCTGCTGATTCTGGAGGAGCTGCACGTCGGCCAGAAGGGCGCGGAAGACGAGCGGGTGCGGATGGATCCGGACGAGCACATGGGCGCGCTCTACCCATTCTCGTTGGCCCAGAAGCTGGCGAAAATCACTGAGACTTCACCCTGGTACTCCGACGCTAAGGCCTCGCCTTGGGGCCGCCCAGTCATCCCGCTGGAGATGGTCAGCGTGCTGGCCGAGTACTCCAGTCCCACCGCGAAATTCCCGGTGAGGGGCCCGGCGGTGGGCCTGTTCGCCGACCAGGAAATCCGCATGCTCGACGGGCCGCTATTCGTCGGCGAGGACTACATCCTGCGCCGCGAAATCGCCGCTCTGGCGGAGAGCCGGCGCACGGAGTCCTACTGGGTGCGGACCCGCATCTTCGACGCCTCGGGCCAGAAGCAAGTGGCCGAGATGCTGCTCAACCACGCGACGCTGAAGGACAGCTACGCGGGCTATCAGACCGCCTCCGCCTAGCGCCGCCCGCGCTGCATCTCGACGCCGAGATCGGAAATCTTCTTCCGAAGTGTGTTGCGGTTGAGACCGAGGATCTCGGCGGCGCGGACCTGATTGCCGCGGGTGGCCGATAGAGTCAGCTGGATCAGCGGACGCTCCACCTCCTCCAGCACCCGGTCGTAAAGACCGGCGGGCGGCAGGCCGTCGGGCTGGTCGGCGAAGTAGCTGGAGAGCTTGCGCTCGACGAGCTGGGCGAGCGTCGCCGGGCCTTCCTCGCCTTGCGCGGCCGGCTGCTGGTCGGCCAGCTCGCGCTCGATGATCCGCGCGGTGATCAGGTCCTCGCCATAGAGGGCGCAGATGCGGCGGATCAGGTTCTCCAGCTCGCGGACGTTACCGGGCCAGGGGTGCTGCTTCAGGCGGTCGAGGGCCGTGGCGTCGATGGTCTTCGAGGGCAGGCCCTCGCGGTTGGCGCGCAGCAGGAACGCCCGCGCCAGGTCCGGGATGTCATCGACGCGGTCGCGCAGCGGCGGCAGGCGGAGCGGCGCGACGTTCAGGCGGAAGAACAGGTCCTCGCGGAACAGGCCCTCTCGGATCAGCCCCCGCAGGTCGCGGTTGGTGGCGGCGATGATCCGCACGTTCGGGCGCCGCCCGGTCTTGGGATTCAGCGCCGGCTCCGAGCCGTCGATCACCCGCAACAGGCGGGTCTGCGCGTCGAGCGGCATGTCGCCGATCTCGTCGAGGAACAGGGTTCCGCCGTCAGCCTCGATCAGCTTGCCGGGATCGCCGTCTTCCTTGCCGAACAGCTCGGTCTCGACCCGCTCGCGCGGCACGGCGGCCAGGTTGATGGTGACGAACTTGCCGTCACGGCGGCGGCCCATGTCGTGCAGCGCGCGGGCCACCAGCTCCTTGCCGGTGCCGCTCTCGCCGCTCAGCAACACTGTCAGGTCTGCGCCGACCAGCCGGGCGATGGTGCGGTAAACCTCCTGCATCGGCCCAGAGCGGCCGATCAGCGGCAGGCGGTCGTCGCGCACGGCGCGGGCCTGCGCGCGGGCGGCCTCCGGATCGGCGGGACGCGACAGGGCGCGGCGCGCCGCATTGGTCATGTCGTCCAGGTCGAACGGCTTGGGGATGTAGTCGAAGGCCCCGACCTCGGCGGCGTTGACCGCGGTGATCAGGTTGTTCTGCGCACTCATCACGATGACCGGCAGCTTGGGGCGTTCCTTGCGGATCCGCGGCAGGACGTCGAAGACGTTCTCGTCGGGCATGACGACGTCGGTGATGACCAGATCGCCCTCCCCGTCGGACACCCACTTCAGCAGGGTGGCGGCATTGCCGGTGGCGCGCACCTGATAGCCGAGCCGGGTGAAGGCTTGGCTCAGGACCAGGCGGATCGACGCGTCGTCGTCGGCGATCAAGATCTTCTTGGAGGCGGTGTTCATTCCGGAAGATCCTCGTCAGCCGCAATCGGCAAAAGCACCCGGAAGACGGTCCGTCCGGGCTCGGAGTCGAAGTCGAGCAGGCCGCCGTGCGCGGCGACCAGCTTGGCGACCAGCGCCAGGCCTAAGCCCGCGCCGTTGGCCTTGGAGGTGACGAAAGGCTGGAACAGATGCTCGCGCAGGTGGGCGGGCACGCCGGGACCGTTATCGATGACCCGCACCTCGAGGGGCGCTCCGCGCAGGGCCTGACCTTTGGCCGCGCGGACCCGGACACCGTGGCGGTAGGCCGTGGTGATGAAGACCGACCCCCGTCCGTCGCCTCGCGAATGGGCGGCCTCCGCGGCGTTCTTCACCAGGTTCAGGAATATCTGGATCAGCTGATCCTCGTCGCCCAGCACGGGCGGCAGCGAGGGATCGTACTGCTCCCGCAGCGTCAGACCGTCGGCGACGCCGTTGGCGGCCAGCGCGCGGATCCGGTCGAGAACCTGGTGGATATTCATCGGCGCCAGGCTGGGAAGCGCGTCGTCGGAGAAGGCCTCCATGCGGTCGACCAGGCGACGCACGCGGTCGGTCTCATCGACGATCAGCTGGGCCAGCGGGGCGTCCTCCGCCTTGGCGCCGGACTTCAGCAGCTGGGCCGCGCCGCGGATGCCGGCCAGCGGGTTCTTGATTTCGTGGGCCAGCATGCGGCCTAGGCCGACGATGGAGCGCAGGCCTGTGGCGGCGTCGGCCCCGCGGTGCTCCGCCCCCAGGCCACCACGGACGCTGAGCGTGAGCAGCACCGAGCCGTCGCCCAGCGGGGCGGCCGCGCCGTCGGCCTCGAAGGGCGGCAGGCCGAAGAGGGTGATCTGCACCCCGCGCTCGCGAACCCGCACGCCCTCCTCGTTGCAGCGGTCGAGCAGGGAGACCAGGGCCGAGCCGGGCGGCAGGGCGGCGCCGAAGCGGCCGCGGGCCAGCAGGCCGAGCCCTTGGCCGAACAGCGCCTCGGCGGCCTCGTTCACGGCGACCAGGGCGCCCTCGGCGTCGACCACCAGGGCCGGGTCCGGGCTCAGCTCGAAAGCGGCGGCCTTCAGGGCCATGGTGTCCAGGCCGAGCGATTGCGGGAGCGTGCGCCAGGTCATGCGGCGAGCCTCCGTTCGGGATCGGACCAGAGTGAGGTCAGGCCCAGTTCCACAGCCAGCGGGTCTTCCAGGCGGCAGAGGCGTCCCCTCGCCTCGCGGCGGGCCTCCGGGCTCGCGGGCCATGGCGCCTGTTCGATGTAGGCGGCGAGGTGCTTGCGGAACACCTTCAGGCCCAGGCGCGGGCCGTAGAAGCTGAGCGCGTCGCGGAAATGATCGAGGGCGATGGCGAGCCGGGTGTCGGCATCCGGCTCGTCGAACGCTCGGCCGTCGAGCTCCGCCTCGAGCTGGGCGGCGATCCAGGGGCGGCCGTAGACGCCGCGCCCGACCATCACGCCATCGGCGCCGGAGGCGGCCAAGGCCGCCCGCGCGCTCGGACCATCGACAATGTCGCCGTTGGCGATGACCGGGATCGAGACAGCGTCCTTGACGAGGCGGATCGCGGCCCAGTCGGCCTGTCCCTTGTAGAACTGGCACCGCGTGCGACCGTGCACGGTCACGGCGGCGACGCCGAGCGCCTCGGCGCGGGCGGCGATCTCCGGCGCGTTCTTCGAGGTGTCGTCCCAGCCCAGCCGCATCTTCACGGTCACCGGCACGTCGACCGCGCCGATGGCCGCGGCGATCAACCGTTCGGCCAGCTCCGGCTCGCGCATCAGGGCCGAGCCGCACTGGGCGCCGGTCACCTCGCGGGCGGGACAGCCGAAGTTGAGGTCGATGATCTGGGCGCCCGCCCGCTCGGCAAGCCTGGCGCCTGCGGCGATGTGGTCCGGGTTGCGGCCGATCAGCTGGACGACCATCAGCGGCAGGCCCTCGCCCACCGCGGCGCGGCGCACAACGTCGGGCCGACCCGCGGCGAAAGCATCGCAGGCGACCATCTCGGTGGCCACGTAAGCTGCGCCCAGCCGGCTCGCGGCGCGGCGGAATGGCAGGTCGGACACCCCGGTCATTGGCGCGATCCACACCCGGCCGGCGACGGCGACTTCCCTCAGCTTGAGCGAACTGCTCATTTTATAATCATCCCCACCGCTGGGTTTTTAGGCAATTTGTGCGGTGCAGTAAAGCCCGCGCGAACTGGACAAGCGATCCGTCGTCCCTAAACACGGTCCTGATGAGCTTTTCAGGCGTAGTCGTGGCGGCGGGCGAAGGCCTGCGCGCCGGTCCCGGAGAGCCCAAGGCGTGGCGCAGGCTGGGCGGGCGGCCAATGGTGCGCTGGTCGGTGGAAGGTTTGCTCTCGGCCGGCGCCCGCGAGGTCGTGGTGGTGGTGGCCCGCGAGCGTGTAGCGCAACTGGACGAGGCGCTGGCCGGCCTTGCGGGCTGGACGGCGGTCGCCGGCGGCAAGACCCGGGCGGAGTCGGTGCAGGCTGGGCTGGCGGCGCTGGGCGGTGGCTCCGAGCAGCCGGTGTTGGTGCACGACGCGGCCCGGCCCTTCGTCAGCCGGGCCCACGTGGAGCGCCTGCTGGCGGCGCTGGCCGACGCCGAGGGGGCGGTCCCTGCCCTGCCGGTGCCCGACACCCTGAAGCGCGGCGACGGGCTGGTTTCCGAGACGGTGAGCCGCGAAAGGCTCTGGCGGGCGCAGACGCCGCAGGCCTTTGCGCTCGGCCGGCTGCGCGACGCCTACGCCCGCTGGCCGTCCGGTGAAGAGCCGACCGACGACGCCGGCGTGGTCGAACGCGACGGGGGCCGCGTGGCCATGGTCGCCGGAGACCCGATGCTGATGAAACTCACCTATCCGGAGGATTTCCTGATGGCCGAGCAGTTGGCGGCGTCACAGCGGATCACCCGGACCGGCTTCGGGGTCGACGCCCACCGGTTCGGACCCGGCCAAGCCATCTGGCTGGGCGGGGTGCAGATCGCCCACGACCGGGGCCTAATCGGCCACTCTGACGCGGACGCCGGGCTGCACGCCCTGACCGATGCGGTGCTGGGGGCGATCGCCGAGGGCGACATCGGTCAGCACTTCCCGCCGTCCGATCCGAAATGGAAGGGTGCCTCGTCCGACCAGTTCCTGATCCATGCCGTGGACCTGGTGAAGGCCAAGGGCGGGCGGATGATCTCGGCCGACCTGACCCTGATCTGCGAACGCCCCAAGATCGGCCCGCACCGCGACGCCATGCGCGCCCGCATCGCCGAACTCCTGGGCCTGGCGCTGGATCGAGTGAGCGTCAAAGCCACCACCACCGAGGGCATGGGCTTCACCGGCCGCGAGGAAGGCCTAATGGCCCAGGCCGTGGTCTGCGTTGAGACGCCCGCGTGAGCGCTTCCCGGCTGACCTGTCATCCGATCAGGAAGATCGACCAAGCAAAGGGCTAACCGCCCTCGCCGGTCGGATCCATCTTCTCCTTCAGGCGGCGATAGAGGGCGCCGACCAGGTTCACATAGTCGTCGGTCCAGGGCCGCACCTTGTCCGGCTCCGTCGCCTGCCAGCGCGGGTTGTGGGCGAACAGCGCCAGCCCGGCCGGGGAGCGGGCGACGATCAGGGCGTCCTCCGGCGAGGGCCAGCCGCCGCGGTCTTCGTTCTCCTTCGGCCGGTAGTGCTGGATCAGGGCCAGGCCGCCGGCCGCCTTAGCCACGGCTTGGGCCGCGCCGTTCAGGTCGAGGTTGCGGTTGGAGAGGTGCAGGATCAGCACCCCGTCCGGCTTCAGCTTGGTCAGGTAGCCGCGCACGGCCTCCGTCGTCAGCAGGTGGGTCGGCACGGCGTCGGAGGAGAAGGCGTCAATCAGCAGGATGTCGAACTGATCCGGCGCCTGCTGGGCCAGGGTCAGACGCGCGTCGCCCAGCACATAGTCGATCGGACCCTTGGCGCAGCGGGTGGTGTAGCTGAAGTGCGCCGGATCGCTGGAGATGCGGATCACCAGCGGGTCGATCTCGAAGAAGGTCAGGTGATCAACCGAGCGGACGTAGGCGGACACCGAACCTGTGCCCAGGCCCACCGCCCCGATCCGCAACGGCGCCTTGGCATATTCCTCAGTCAGGAACACCTGCCCGATCGGCGAGGAGTGAGCATAGTAGACCAGCGGATTGCAGGTCCAGGGCGCGGTCTGCGCCTGGGCGCCGTGCAGGGTGGTGCCGTGGCTCAGCATCCGCACCGGCCCGCCCAGCGCCGGGACCTGGGTCGAGGATTGCCGCACCACGCCGAAGAACGAGCGCCAGCTCTGGTGCGTGTCGGTGCGGTCGGCGGCGGCGTGCGCGCCCACCGACACCATGGCGATGATCGCGAAGAACAGCAGCGCCCGGCTGCGGACCAGGAAGGCGGTGATCGCCGCGGTCCCCAGGCACACCCGCACGCCCATCTCGAACAGGTCGACCTGGGTGATCGTGCCGATCACCGGCCTGGCGTAGATATGCGGCGCGGCGAAGGTGTTGAGGATCGGGCTCAAGGTCCCGGCGAAGATGCCCAGGAGCAACATCGCCCAGGTCATCCGGTCGATCTTCCAATCGCCCCAGGGACGCACCAGGCACGCCAGCACCAGGACCAGGGGATACTCCCAGACGTTGTTGAAAATCACCGGGGCGGCGAAGGCGTTGAAGGTGCCGCCGACCACCCCGCCCACCGACATCCAGAAATAGAACTCGGTGAGCCGCGCGGCGGGGGGCCGGCGCGCCACCAGCGACTGGTGGCACATCAGCGCTGTCAGGAAGAAGGTCGCCAGGTGGATCGGCAGCTGGATGGCGAAGCTGTTGGCGGTGAACGGCAGGATGGCGGCGCAGACCGAGACCGCGGCGGCCTGCAGCAGCAGGGTGATGTCGCGCGGGATCGCCGGCTTGGTCTGGAAGGCGAAGATGAAGGTCGCCAGGTAGAGCGCCAGCGGCAGGACCCAGAGGAACGGCGCCGAGGCCACATCGGTGGTCAGGTAGGTGGTCACACCCAGCATCAGGCTGGAGGGAATCGCCGCCAGCAGCACCCACGCGCCGCGCTCGCGCCAGGCGATCGGTGGCCCGGCGGCCGGATCGGCGCCCGGGGCGGCGATGGCGCCCTGCGGCGCGCGAATCACGGCGATGGCCAGGGCGGTCATCAGCAGGATGAAGGCGAGATAGCCGGCACTCCAGCCGTTGCGCTGGGCATGCAGAGTCAGGGTCGGTTCGACCAGGGCCGGATAGACCAGCAGGGCCAGCAGGCTGCCCAGGTTGCTGGCGGCATACAGGGCGTAGGGCTCCAGGCCGTCGCGGGCGCCAAGCGTGCGAGCGTGCCAGGCCTGCACCAGGGGCGCGGTGGCCGATAGGGCCGCGAACGGCGCCCCGATCGAGACCGCCAGAACGCCCAGCAACCACAGGGTCGGATGGTTGGACGACGGCGGTCCGATCAGCTCATTGATCCGCAGCGGCAGAGCGAGCGCGGCGACCAGCAGCGCCAGGCCATGAACGGCCGCCTGAGCCTTGAGCGACTTCAGCCGCTGCAGCGCGTGGGCGTAGCCGTAGCCGACCAGCAGGGCGACCTGGAAGAAGGCCAGGCTGGTGTTCCACACCGAAGGGCTGCCCCCCAGTCGGGGCAGCACCAGCTTGGCCACCATCGGTTCAACGAGGAAAACCAGGGCGGCGCTGGCGAACACCGTGAGGGCAAACAGCACGGCCGGCGGATGGCGCGCGGAGACGGCCTCTGGTGCGAGCGTGGTCATGTGGGCACTCGAATCGCCTTGATAGGACAGTGGCTCGGATGTTCTGGTCGGGCCAGCCTGTGAGCCCCCGAACAAGAGAGTGCGCGCCGATGTTTTCGCTGGAGATCGTGACCCTGGCCCGCCTGCTCGTCGACGAGGCGCGGGGGCGGTCGCTGCGCATCGTCACGGCTGAAAGCTGCACGGGCGGGCTGGTGGCCGGCGCGATCTGCCAGGTGGCCGGGGCGTCGGACGTTTTCGAGCGCGGCTTCATCACCTATTCCAACCGCGCCAAGCAGGAACTTCTCGGCATTCCCGGCGACCTGATCGCCGACCTAGGCGCGGTGTCCGAGCCGGTGGCCCGGATGATGGCCGAGGGCGCGCTGGAGAACTCCAACGCCCACGTCTCGGTCGCGGTCACCGGCGTCGCGGGGCCTGGCGGCGGCACGCCGCTGAAGCCGGTCGGCACTGTGCACATCGCGACGGCCCGAACCAATCACGGCCTCAGCCACCGCCATGAGTTTTTCGAGATCGAGGATCGCGAGGGCATTCAGCTCGCCGCGGTGCAATCGGCGCTGGAAATGCTGCGCGAGCGTATGATCTAGCCCGGGTTCGCTAAAGGGAGTTTTGGGCCTCGCGCGCGGCCGCGATCTTGGCCAGGCGGTCCTCAGGATTGGGGGCCTGAACCGCGCGGAACGGCGACATCAGCTTCAGCAGGCTCTCGTCGCCGTAGGCGTTGCGGTAAAGCGCCACCAGCGGCGGCAAAATCACCACACTGCCGGCGAAACAAACGGCGGCGATGGCCATCAGGGTCACGGCCAGGGCGTCCTGGCCGCTCATCTTGGCGGTGATGCCGCCCACGAAGGCCTGGAACTGCGGGATCGCGGTGCCGAACAGCACGGCGTTGCCGATCGCGAGCGGCCGCCAGAACACCGAAGCGAACAGCAGGATCTTCCAAGTGTTCCGCGGCAGGTTCAGGTGACGGTAACCGGCCGACCAGAGACTGAGCACAGCCACCGGCGTAAAGAACATCATGTCGATCAGCTGAATGATCGTCAGGTGGCTACCCCGCGTGAGCCCGAAGATCAGGCTCTCGACATAAAGGACGAGATAGACAACAGCGTAGATCCGCAGAAAAAGCAGCACCCAGAACTCCTTCGCGACCCTTGGGCAGCCGCGGGATTCTTTACGAAGCGAGTTGCAGACCCGCTAACAAGCAAGATGAAAATCCCATACACCATTAAGATGTGTGACTGATCGTCACCCCGCTAGACCAACGGCGGCTTGGCGCCAGGGTCGTAGAGCGCCCGGGCTCGGTCCTCGAAACAGGTCATCAGCCGGTCGACCGCGTGGACGAAATTGGCTTTCAATAGAGCGTCCAGCAGCCTCGACTTGAACTGAAAATCGATGTCGAACTCGACACTCGTCGCGCCGTCCTCCGCGGGGACGAACCGCCACTGGTTCTCCAGCTTGCGGAAAGGCCCGGAGAGCAGGCTGACGTTGATCTGCCGGGCCGGCGCATCGCGGCGCACGCGGGTCGAGAACCGCTCCTTCAGGAACGAGAAGCCGACGCCGGCCTCGGCGTCCAGGGTGTCGACGCCGTCCGGCAGGCTGCGTGCATTCCAGGTCCGCATGGCGGTGATCCAGGGCACGAAATCGGGATAGGCCATGACGTCGCAGACCAGGGCGAACAGTTGGTCCGGCGCGTAGGGCAGCGGCTTGGTGACGTGGTGCTTCAGGCCGTCGCGTCCTTCGCAGCCGATTCTTTGGCGAGGCGGGCCGCCTGCAGGCGCGCGAAATCCTCGCCGGCGTGGTGCGAGGACCGCGTCAGCGGGCTGGAGGCCACCATCAGGAAGCCCTTGGCACGGGCGATCTCCTCATAGGCCTTGAACTCGTCGGGATGGACGAAGCGGTCGATCGGCGCGTGCTTGCGGGTCGGCTGCAGGTACTGGCCGATGGTGATGAAATCGACGCCGGCCGAGCGCATGTCGTCCATTACCTGCATGACCTCTTCCTTGGCCTCGCCCAGCCCGACCATGACGCCGGACTTGGTGAACATGGCCGGGTCGCGTTCCTTCACCCGCTCCAGCAGGCGCAGCGAGTGGTAGTAGCGGGCGCCCGGCCGGATCCCGAGGTAGAGCCGCGGCACGGTCTCCAGATTGTGGTTGAAGACGTCGGGCTTGCTGTCGATCACCTCATAGGCGGCGGCCACGGGCTTCCTGAGGAAGTCGGGGGTAAGGATTTCCACCGTCGTACCCGGCGTGGCGGCGCGGATGGCGCGGACGACCGCGGCGAAATGCCCTGCCCCGCCGTCAGCCAGGTCGTCGCGGTCGACCGAGGTGATCACCACGTGATGCAGCCCCATCTTGGCCACCGCGTCGGCGACGCGGGCCGGCTCGGTGGGGTCTAGCGGATTAGGCTTGCCGGTGGCGACGTTGCAGAAGGCGCAGGCCCGGGTGCAGACCTCACCCATGATCATCATGGTGGCGTGGCTCTTCGACCAGCACTCGCCGATGTTCGGACAGGCCGCCTCTTCGCAGACGGTGACCAGGCCGTTGGCCTTCACGATGTCGCGGGTGGCGTTGTAGCCGGCCGAGCCCGGCGCGCGCACCCGCAGCCACTCGGGCTTGCGCAGCAGCGGCGTCTCGGGGTTCGCCTGCTTCTCCGGGTGACGCCGGCGGATCGCGCCCGTCAGATTGTCGATGACCACGGCCATAGGCCCTAGATCGTCGCTTGGGGCCTCGGGATCAAGCCGCGAGTGCGCCGCCACCCAGGGATCACGCACCGTAACCATTCTTTTCATCGCCTCCGCCGGGCGATAGGCTTGCCGCAACAATAACAGGTTGGGAGGTGACGGCTCGTGGCGCGTAACTTTGACGCCCGTCAGGCGCAGACGACATTGTTCGACGCCCTGGTGGACTCGAGCCGCAAGTACGGTGCGAAGAAGCCCATCCTGGAGGACCAGGAGCGCAACCCCCTCACCTATCTCGGCCTGATCCGCGGCGCCTTTGCGCTTGGCCGAAAGATCGCCGCCTTCACCCAGCCCGGCGAGCGCGTGGGCGTGATGTTGCCGGCCAGCTCGGCGGCCGTCGTCACCTTCTTCGCGCTGCATGCATTCGGCCGCACCCCGACCATGCTCAATTTCACCGCCGGCATCCGCAATCTGAAAGCCGCCTGCGAACTGGCCGGCGTGAAGCGCGTACTGACCTCTCACCGATTCATCGAGCAGGGCAAACTGCACGACCTCGTGGACGCACTGGAGACCCTGACCACGGTCACCTACCTGGAGGACGTGCGCCGCACCGTGGGCCTGGCCGACAAGGTCTTCGCGGCCGCCGCCGGAGCCTTCCCCAAGCAGTTCCGGGCGGCCAGCAAGCCGGGCGACCCCGGGGTGATCCTGTTCACCTCCGGCAGCTTCGGCGTGCCCAAGGGAGTGGTGCTGAGCCAGCGCAACTTGGTGGCCAACGTCCGCCAGATCGAGGCGCACATCCCGCTGGACCCGGCCTGGGTGATGTTCAACCCGCTGCCGACCTTTCACTGCTTCGGCCTGACCGGCGGGGCGCTCCTGCCGATCCTCTGCGGCATGAAGGCGTTCCAGTACCCTTCGCCGCTGCACATCAAGCAGATCCCGGCGCTGATCAAGGACACTGGCGCGGCTGTCCTGTTCGCCACCGACACCTTCCTGAATCAGTACGCCCGCTCTGCCGAGCCGGACGAACTGTCGGGCCTGAAGTTCATCGTCTGCGGCGCCGAGAAAGTGCGCGAGGAGACCCACAACCTAATCGCCGAGAAATTCGGCGGCGTGCCGGTTCTGGAGGGCTATGGGGCCACCGAGGCGGCGCCGGTCATTGCGGTGAACAAGCCGCTGGACAACCGCCGTGGCACCGTCGGCGGCCTGCTGCCCGGCATGGAGGTCAGGCTGGAACCGGTGGAAGGAATCCCCGGCGGCGGGCAGCTCTTTGTGCGTGGACCCAATGTAATGGCCGGCTATCTGAACGCCGCCGGGGCCCTGGAGCCGCCGGTCGACGGCTGGCACGACACCGGCGACGTGGTCTCGATGAGCGACGACGACTGGATCAAGATCAAGGGTCGGGTGAAGCGCTTCGCCAAGATCGGCGGCGAGATGGTCTCGCTGACCGCCGCCGAGGACCTGGCCTGCGCCGTCTGGCCCGACGCCCGCCACGCCGTGGTCGCCATGCCTGACCCGAAGAAGGGCGAGCGCCTGATCCTGGTCACCGACCGCCAGGGCGCCGAATCCGCCCCGCTGGTCGCTCACGCCCAGTCGATCGGGGCGCCGGAGATCGCCGTGCCGCGCAAGATCATTCGGGTGCCGGAAATCCCGGTCCTGGGCACCGGCAAGACCGACTACGTGGCCCTGCAGCGGATCGTCGATAACGAGCTGAGCCGCGTGGGCTGAGGCCGCCTCAGATGTGCAGGACCATGCCGTAGGCGTCGAGGGCGGCCTCGTGCATCGCCTCGCTCATGGTCGGGTGCGGGAAGATCGCGCCCTGCAGTTCGGCCTCGGTGGCCTCCAGCGTCATGGCCAGCATGTAGCCCTGGATCATCTCGGTCACTTCGGCGCCGATCATGTGGGCGCCGATCAGGGCGCCGGTCTTGCCGTCGAAGACCACCTTCACGAAGCCCTCGGTTTCGCCTGACGCGATGGCCTTGCCGTTCACGCGGAACGGGAAGCGGCCGACCTTGGGCTCCAGCCCCTGCTCTTTCGCCTGGGCCTCAGTGAGGCCCACCGAGGCGATCTGCGGCGTCGAATAGGTGCAGCCGGGGATCGGGGCGTTGAGATTGGCGGGCGTCAGGCCGGCGATGCGTTCGACGCAGTGGACGCCCTCGTGGGAGGCCTTGTGGGCCAGCCAGGGCGGTCCGGCGACGTCGCCAATGGCGTAGAGGCCGGGCACGTTGGTGGCGCCGTGGCGGTCGGTGACGATGTGGGTGCGCTCGACCTTCACACCCAGCGCTTCCAAGCCCAGGTCCTCGACATTGCCGACGATGCCGACCGCGACGATGGCCACCTCCGCTTCCAGGGTTTCGGCCTTGCCGCCGGCTTCGATCTCCACGGAGACGCCGGATTTGGATTTGCTGAGCTTCTTGACGTTGGCCGGCACGCGGAACTTCAGGCCGCGCTTTTCGAAGGCCTTGTGGGCGGCCTTGGAAACCTCTTCGTCCTCCACCGGCAGGATGCGCGGCAGGGCCTCGATGACGGTCACGTCGGCGCCGAGCGCCCGGTAGAAGCTGGCGAACTCGATGCCGATGGCGCCGGAGCCGATGACGATCAGGCTCTTGGGCGCGGACTTGGGGACCAGCGCCTCGCGATAGGTCCAGACCCGCTCGCCGTCCGGCTCCAGGCCCGCGGCCGGGATGGTGCGGGCGCGAGCCCCAGTGGCCAGGATCACATGCTTGGCGGTGACGGTGCGCGAGCCGCCGGCCTTCAGCGCGACGACGACGTTCGGAGCCGGACTGCCCTTGGTCAGGCTGGCGGTCCCTTCGATCACCTCGACCTTGTGCTTCTTCATCAGGAAGGCGACGCCGGCGTTGAGCTGGGCCGAGACCTTCCGCGAGCGCTCCACCACCTTGCGGAAATCGAAGCCGCGCTTCTCGACCGAGAGGCCGTAGTCCGCCAGATGGTCGAGCTGCTCGTAGACCTCGCCGGACTTCAGCAGCGCCTTGGTCGGGATGCAGCCCCAGTTCAGGCAGATGCCGCCCAGCAGCTCACGCTCGACGATGGCGGTCTTCAGGCCGAGCTGGGCGGCGCGGATGGCGGTGACATAGCCGCCAGGCCCGGAGCCGATGATGATGAGGTCGAAGCTATCCGCCATCAGAGCAGCTTCTTGATGGCGCCGGAGAGCGACTGCGGCGTGTCGGTGGGCGCAAAGCGGCCGACCACCTCACCCTTCCGGTCGACCAGGAACTTGGTGAAGTTCCACTTGATTCCCTCCGACCCCAGCAGGCCCTTCTTGGCATGCTTGAGGTAGGCGTAGAGTGGGTGCGTCGCGGGTCCGTTGACGTCGACCTTGCCCATCATAGGGAAGTCCACCTCGTAGGTCAGCGAGCAGAAATTGGCGATCTCGGCCGCGTCGCCGGGCTCCTGGGCGCCGAACTGGTTGCAGGGGAAACCCAGGATCACCAGGCCGCGGTCCTTGTAGGTCTTCCACAGCTCTTCGAGGCCGGCGTACTGCGGCGTGAACCCGCACTTGGAGGCCGTGTTGACGATCAGGACGACCTTGTCCCGGTAGGCCGAGAGCGGGGCCGGCTTGCCGTCGAGGGTCTCGGCGCTGAAGTCGTAGATCGTGCTCATGTGCCTCAGACCATCCCCCAGTCAGACAATCATGGTGATCGGGTCTTCGATCAGCGGCTTGAAGGCGGCGAGCCACCTGGCCCCGGTCGCCCCGTCGACCACCCGGTGATCGCAGGTCAGGGTGACGCTCATCACCGTGGCGATCGCCAGCTCATCGCCGCGCGCCACAGGCCGCTTCTCGCCGACCCCGACCGAGAGGATCGCGCCTTGCGGCTCGTTGATGATCGAGGCGAACGATTTGATGCCGAACATGCCCAGATTGGAGACCGAGAAGGTGCCGCCCTGGAATTCCTCCGGCTTCAGCTTCTTGGTCCGCGCCCTCTCCGCCAGGTCCTTGGCTTCCAGAGCGATCTGCGCCAGACCCTTGGTCTCGGCCGATCGGATGATCGGGGTGATCAGCCCGCCCGGCACGGCCACGGCCATGGCGATGTCGGCGTGGTGGTGCATGGCGATGCCGTCGGGCGTGTAGGAGGCGTTGGCCTCGCGCACCTGCATCAGGGCCACAGCCGCGGCCTTGATCACCATGTCGTTGACGCTGACCTTGCCGCCGGACTTCTCCAGCATGGCGTTGATCTTGGTCCGCGCCGCCAGCAGGGCGTCGATCTCCAGGTCGATGCTCAGCGGGAAGTGCGGGACGTCGCGGAAGCTGTCGGTCATCCGCCGCGCGACAGTCTTGCGCATGCCGTCCAGCGGAATGAGGTCGTAGCTGCCGGGCGCGATACCCATCTGCTCCAGCGACTGAGCCTGGCGCGGCGCCGAGACAGCGGCTTGGCCAGCGGTCGCGGCGGCAGGCGCCTTCGCCTGACCCGGCTGGGCGGCGTCGATGTCGGCCTTGACGATGAGGCCGTGCGGGCCGGAGCCCTGAACACCGGCCAGGTCGAGCCCCTTTTGCGCGGCGATGCGGCGGGCCAGCGGCGAGGCGAAGATGCGGGCTCCGTCACGAGCTTTGGCGGCCGGCGCCGGCGCAGCGGCCGCTACGGGCTCAGCCTTGGCCTCCGGCGCAGGCGCCGGCTTCGCGTCCACATTGGAGGCTTCGGCTGTTGGAGCTTCGGCCTTGGGCGCGGCCGGGGGAGCGACCTCCCCTTCGCCGGACAGCCGCGCGATCGGCGCGTTGACCTTCACGCCCTCAGTCCCTTCAGCGACAAGCAGTTCCTGGACCGTGCCTTCGTCGACGGCCTCGACTTCCATGGTGGCCTTGTCGGTCTCGATCTCGGCGATCACATCGCCGGACTTCACCGCGTCGCCGACCTTCACGTGCCATTTGGCGAGCGTGCCATCCTCCATAGTCGGAGAGAGCGCCGGCATCAGGATATCGATGCTCATGCCGGCTCCTTGGAGAGGTGAGACAGGCTGTGGCCGTTGGCTTCCCAGTTCTGGCCGTCAAAGGCCTCGATGCGCAGGTCGATGCCGTCGACGCTGTCCAGGCAGCGGGCGTTGACGCTCCAGCCGTCAGGGTTGGAGCGTGGGCGGTAGAAGCCCTTGATGCCGCATTCGGCGCAGAACAGGTGCTTGGCCACGCGGGTGTTGAAGGTGTACTCGGCCAACCGCTCGGCGCCCTTGGTGAGGCGGAAGCGGCTCTCCGGCACGATCACATGCACGAAGCCGGTCTTGGCGCACATCGAGCAATTGCAGCTCTGGGCGTCGACCGTGGCCGGCAGGGACACTTCGAAGCGCACGCCGCCGCAGTGGCAGCCTCCGGCATGCCAGGTGAACGGGCTGTCGCTCATTGAAACCCCCCGCTCATCCCGGCGAATGCCGGGACCCAGATCGCCAAGCGCCGAATTGGGTTGGAGGTCCGCCGAGCTGAGCGCGCCCGCATCTGAGTCTTTCCATCTGGGGCCCGGCATTCGCCGGGATGAGCGGAGGTGGAGAATCTCATTTGTACGAGACCGCCTTGACCGCCTTGACGATCTTCTCGACCGATGGGAGCGACAGCAGTTCCAGGTTGGCCGCGTAGGGCAGCGGCACGTCTTCCTGGTGCACCCGGGCCGGCGGGGCGTCGAGGTAGTCGAAGGCCAACTCCACGACCTTGGCCGCCACCTCGGCGCCCACGCCCATCGGGCCCCAGCCTTCCTCGACGGTGACCAGGCGGTTGGTCTTCTTGACGCTCGTAACGACCGTGTCGATGTCCATCGGGCGGATGGTGCGCAGGTCGATGACCTCGCACTCGATGCCCTCGGCGGCCAATTCCTCGGCGGCCTTCAGCGCCAAGCCGACCATGCGGGAGTAGGCGACGATGGTGACCCCGGTCCCTTCGCGCCTGACCTTGGCCTTGCCGATCGGCACGATCCAGTCGATGCCCTCGGGGACGTCGAATTCCTGGCCGTAGAGCATCTCGTGCTCCAGGAAGACCACCGGGTTCGGGTCGCGGATCGCGGCCTTCAGCAGGCCCTTGGCGTCGGCCGCGTCGTAGGGGCAGACCACCTTCAGGCCGGGGACATGGCCGTACCAGCCGGCATAATCCTGGCTGTGCTGGGCGCCGACCCGGGCCGCCGCGCCGTTCGGGCCACGGAAGACGATCGACGACTTGATCTGGCCACCGGACATATAGAGCGTCTTGCCCGACGAATTCACAATGTGATCAATAGCCTGCATCGCGAAGTTAAACGTCATGAACTCGACGATCGGCTTCAGGCCGGCCATCGCCGCCCCGGCGCCCAGGCCCGCGAAGCCGTGTTCGGTGATCGGGGTGTCGATCACGCGCTTGGCGCCAAATTCCTGCAGCAGGTCGCGGCTGACCTTGTAGGCGCCCTGGTACTGGGCGACTTCCTCGCCCATCAGGAACACGTCCGGGTCGCGGCGCATCTCCTCGGCCATGGCGTCGCGCAGGGCGTCGCGAACCGTGGTCTTCACCAACTTCACGCCCTGCGGCAGGTCCGGGTCTTTCAGCGCCACGGCGGGCGCGGCGGCCTGAGGCGCCGGCGCGCGCACCGGATCGCCCTTGGCTTCGGCGCGCGAGGCCGGCTGCGGATCCGTGACCGGCGCAGGAGCCGGTTCAGGCGCGGCCGGAGCCGGCGCGGCGCTGCCGCCCTCGCCCGACAGGCGCGCGATCGGGGTGTTGACCTTCACCTCCTCCGCGCCTTCGGCCACAAGCAGGGCTTCCACCGTGCCTTCGTCCACGGCCTCGACTTCCATCGTGGCCTTGTCGGTCTCGATCTCGGCGATCACATCGCCGGACTTCACCACATCGCCCACCTTCACATGCCACTTGGCGAGGGTGCCCTCCTCCATGGTCGGAGAGAGAGCCGGCATCAGGACGTCAGTCATACGGAGGCTCCCTCAGAAGCTTCCGTATAGACGTCAGTGTAGAGTTCGGACGGGTCTGGCTCGGGGCTTGTGCGGGCGAATTCCGCCGCGTCGGCGACGATGCGCTTCACGTCGGCGTCGATGGCCTTCAGCGTCGCCTCGTCGGCCCAGCCCTTCTTGGTCAGCAGCTCCTCGACATGCTCGATGGGGTCGCGGGTTTTGCGGACCTCATCGACCTCGTCGCGGGTGCGGTACTTGGCCGGGTCGCTCATCGAGTGGCCGCGGTAGCGGTAGGTCTTCATCTCCAGGATGTAGGGACCCTTGCCGGAGCGGGCGTGCTCGGCGGCCTTCGCAGCGGCGGCCTTGACCGCCAGCACGTCCATGCCGTCGACCTCTTCGCCGGGGATGCGGAACGAGGCGCCGCGCCTGTGCAGGCGGGTCTCGGCGCTGGAGCGCTCGATCGAGGTGCCCATGGCGTACTGGTTGTTCTCGATCACATAGACGACCGGCAGGCTCCAGAGCTCGGCCATGTTGAAGCTCTCGTAGACCTGACCCTGGTTGGCGGCGCCGTCGCCGAAGTAGGTGAAAGCCACCTTCTTGTCGTCGCGGTAGCGGTTGGCGAGCGCCAGGCCGGTCCCGAGGCTGACCTGGGCGCCGACGATCCCGTGGCCGCCGTAGAAGGCTGCCTCGGTCGAGAACATGTGCATTGAGCCGCCCTTGCCCTTGGACGAGCCCGAGGCCCGGCCCGTGAGCTCGGCCATCACCGCCCTGGGGTCCATTCCGCAGGCCAGCATGTGGCCATGCTCGCGATAGCCGGTGATCACCTGATCACCGGGCTTCTGGGCCGCCTGGACGCCAACCGCGATGGCTTCCTGGCCGATGTAGAGGTGGCAGAACCCGCCGATCAGCCCCATGCCGTAAAGCTGGCCCGCACGCTCCTCGAAGCGGCGGATCAGCAGCATGTCCCGATAGTATTTGAGCAGTTCATCCTTGCCGGCGTTTGGGCCGCCGCCCGAGACCGCGCCGGCCTTTGCGACCTTGGATGGAGGGGCCTCAGCGCCGTTGGCTTTCCGCCGACCGGCCGCGCCGGTCTGCACACGCGCCATGCGTATCTCCGTGATCGCTCAGTAAGACCTCTAGAACCCGCGAACGAGCCTAAGGCTTCATGCGGATCACATAGTCCCTTGGGTCGGCGAAGCCTAGCAGGGAGCGCGCTCTTTCCTCCAGCAAATCCTTGGAAAGGCTGGTGTCGCGCAACAGACGCGCACGGGTCTCCAGATCCTGACGCTCAGCGCGCACCTGGGCCAACTCGCGGGTCTTGGCGATCAGGGCCTCGTCGCGCTGGTTGGAGGACAACAGCCCGCGGTCGCCCGTAAAGGCGTTCATGCCGAAATAGGCGATCAGCAGCAGCAGCAGGACGGTCGGCAGAAAGGGGCGGACGTAAGCGAGCACGGCGAATCCCTGAGCGATTCCATGCTTATCGCGCGGGTTTCCTTAACTACTGGCTAACCATCTGCCCGGGGTCGGGCTCAGGGCTCTCAGGGCTCATCGCGGATCTGCTCGACTTGCCGCTCGAGGTTGTCCAGGTCGCGGCTGAACCGTCGGCGGGCGTCATCGGACGGGGTCCACCCGTGCACGCCATACTCCCGCGCCTCGCGCGCCTGGATCGAGCGCAACTGGTCGATCAGATCTGCGGCATCCTCGCGCGCGATGAGGTCATCGCGTACCCCGTCGTCGATGTCGCGGCGAATGCGCTGCTCCGTGGAGCGAAATTCCGGATAGCCCGAAAAGCGACCCCCGGCTCGGCCCAGGCGGCCCTGCGGGGCGCCGTAGCCGGGCCTGTCATATGGGCTCGGCGTCGCGTAGCCGCGCGAGGGCGTGTAGTTCGGCGCGGGGGCTACGGCTCCAGGGCCCGCACAGCTCAGGGCGCCGGAGGCGTCGACGCCGATATCGCTGGCGCAGCTTGCCACGTTGATTGAGGACTGCCCGCCACCGCGCGCGCCCCGGCAGGTTGCGCTAAGGAACTGGCCGTCCATCCGGATGTCAGTGCACTGGCGTTCATAGCTGCCCCGCGGCGCATACTGGGCTTGCGCCAGCACGGGACCGGCGGCGCCCAGCGCCAGCACGGTCAGGCCAATGATAATCCGCATAATCTGCTCCTAAGCGTCCACCCAAGGCAACGCTCGGATCGGCAATAGGTGACGGCGCGGCGGACGGTATTCGGCGCGCGGCCGCGATCAGCCGGCCAGCCAGCCGAAGGCAAAGGGGGCCGCGGCGCTGTCGGGACGGCGGCGATCGAGCACCAGCTCAGACCATCCCCGGCCGCGGTTCGCGGTCGACTTGGCCGAGCCCGCGCGGGGCTGACGCTGAAGGATGATCGAAAGGCGCATCTGGTCCGGTCCCCACCCGCGTGTCTGCGGATATGGGCGGAAGCTTAACCGCGGGGCGTAAACGGACGGTGAGCGCGGTCCGACCTTTTCGTTGGTGGCTTAGAGCTTCGCCGCGCGGATCGCCGCGCCGCCCGCATAGACTGCCTGGTCGCCCAGTTCTTCTTCGATGCGCAGCAGCTGGTTGTACTTGGCGATGCGGTCGGAGCGGGAGAGCGAGCCGGTCTTGATCTGCCCACAGTTGGTGGCCACGGCCAGGTCGGCGATGGTGGTGTCCTCGGTTTCGCCGGAGCGATGGCTCATCACGACGGTGTAGCTGTTGCGGTGCGCCAGATCGACGGCGTCCAGGGTCTCCGACAAGGTGCCGATCTGGTTGACCTTCACCAGGATCGAGTTGGCCAGGCCCTTGCCGATGCCCATGGCTAGGCGCTCGGAATTGGTGACGAACAGGTCGTCGCCGACCAGCTGAACGGTCGCGCCCAGCTTATCGGTCAGCAGCTTCCAGCCCACCAGGTCGTCCTCGGCGCATCCGTCTTCGATGCTGACGATCGGGAACGAGGCCACGAGGTCGGCCAGGTAGTCGACCATGCCGGCCGGATCGAGGGTCTTGCCCTCCCCGGTCATCACGTACTTGCCGCCCTTGAAGAATTCGCTGGAGGCCGCGTCCAGCCCAAGCACGAAATCCTTGCCGGTCTTGAAGCCCGCGCTCTCACCCGCCTTGACGATGAATTCCAGGGCTTCCTTGGCCGAGCCGATGTTGGGGGCAAAGCCGCCCTCGTCGCCGACGTTGGTGTTGTGACCGGCGGCGTGAAGTTGGGCCTTCAGGGCGTGGAAAATCTCCGCGCCCATGCGCAGCGCCTCTGCGAAGGTCGTCGGCCCGGTCGGCAGGATCATGAATTCCTGGATGTCGATCGGATTGTCGGCGTGGGCCCCGCCGTTGATGATGTTCATCATGGGCACCGGCAGCACCCGGGCCGAGACCCCGCCGACGTACTTGTAGAGCGGCAGGGCGGCCGAACTGGCCGCGGCCTTGGCGACGGCCAGGCTGACGCCAAGGATGGCATTGGCGCCCAGACGCGACTTGTTCGGTGTTCCGTCGAGCGCGATCAGCATGCCGTCGAGGCGGCGTTGGTCCTCGGCGTCGGAGCCGGCCAGGGCGTCGTAGATCTCGCCGTTCACGGCCTCGACGGCCTGCAGCACGCCCTTGCCGCCGTAGCGCTTCTTGTCCCCGTCCCGCTTCTCTACCGCCTCGTGGGCGCCGGTCGAAGCGCCGGAAGGCACGGCGGCGCGGCCCATCGAGCCGTCCTCCAGGACCACGTCCACCTCCACCGTCGGATTGCCCCGGCTGTCGAGGATTTCGCGGGCGCTGATGTCGACGATCTCGGTCATGGGAGTCTCTGGGGATTCCTGGGTCTGGGAGCGCGCGAGGCTTAGCCAGCTTCACGGCGTGGAGCAACGTCGGTTGACTTGGACGTGGGACTCTCCATGCGTTCAGGTCACGGGGACAGGAGCGTCGTGATGGGCTGGCTCGAAGCTTTTAGGCTGCGTAGCGCAGCGATTGCTTACGGCCGCAAGCTGCCGAATCATCTGGCGCGGGCATACGGCCGTGGCGGCACCTATACACCCGGACAGGTCCGCACTGCGGTCGACGCCCTCAGGCTCGACCCGCGGTTCGTCGCCCTGGCGCTGGCCGCCTATCTCGATGAAGCCGACTACCAAGCCTTGCTGGGCGATATGGCTTTGCCGCTCGACTACGGCGAGGCCCGCGCCACCTTCAGACGCCACCTCCCGCGACGGCCGGCGTCCGCTTCTGCAGGCGATGACAGCTGGGGGCCATACGCAACAGGCGACCACAGCGGGGATGGTGCCGGCCACCACTGATCGTTGACATCGGAACCCGCGATCCGTTCATGCCGCCAACCGGAGAACGCCAATGCTGCTCGTCGAACGCCAGGACGCCGTCGCCGTCGTCACCTTCAATCGTCCCGAGGCGATGAATGCACTCTCCAAGGCGCTGCGAGCGGCCTTGCAGCAGGCGATCGCCGAGTTGGACGCCGATCCTTCTGTGAAGGTGATCGTTCTGACAGGCGCGGGCGAGCGAGCGTTCACCGCCGGGCTCGACCTGAAGGAGCTTTCCACGGACCCGCTGGGTATGGGCGCGGCGAACGCCACGGACCCGGCCGAGAACCCGGCCCGCGCGGTGCTGGCCTGCTCCAAACCGATCGTCGGCGCGATCAACGGCGTGGCGATCACCGGCGGGTTCGAGGTGGCGCTGGCGTGCGACGTGCTGATCTGCTCGACCAACGCGCGGTTCGCCGACACCCATGCGCGCGTCGGCATCACGCCCGGCTGGGGGCTGTCGCAGAAGCTCTCCCGTGTGATCGGCCCCTACCGGGCCAAGGAGCTGTCGCTGACCGGCAACTTCATGAGCGCCCAGCAGGCCTATGACTGGGGCCTGGTGAACCGGGTGGTCGAGCCGGCCGAGCTGATGCCCGCGGCGATGAAGCTGGCCCGGGAGATGGCCTCAATCGAGGCCGGCATGCTGGTGACCTACAAGGCGATGATCGACGACGGCTATGCGCTCTCCATGGGCGACGGCCTGGCGCTGGAGCACGCCCGCTCGGTCGTCCACAATGCGGCGGTGACGCCCGAGATAGTCGAGGCCCGCCGCGCGGCCGTCCAGGCGCGCGGGCGGACGCAATAGGCCTCGCGAGCGGCGACTCAGTCGCCGAATCAGAAACGCCGGCCGCGATCTGCAGCCGGCGTCTCTAATCACCGTTTTGTCGGCGTAGGGGTTCTAGTCTTCCTTCGGCGTCAGGACCTGGCGGCCCTTGTACATGCCAGTCTTCAGGTCGACGTGGTGCGGCCGCTTCAGCTCGCCGGTTTCCTTGTCTTCGACGAAGGAGTTGGCGCCGAGCGCGTGGTGGGAGCGGCGCATGTTCCGCCGCGAGGGTGACGTTTTGCGTTTAGGAACAGCCATCGGAGTGTCTCGCGGGCGTGGAAATGGGGTCGTGGTCCGAAAGGTCCGCCGACGTGAGCGCGGGCTTATGCATGAAAGGCTGGTCGCGATCAAGCCGGACGGGTAGCTTACACTGTACGCTAACCCTGGAGGGACGGCCATGCGTCAGGATCTGATCTTCGCACCCATGGGGGCGCTGGCCCTCATAACCTTCCTCGTCCTGGGCCTCATACCGCTGCGGCGTTTCCAGTCAGGCTTCGCGGGTCAGACCAAGCCGGACGACTACAAGTATGGCGAATCGGCCGCGGTCCCAGGCTATGTCTCGATCCCCAACCGCAACTACATGAGCCTGCTGGAAGGGCCACTGCTCTTCTACATCGCGTGCCTGATGTATTTCGTCGCCGGCCGGGTCGACGAGACGGTGCTGGCCGTCGCCTGGACCTATCTGGCGCTGCGGGCGATCCATTCCCTTATCCACATGACCTACAACCGGGTCATGCACCGGATGGTCGCGTTCGCGCTCTCGACCTTCGTCCTGACCGCCTTTTGGATCTTGTTCTTTTTCAAGGGCCACTGAGCGTCTTCGACAGCCGCTTCGGCGCGACGTGAATGAACGCCAGGCGCAGCAGGCTCGCCAGAGCGGCCTCGTCCAGGTCCGGCAGCCGCAGATAGGTCCAGCCACGATGGCCGTAGGTCTCGGTGGGCTCGACCGCGCCGGGATAGGCGGCGGCCATGTTGAGCTGGTCCTCCCGCTCGAGCTTGATCACGGCGATCTCGTCCCAACGGAGCGAGGTGAACAACGCTGCGTTCCCGGTGACGCCCAGCATGGCGAAGATGCGCTTCTCGACCCGGAACGCGGGGCGGCGGCGATGGAGGTCCTCGTAGGCCTGCGGCAGGGCCAGCGCGAGGCGGCGCAGATCGGCCGGGGTCGCCATGGGCGCTAGTGCTACGGGAACTCGCCGTAGCCGCGCGCCATGGCCGCGGCAAAGGCTGGCAGCAGGGCGAAGAGCACCAGCTCGGCCAGCAGCCACCGCCGCACGCCCGCCACCTGGGCGTCGTTTGGGGTGATGCCGCCGCGCCGCCAGCGGATGTAGGCGATGGTCGGCGGGATCGACAGCAGGCCGATCCCAGGAAGGTCCCGACCTTAAGGTGGAAGAACAGGTTGTGGGCGTAGTAGGCCCAGCCCTTGGCCGCGAAGATGGCCCGGCCGAAGCCGACCGCCACGATCAGGCCGGCCACGGCGCCGTACATCAGGTCGATGCGCCCCACCCGCCCGATGGTCGCCGCGTCCACGCCCTTGCGCACCAGAACCAGCTCAGCGAACAGCACGCCGAACAGGGCGAACACCAGGATGTGGTGGCCGATCGCGAGCAACAGATCGAGCATATTGCGGTCTCCCTTTCAGCATTGCGCCGAGGAAGCCACCATAATTTTACACTGTCAATTTATCATACGAGGCGGCTGCGGCTGCGCGCTGCGCCGATGAAGCTGGCGAACAGCGGGTGCGGGCTGAACGGGCGGCTCTTCAGCTCCGGATGGAACTGGACGCCGATGAACCATGGGTGGTCGCTGCGCTCGCAGAGTTCCGGCAGCACGCCGTCCGGCGACAGACCGGTGAACTTCAGGCCGGCCTGCTCGATGGCGTCCTTGTAGGCGATGTTCACCTCGTAGCGGTGGCGGTGCCGCTCCGAGATGGTGGTCGAGCCGTAGATCTCGGCGACCTTGCTGCCGGGCGCGAGCACCGCATCATAGGCCCCGCAGCGCATGGTGCCGCCGTACTCGCCGCCCTCAGCCCGGACTTCCTTCTCGTTGCCGCGCACCCATTCGGTCATAAGCCCGACGATGGGCTCGGAGGTGGGGCCGAATTCGGTGGAGGAGGCCTGGTTGATGCCGGCCAGGTTCCGCGCCGCCTCGATCATCGCCATCTGCATGCCGAAGCAGACGCCGAAATAGGGAATGGCGTGCTCGCGGGCGAACTGGACGGCGCGGATCATCCCCTCCGAGCCCCGTTCGCCAAAGGCGCCGGGCACCAGAACCCCGTGCACCCCGGTCAGCCGCTCACCGATCATCCGCTCGTCGTTCTCGAAGGCCTCGCCCTCGATCCAGTCGAACTTCACCCGCACGTTGTTGGCGACACCGCCGTGGATAAGGGCCTCGATCAGGGATTTGTAGGCGTCGGTCAGCGCCGTGTACTTGCCAACGATGGCGATGTTCACCTCGCCATCGGGGTGGCTCAGCGTGTGGGCGATCGACTCCCAGCGGCCGAGGTCCGGCGCCGGCGCGGTGTCCTTCAGGCCGAACACGTCGAGCACTTCGGTGTCCAGGCCCTGCTCGTGATAGTCGAGCGGCACGGCGTAGATGTTCGACGAATCCATCGCCTGGATCACGGCGCTGGGCCGCACGTTGCAGAACAGGCCGAGCTTCTTGCGCTCGCTCTCCGGGATCGGCATTTCGCAGCGGCAGAGCAGGATGTCCGGCTGGATGCCGATCGAGCGCAGTTCCTTCACCGAATGCTGGGTCGGCTTGGTCTTCATCTCCCCGGCCGTCTTGATGAATGGCAGCAGGGTCAGATGGATGAAGCAGGCATGGCCGCGGGGCAGTTCCTGGCCGAGCTGGCGGATCGCCTCGAAGAACGGCAGGCCTTCGATGTCGCCCACGGTGCCGCCGACCTCGACCAACACGAAATCGACCCCCTCGCCAGGATCGCTGAGCACGAAGTCTTTGATCTCACCGGTGACGTGGGGGATCACCTGGACGGTCGCGCCGAGGTAGTCGCCGCGCCGCTCTTTCTCGATGATCGTCTTGTAGATCTGGCCGGTGGTGATGTTGTCGTTCCTGGTGGCGTTGACCCCGGTGAACCGCTCGTAGTGGCCGAGGTCCAGGTCGGTCTCTGCGCCATCGTCGGTGACGAAGACTTCGCCGTGCTGATACGGGCTCATCGTCCCCGGATCGACGTTCAGATAGGGGTCCAGCTTTCGCAGGCGCACCTTGTAGCCGCGCGCCTGCAGGAGCGCGCCGAGAGCGGCGGACGCGAGACCCTTACCCAATGAGGAGACCACGCCGCCGGTGATGAAAATGTACCGGGCCATGGGCGTCCAGATTAGCCGTGATTCGGTCGCCGGAAATGGCTCCGGCAATTTCCTCCCCCACTTTCTTTCCAGAGAGGGCGGCTATTTTTTGGTTTCTACTTGTGCGGCGGGGCGGCCGGAGCCTGCTGAGGCGCCGTCTGGCCAAGGAAGGGGTTGTTGATGGTCGGCGCTGGCGCCTGCAGAGGCGCGGGCGCGCTGCCGGCCGGGCCGGGCTGGGCGGTGCCGGCCGGCGGCTGGTTCTGCTTGGCGAGCGTAGCAGGATCGAGCGCATCGACCTTCAACCGGTCGACGACCGAAGAGGCCCCCTTCTCACGGCCCTGCAGGATGGTCAGCGCCAGACTGATGATGAAGAACAGGCTGGCCAGGATCCAGGTCGTGCGGGTCAGCAGGTCGCCGGCGCCGCGCACCGACATCATGCCCGACGGGCTGCCGCCACCGACGAAGCCGCCGCCTTCCGAACGTTGCAGCAGCACGCACCCAACGAGGATCACGCTTACGACGATCTGGGCGGCGAGCAGGAGGCCAATGAGCATGCGTGTTCGAATCCACTGCGTTCGGGCGGTTACACCACACCGAAATGAAGCGGGGGCTCTATCACCGCGCCCGCGCCAAGGCCATAGCTAGGGCGTCGCAGCCCCCATGCAAGTCAACTGACAAGTCATGAGTCTCAGCCTCCCCCGCATGCCGGTCCTGGAAACCGAGCGCCTGCGGCTCGAGCCGATCGCCGAGGCGGACGCGGACGCCATGTTCCCGCTGATGGGCGACCCGGAGGTCATGGCCTACTGGGACAGCCCGGAGATCGACGATCCGGAGATCGCCGCCGACATCGTCCGCGCGCAGGCCGCCGAGACGATGGCGGGCAAGTCCTACTACTGGGCCATCCGGACGCTCGGCGACGGCCAGTTCATCGGGACCTGCGACCTCTCCGAGCTCGATATCCGCCATCGCCGCGCCGAGGTGGGCTTCATGCTCAACCGCGAGGCCTGGGGCCGGGGCTACGCGCTGGAGGCCATGCGCGCGGTCCTGGCGTTCGCTGCGGCCAACGGCCTGCGGCGGTTGCTGGCCCGCACCCACCTGGGCAACCGCCGCTCCGAAGCCCTGCTCGAGAAGCTCGGCTTCCAGGAGGAGGGCCTGCTGCGCGGCTATGTCCTGCGCGACGGCGAACGGCGCGACTGCCGCCTGTTCGGACTCTTGCTTTAGAGTGCCCGGATGATGCCGAGGAAATCCTCGGCCTTCAGGGAGGCGCCGCCGACCAAGGCGCCGCCGACTTCGGCGGCGTGCAGGATCTCAGCGGCGTTGGAGGGCTTCACCGAGCCGCCGTAGAGGATAGGCGCGTGGGCCGCGCCGGCGCCGAACATCTCCGACAGCGTGCCCCGGATGGCGCGGTGCATCTCCTCGATCTCGGCCGTGGTGGGCGTCAGGCCGGTGCCGATCGCCCAGACCGGCTCATAGGCGACGGAGAAGGCCTTACCGGCCAGCTCGGCGGGGAGCGATCCCGTCACCTGCCCGGTCACCACGGCCAGGGCCTCGCCGGCCTTGCGCTGCTCCAGCGTCTCGCCGACGCAGACGATGGGCTCCAGCCCGGCGCGGAGCGCGGCCTGGACCTTGCCGGCCACCAAGGCATCGGTCTCGCCATACCCCGCGCGGCGTTCGGAGTGGCCGAGGATCACCAGGCCGGCCCCCGCGTCGACCAGCATCTCGGCGGCGACGTCGCCGGTGAAAGCGCCGGAGGCCTCGCTGCGGCAGTCCTGGCCACCGACCTCAATCTTGGAGCCTGCCAGCGCCTGGCTGAGCCGGGAAATCAGCGTCGCCGGCGGACAGATCGCCACACGCGCCGTGGTCGCGCCGATCCCGGCGGCGACGGCTTGCGCCTCGCCGACCGCGCCGGCCAGGCCGTTCATCTTCCAGTTTCCGGCGATCAGCGGGGTCGGAGCAGTCATTTCGCCTCATTTCGCGGCAAGAGCACGATGGGATTTGATGGAACCATCAAACCCTGAATCGTGCTCGCAAGTTCAAGCGACGACCCCGTTTTTCCCGTTTTGATTGACCCAATCAAAACGGGACAGGGTCTAGGTTCGGGGCTTGCGGCGCGGTTAAGCCAAGCCGGCCCGCATGTCACGCGCTTGCGGGGCACGACGAGCCTCCATTATACCGGCGCGCACATCTGCCGCCCGCGCCCGATACTCGGGGGTTGGGCCGGTGAAAGGGAATTTATGCTCACTGCCTTTCGCGCCTTCGCGAAATCCCCCTGGGCCGCCGGCCTAATCGTCCTGCTGATCGCCAGCTTCGCGGTCTTCGGAATCCGCGACGTCTTCAAAGCCAAGGTTCCGAACGCGGTGATCACCGCCGGCGACCGCTCGGTGAGCGCCGCCGACTTCAAGCGGACCTTCG
>JBBQTP010000036.1:0-30677 GCA_038213205.1 Caulobacterales bacterium
TACACGCCGAAGATGACACCCGCGACGCCGAGGCCGAGGAAGACGCCGAGGACAAGGGCGACGCGCCGCGCTCGGGGACCGCCTAGCTTAGCGCGAACTCCACCGCCGCCTCGCAGTGCGCGATGGCGGTGTCGACCGTCGGGGCCGCCATCGCCGCGGGGTCGAGCAACAGGCCGATCTCGGTGCAGCCGAAGACGATGCCGTCCGCGCCGGCCGCGCGACCTTTGTCGATCATGGCCAAAACCGCGGCCTTCGACGCCTCGGCGATCACGCCCACCACCAGTTCCTCGAAGATAATGGCGTGCAGGGCATCGCGGTCCGCCTTGTCCGGGATCACCACAGCCAGCCCTGCCGCCTCCAGCCGCTCGGCGTAGAACGGCTTCTCCATCGTGAAGCGGGTGCCGAGCAGCAGGGCCCTGGTCACCCCCCTGGCCTTCAGCGCGACGGCGGTGGCGTCGCCGATGTGGATCAGCGGGATGGAGGTCGCGGCCTGAACCTGCGGCGCGTTCAGGTGCATGGTGTTGGCGCAGATCAGGATCGCCTGCGCGCCGCCGGCCTCAAGCTTGGCGGCGGCGTCGGCCAGGATCGCGCCGGTGGCGTCCCAATCGCCCTGCGCCTGCAGCTCGGCGATCGGGGCGAAGTCCAACGAGCGCAGCAGGATCTCAGCCGAATGCAGCCCGCCCAGCCGCTCGCGGACCAGCCGGGTCAGGGCCTGGTAGTAGACCGTGGTCGACTCCGCGCTCATCCCGCCGATCAGGCCCAGGGTGCGCATCAGATGTCCGCGTAGACGTGCGTCTCGGCCGCGCCGCCCGGGTGGGTGACCGCGCCCAGGTGGGCGGGGCCGACGCTCTTGGCGAATTTCCAGAGGGCGCCCGAGGCGTAGTTCGAGACCCGCGGCTCCTCCTTGGCGAGCTTGCGGGCGCGGTTCTCCAGCTCCACCGGGTCGACTTCCAACTCGAGGGTGCCGGCGTCGGCGTCGATGGCGATGATGTCGCCGTCCTTGATCAGGCCGATCGGACCGCCGTCGGCGGCTTCAGGCCCCACGTGGCCGATGCACAGCCCCCGCGTCGCGCCGGAGAACCGGCCGTCGGTGATCAAGGCGATGTTCTCCACGCCCTGGCCGTAGATCGCCGCCGTGGTCGACAGCATCTCGCGCATGCCGGGGCCGCCCTTGGGGCCCTCGTAGCGGATCACCAGGACGTCGCCTTCCTTGTAGTTGCGCGCCTCGACAGCCTCGAAACAGGCCTGCTCGCCGTCGAACACCCGGGCCGGGCCGCGATGCTTGCGGTGCTTCAGGCCGGCAACCTTGACGATGGCGCCGTCCGGGGCGAGCGAGCCCCACAGTCCCACAACCCCCCCGGTTGGCGACAAGGGATTGGAGACCGGGCGGATCACGTCCTGGGTTTCATCGAACACCACGCCTTCGAGGTTCTCGCGGATGGTCTTGCCAGTGACGGTCATGCAGTCGCCGTGGATCAGGCCGGCGTCCAGCAGGGTGCGCAGCAGCATCGGCATGCCGCCCGCCTCGCCCATCTTCTTGGCCGGATAGCGCCCGCCCGGCATCAGGTCGGCCAGGTAGGGCGTCTTCTGCATGATCTCGGCGACGTCGCGCAGGGTGAAGCTGATCCCGGCCTCGTGGGCCATGGCCGGCAGGTGCAAGCCACCGTTGGTCGACCCGCCGGTGGCGGCCACCACGACGGCAGCGTTCTCGAAGGCCTCGCGGGTGCAGATGTCGCGCGGACGGATGTTGGCCTCGATCAGCCGCATCACCGCCTCGCCCGAGGCCACGGCGTACTGGTCGCGGTCGAGGTAAGGCGCGGGCAGCGCCGAGGACAGCGGCAGGGCCAGGCCGATGGCTTCGGAGACGCAGGCCATGGTGTTGGCCGTGTACTGGCCGCCGCAGGCGCCCTCGCCAGGACAGGCATGCTGTTCCAGGTCGCAGAGGTCTTCCAGGCTCATCTGGCCTGCGGAATATTTGCCGACGCCCTCAAAAACGTCCTGCACGGTGACGTCGCGGTTGGCCCAGCGGCCGGGCAAGATCGAGCCGCCGTAGATGAACACGCTGGGCACGTTCAGCCGCAGCATGGCCATCATCATCCCGGGCAGCGACTTGTCGCAGCCGGCGACGCCGATCAGGGCGTCGTAGCTGTGGCCGCGGATCGTCAGCTCGACGGAATCGGCGATCACCTCGCGGCTGACCAGCGATGAGCGCATGCCCTCATGGCCCATGGCGATGCCGTCGGTGACGGTGATGGTGCAGAACTCACGCGGCGTGCCGCCACCGGTCTTCACTCCGGCCGCCGCGGCGTGGGCCTGGCGCATCAGGGCGGTGTTGCAGGGCGCGGCCTCGTTCCAGCAGGAGGCGACACCCACGAACGGCTGGTCGATCTCGCGACTGCCGAGACCCATGGCATAGTAGTAGGACCGGTGCGGCGCGCGGCTCGGACCTTCGGTCACATGCCGGCTCGGCAGCCTGGTTTTGTCCCAGCTTCCATCAGGCTTGCGGTGCATCGGAATTAAGCCTCCCACGTGAGGCGACTTCCATAGGCGGGAGCCCGCTTTCAGGAAAGGGGTACGACGCGGCTATGCGAGGGCCGCAACGATACAACCCCCGATTGCTTCGGAGCAGCAGGTGAGTCGGTGTGTTTCTGCCTTGAAATCCATTCAAGACGGTAATGCCTTGTTGCTGTACGGAGTTTTTTTGAGCGACTTTTGGGGAAACCGGCGGCGGCGGCGGGAATGATTTTCCAAGAATAGATGCAATCAACACTTGCATCAAAAAGCAGACCCGGCGGCTCTTCGACAGTTGCGAATGACTGCGCGTGGCATGTTCCGATCGCCAATTTGAAGGCGCCACTGTCAAAACTGTGTCCCTAAAGACAACACGGACGAACGGCGTTGGGTTATCGGCGTTCACTTACCCGCATTCACGTTGACGATTTTACACGTCTGCTTCAGCCTCCAACCTAAGCGCAGACAATAAGCGCCAATTTCATTCTGCGGGGAGGCAGTTCATATGCAGTGGAAACACGCCCTTATGGCGTCCAGCGCTATGCTGGTCGCGGCGCTCGGCACTTCGGCGCACGCTCAATCTAAGACCGCGACGACAGCTGCGGCGGCGGCCGCGTCCACCAACACCATCGAAGAACTGGTGGTTACCGCTCAAAAGCGCGAGCAGAGCCTGCAAGACGTGCCGGTCGCCGTGTCGGCGTTCACCTCCGAGCGCCGGGACCTGATCGGGATCACCACTGTCTCCGACCTGACGAACTTCACGCCGGGCCTGGAATACAACGCCCAGAACGACCGCAACACGCTGCGCGGCGTGGGCCGGAACACCAACGTGCACGCCGCCGAAGGCTCGGTGGCGCAGTACTCGGACGGCATCTACACCTCCTCCACCGTCGAAGCCGGCAAGACGCCGCTGTTCGTCGACCGGATCGAAGTCCTCCGCGGCCCGCAGGGCACCCTCTACGGCCGCAACTCGATCGGCGGCGCGATCAACATCATCTCCAAACGGCCGACCGAAGAACCCTACGCGGAAGTCCGCGGCCAGGTTCAGAACTACGGCCACACCATCTTGGAAGCGGCCGCCTCAGGCCAGACGGGTATCCCGGGCGTGCAGTTCCGCCTGGCCGCCGGCTGGGAGAAGCAGACCCAGGGCTGGCTGAAGAACAACGTCCCGGGTCAGCCGAACGAAGGCAACATCATCGACCAGAAGATCTGGGAAGGTCAGCTGAAATTCCACTTCAACGACAAGTTCGAAGGCTGGGTGAAGCTGTCGGGCATCGACTGGCACAACGAGGGCGGCGGACCGGGCTCGCGCAACACCTACACGCGCGTGAGCTATCCGACCGGCACCAATGCGCCGAACGTGGTGGTCAACGGCACCAACGTCGTGCTTCCGTCCTTCCTGCAGAACGCCACCTTCCCGACCTATGAAAACCCCAACGCCGGGATCGCGATGAACCCGGGCTACGCCTGCCTGCCCACGGCGGCGACCGGCCTGACCAACATCGTCACAGCAGGCGGCCTCAGCGTCGCCCAGGCCTGCCACCAGACGGCCCAGGACGATCCGCGCCACTTTACCGGCGACGTGCCGTACCAAGTGAAGTTGACCGGCACGACCATCTTCGCCTCGGAGTGGATCTACCACTTCGACAACATGGACCTGAAATACGTCGCCGGCGGCACCCACTATCACTACCATCTGCATGGCCCGACGCCGGTCGAGCAGGCGGCGATCACCCAGTTCCAGCTTCCCTTCGTGGCCACGGTCACCGGCACTCCGGGCGTCGTGCTGCCGGGCGCGCTCGGTGCGGCCGGCACGGTCAACCCTCGCTACGCCTTCTCCTACGAGGAGAAGGAGAACTGGTTCTCCAACGAACTGAACCTGTCCTCCTCGGGCAGCGGCCCACTGCAGTGGATTGTCGGCGCCTATTACTACGACGAGAACTACACCCAGCCGGTGTCCACCCGCCTGCCTGATCAGAAGGGCGTGGTCACCAACGGGCCGTTCCTGACGCAAGCGGTCTGCTTCCAGCTGACTTTCTGCCCTGGCCTGGCCGGCAACAACTACATCTACGATGACAGGCCTCAGCTGGAGATCATCTCCAAGGCGGCGTTCGGCCAGATTGACTGGGCCTTCGCCGAGCATTGGAAGGCCACCCTTGGCGTCCGCTACACGGCCGATCACAAGTCTGGCCGGGAATCCCTGCGGCTGCTCACCTTCAACAACAGCCTGGGGCCGCCCGAGCGGTTCACCAACTTCATCGGCGACCTGACTCAATTGCCGTCCGTCGTTTCCTACGGCACGCCCGGCAAGTTCGCGCCCGGCGTGTCGTCGACGACCACGCTCGATCCGGCGACCGGCTTTGCCACTCGCCACTACGACAACAAGTGGTCGGCGACGACCGGCACGGCGGGCCTGCAGTGGAACCCGGATCCGGACACCCACGCCTACGGCGTCTATAGCCGCGGCTATAAGGCCGGCGGTTTCCGCATCGGCATCGACACGGTGCTCGGGGCTTTCCCGAACACCGATCCTGAACACTCCGACGACTTCGAGATCGGCCTGAAGAAGAACTTCGGCAACAGCTTCCAGGCCAACATTGCGCTCTTCTACGAGAAGTATCAGAACGCGCAGATCCCGATCACCGTGGCCTCCACGGCCGGAGGCCTCGCTCAAGCCCAGTCGATCTTCTACAACATCCCGGAGTCGGTCACCCAGGGCATCGAGATCGAGACCATCTGGCAGCCGATCGACCATCTGCAGGTCCTGTTCAACTACTCCTACCTCGACGCGCACATCACCAGCGCTTCGGGCGTGGTCGATCCGGCAGATCCCGCCGCGCTCGATCCGAAGGCCAGGCCGGTGATCAGCACCGCGGCCTGTCAGGCGGCCGTCGGTACCCCCGGCGCCTGCTCGCCGGACATCTTCACCACCGGCGTGCCGGGTGGTGGGTTCCAGCGCGGTCAGAACCTCTCGGGTTCCAACCTGCCGAACGCGCCCAAGAACAAGGTGTCGCTGAACGTCAACTACACCTGGGTGATGGAACAGGGCTCGCTCACGCCTTCCGTCAGCTACGTGTGGCGCGACAAGCAGTACGGCTCGATCTTCAACCGCTCCTACTATCAAGCGCCGTCCTACGATCAGTGGGATGCGCGTGCGACGTGGAAGTCGGACGACAAGAAGTACTCGGTCATCGCGTTCGTCCGGAACATCGGCAACTCCGTCGGTTACGAAGGCGGTGGCGGTGCCGGACGGCGGGCGGGCACGATCCCGGCCTATGTCACTGGCACTATCCCAGCCGGCGGTTCGGCGACGACGGCGATCCCGATCCTCCAGGGCATCGGCACCAGCTATACGATCACGCCGCCGCGGACCTACGGCATCGAGCTGCAGTACCGCTTCTTCTAAGAAGCCGGTCCTCAAGACTGAACAGGGCGCTCCGCTTCGGCGGGGCGCCTTTTTCATTTGGGCGGCTATAGTCTGGCGAGGCCTCGCCAGGAGCACCCAAGTGAAATTCCACGACATCGCCTATGGGGCCAAGGACGGGGTCGGGGTCATCACCCTGCAGCGGCCGGCCTACCGCAACGCCCAGAGCTACCGGATGCTGGACGAGATCGACGCCGCCTTCGACCTGGCGGGAGCCGACGAGGGCGTGCGGGTGGTGGTGGTCAGCGGCTCCGGCGGCGTGTTCTCCACCGGCCACGACCTCGGCACGCCGGAGGGGATGGAATACCGCGCCGCCCTGGGCGCCAAGCCCGGCATCCAGACCTACGACCAGTTCAAGAAGTACAATCTCGACCTGCTGCTGAAGTGGCGCAATTTCCCCAAGCCGACGGTCGCCATGGTCGAGGGCTACTGCATCTACGCCGGCTGGATGCTGGCCGCGGCCATGGACGTGGTGTTCGCCGCCGACGACGCCCAGTTCCTGGGCGGCTTCGTCGAATACAATTCGATCCCCTGGGACATCGGCGTGCGCCGGGCCAAGGAGCTGTGCTTTGAGAGCCGCTTCATCACCGCCGAGGAGGCCGCGCGCTACGGCTTCGTCAACCGGGTGCTGGCGTCGGCGGACCTCGAGCGCGAGACGATGGCGTGGGCGCGCCGCGTCGCCGAGAACAGCCCCGAGGCCCTGCGGATGGCCAAGATCCAGATGAACAAGGCGCAGGACGCCCAGGGCTTCAGCCAGGCGGTCGAGGACTCGCTCGGCGACTATTGCGCGATGATGTGGATGCCGGGGTCGGCCATGCGCATGGAGGGCGAGCGCCGCCTGCTGACCGTCGACCTGGCGGTCAGGGGCCGCAAGGGCGAACGCTTCGGCCTGACCCCGCCGCAGCCCCCCGCCAATGTCGATGACCAGTAGACATTCAGGCTCCGTGGTCGACCTCGCGCGGCCCTCCCCCTCGCGGGGAGGGGTTGGGGTGGGGGCGACGGCTGTGAAGCGGAGCCTTCGCACCCTGAACGCTGAGCTGGCGCCCCCTCACCCTACCCTCTCCCCGCAAGGGGGAGAGGACGCCAGGCGCTGACCGCCCCGCGCCAATGTCGATTGGTCCTATAGCGCCCCTTTGATCGCCGCGATGACTTCGGGCGCCTCCGGCTCCGTGTGAGGCCCGAACGTCCGGATCGCGGCGCCGTCCTTGCCGATCAGGATCTTATGGAAGTTCCACACCGGGACCGCCGGCTCGCCGAGCTGGCCTTCCGCCCACTTGTAGAACGGGTGCGCGCCGTCGCCCTTCACGTCGACCTTCGAGGTTATCGGGAAGTCGATGGCGAACTTGGTCTCGCAGAACGCCTTGATCTCGGCCTCGGTCCCCGGTTCCTGGCCGGCGAACTGGTTGCAGGGCACGCCCAGCACCACCAGGCCCTGGTCCTTGTAGTCGGAATAGAGCTTCTCCAGCCCCTCGTACTGCGGGGTCAGACCGCAGGCCGAGGCGGTGTTCACCACCAGCACCACCTTGTCCCTGAACGCCGTCAGCGGCAGGGGCGCGCCGTCGATGGTCTGGAAGGCAAAGTCGTAGGCGCTGACGGACATGGGATGTCTCCGGTTGGCATTTGCGCCAAGGCTAGCCCCTCCGCGGACGCGGCTCCAGCCTCCTGGCGCCGGCGGAGACGGCCCTGAGCCGCGCCCCGTTACGGGCCTCCCATCGCGTCAGTTGATAGGTTTGCTGTTGTCCCTAGGGAAGGACGCCGGGGCAGAGCGACGGTTTCCGAACAATTGGTACATGGTTACCGCTGATAACCTTGATTTGCCAGTTGACGGCTTCTCGGCCCGGACCGACTTTTCGACATAAGCGCAGAAAATAGCGCCGCAGAAATATCCGCTGGGAGGCGACCATGAAGTTCAAACATCATTTGATGGTGAGCAGCGCTTTGCTTGCAAGCGCCCTGGGCACGCACGCGCAGGCGCAATCGCGATCTGGCACAACCGCCGCAGCGACGAACACTATCGAGGAACTGGTCGTCACCGCTGAAAAGCGCGAACAGAATCTGCAGGACGTGCCGATCGCGATCTCCGCTTTCAGCGACAAGCAGCGCGACATCGTCGGCATCCAGTCCATCCAGGACATGACCAACTTCACGCCGGGCCTGCAGTACTCGACGTCGACGGACCGGGTCTCGCTGCGCGGGCTTGGCCGCTTGACCAACGTGCTCTCGGCCGACGCTTCGGTCGCCAACTACGCGGACGGCGTCTACGAGACCTTCGCCGTGCGGGCGGGCGCGTCGACCCTGTTCACCGATCGGGTCGAGGTTCTGCGCGGGCCGCAGGGCACCCTGTACGGGCGCAACTCGATTGCCGGCGCCCTCAACATCATCTCCAAGCGCCCGACCGAGGACTTCTACGCCGAGGCCCGGGTCGGCTACGCCAACTACGAGCACAGCGACCTTGAGCTGGCCGTGTCCGGGCCGACCGGAATTCCCGGCTGGACGTTCCGCCTCGCCGCCCCGTGGGAAGATCAGAATAAGGGCTGGATCAAGAACACCGTCCCCGGCAAGGCCAGCGAGGGCAATGTCCTCAACACCTTCTACATCGAGGGCCAGATTCAGGGAAAGTTCGGCGACAAGGTCGATATGTGGTCGAAGTTCGGCTACACGAACTGGAAGAACGGCGCCGGCGGTCCGGGCTCGCAGTCAGGCGGTTGGACGCCGAACATCTATTCGGCTGACCCGGCGCATCCGAACCAGGTTTTGCCGAACATCAGCGCGACCAATCCGAACGGCGGCAACGGCTTCAACATCGTCGAGTTTCCGGAGGCGTCCACCAACATCAATGCCGGCTTCGGCTGCAGCGGCCTGGCCACCAACGTGATCTCGGCGAACGGCCCCGGCCTCGCCGGCTGCGTCAACGCCTCCCACTCCAGCCCCTGGCTGAAGAATACGCCGATCTCTTATCAGGTGCGCCTGCCCAACGCCTTCACGGTGGCCAGCCACTGGACCTATCACGCGCCCGGATTCGACGTGAAGTACATCGTCGGCGGGGTGCACTACTGGTACGATCTGCAGGGCTCGGTCCCGGGCGGATCCGAGGACTCGCCGGTTACCCAGTTCACGGCGGGCGCCACGACCTTCTATCCGCAGGAACGCTTCGACTATCAGGAGCACAATGGCTTCATCAGCCACGAGCTCAACCTAGTCTCCACCAACGACAGCCCGGTGCAGTGGATCGTCGGCGCCTACTACTTCGACCAGAACTACACCCAGCCGGTCAACACCCAGCAGGAGCCGGCTCAGAAGGAGTGGTTCGTCGCCCCGCCGTTCGGTGTCTGCCTCAGCGGCACGATCCCGACGGCGGCACCCGTTGCGTGTCCGACCCAGATCGGCCGCCGGTTCGACAACCGCCCTGCGGTTGAGGACATTTCCTACGCGACCTACGGCCAGGTCACCTGGAAGCTGGACCCCACCCTGACGCTGACGGGCGGCCTGCGCTATTCACACGACGAAAAGCGCGGCAAGGAATCCGTGCGTCTGACCTGCTTCGCCCTGCCGGCCTGCCTCGGCGGTCTGCCGCCGGAAATCTTCTCGGCGCCGCTCGACCTGACCGGAGTCACGACCGTTGTCGCCGGGGGCACCGGCGCCGGCACCGACGTTGTGCCGAAGGGCGTCACCGGGCCGACCTCCTACGATCCGGCCACCGGCTTCGCCACGCGCCACTACGACGCCAGCTGGTCGGCCGTGACCGGCACCGCAAAGGTCGACTGGCAGCCGGACGCCGATACCTTGATCTACGGCAGCTATAGCCGCGGCTACCGCTCCGGCGGCTTCAACATCGGTATCTTCACCGTGCTGAGCTACCTGCCCTACTCGGATAAGGAAACCGTCGACGCCTTCGAAGTGGGCCTGAAGAAGAACTGGCCCGGCAACCTGCAGACCAATGTCGCGGTCTATCACTATGACTACCGGAACCTGCAGATTCCGATCTCGGTGGTCCAGACCGGTTCGCTGCTCGGCCAGAGTGTCGCCCAGAGCACGACGTCGTTCTACAACACGCCGAAGTCCCTCTCCCAGGGCATCGAGCTTGAGACGATCTGGCAGCCCATCAACGATCTGCAGCTGATCTTCAACTACTCGCTGATCGACGCGAAAGTCACCTCGGGGCAGGCCATTGACCTCACCGATCCGACCGCATCGCAAGCGGGCGCTCAGCCGATCCACACCATCGCCCAATGCCAGGCAGGCGGGGCGGCTGTCAAAGGCGACTGCGTGGTCGACGACCCGACCAACGGTTTGCCCGGCGGTGGCTTCAAGCGCATCCAGAGTCTGTCTGGCAACGAACTACCGAACGCGCCGCGCAACAAGATCGCTGTGGCCGGCAACTACACCTGGCACCTGGACTCAGGCGACTTCACCGGCAGCGTCTCCTACTCATGGCGGGACAAGGCCTACGGTTCGGTGTTCCAGCGCTGGTACACCGAAGCGCCGACCTGGGATCAATGGGACGCGCGCGCCTTGTGGACCTCGAAAGATAAGCACTACGAGTTCATCGCCTACATCAAGAACATCTTCGACAAGATCGGGTACGACCAGGGCGCCACCTCCACCCGCGTCAACGGCGCGTTCTCGAACCTGCTCTACGGGTCGAACCCGGCAGGCCTGACCTGCAGTCCGATCGCGACCGGCGTCGGCAATCTCGCCGCTGGACAACTCGGCACGGTCAACTGCGTCCAGGGAATCCAGAAGACCTACTACACCACCCCGCCGCGGACGTTCGGCATCGAACTTCGCTACAAGTACTAGGACAAGACGGCGGGCCCAGGTTCAGCCTGGGTCCGACCATCCCTGCCGGGAGCGGCGGGCCCGTCCTTAGGGGTTCGCCAAGGCCTGTTCGATGGCCAGCGCTAGGTCCAGAGCCCGGATCGCTTCTTCGGCCGTGACGATCGGCCGAGGCGCCTCGCCCCGCACCGCCATCAGGAAGCCCTCGACGCTGGCGCCCAGCGGATCCTGGCCGGCGGACGTTTCCGCATAGTCGGGGTTCAGGGCGAACGGCGTGGTGTTGCTTAGCGTGCGGCCCACGAAGTCGACGCTCACCTCGCCGGACGGATAGACGATCCGCATCGTGCGGCGACGCTCCGGCGCCTGGCGCGAGACGTCGAAGGTGGCGGTGAAGCCGTCGTCGAAAGTGACCTCCGCGCGGGCGACGTCCCAGACGCCGTCGTCGCCCCCTTCTTGTCTTGGAAATCGGCTCCCCTCGCCTTCCGCCGTCACCGGCTCGGCGGCGGAGATCGCCAGCGCCAGGTCGATGTCGTGGATCATCAGATCGAGGATCGCCGAGACGTCACGGCTGCGGTCGGACGGCGGTCCGCGGCGCAGGGCCTCGAGCCGCAGCGGCTGTTCGGGGATGTCCAGCAGGCCCATGGCGCGCGACTGCACCCGCTCTTGATGACCGCAAGCGACGACGAGGCGCTTGGCGGCGCCGAGCGCGCGGACCTTCTCGCCGTCGGCGACCGAGGTGGCGATGGGTTTTTCGATATAGACCGGCTTGCCGGCCGCCAGCGCGGCCAGGGCGTGTTCGGCATGGAAGGTGGCGGGCGAGGCGATGGTCACCACGTCGACGGCGTCGAGGAACTCGGCCATCTCGTGAAAGGCCCGCCCACCCAGCGGCACCGCAAGCTGGGCGGCGCGGTCGGGATGCGGATCGAGGACCGCGGACAGCACCACGCCGGGCAGACGCGCGTACTGGCGGGCGTGATAGCCGCCGAACACGCCCGCGCCGATGACGCCGCCCCGCAATGACTCAGCCATGCAAACTCCGAGATTGGGTTTGCCGCCTATCAGTTCAGCGCCCTCGACGCCACCCGTGCGCCCGGTCTAAACAGGTGTTTGAACGGGCCGAAATGGGCCCCAAGAAACCTTCGAGGAGCCCAACGCCATGACCACGAGCCGCGAAATCCGCCTGAAGAGCCGCCCGTCCGGCTTGCCGACCGCCGACAACTTCGAGATGGCCAGCGTCGAGCTCGCTGCCCCCGGCGCCGGCGAGGTGCAGGTGAAGAACCTCTGGATGACCGTCGACCCCTACATGCGCGGGCGGATGAACGACGCGAAGAGCTACACGCCGCCCTTCCAGCTCGGCAAGGCCATGGACGGCGGCGCCATCGGCGAGGTGACAGCGTCCGGCGATTCGAACTTCAAGCCCGGCGACCTGGTGCAATCCGGCTTCGGCTGGCGCGAGGGGTTTAACGCTCCGGCTGCGGCCGTGCAGAAGCTCGATACGCGCGGCCTGCCCGTGCAGGCCTTCCTGGGCGCCGCCGGCATGCCTGGCCTCACAGCCTACGTCGGCCTCCTGAAGATCGCCGCGCTGAAGGACGGCGACGTGGTGTTCGTCTCCGGTGCGGCCGGGGCGGTGGGGTCGATCGTCGCGCAAATCGCCAAGGCCAAGGGCCATACCGTGATCGGCTCGGCCGGCGGACCCGAAAAGATCGCCTTTCTCAAGGAGATAGGGGTCGACCACGCCATCGACTACAAGGCTGAGAAGGACCTCACCGCGGCCCTGCTCGCCGCGGCGCCGGACGGAATTGACGTCTATTTCGACAACGTCGGCGGCGACCACCTGATCGCGGCGCTGAACGCCGCCCGGCCCTTCGCGCGGTTCGCTCTGTGCGGCGCGATCTCCATGTACAACGCCACCCAGCTGCCCCCCGGGCCGCCCAACCTGATGCTGATGGTCGGCAAGCAGCTGCGGATGGAAGGCTTCATCGTCTCCAGCTCCTGGGACATGATGCCGGCGTTCCTGAGCGACCTCTCGCAATGGGCGAAGGACGGCAAGGTCACCTGGAAAGAGACGGTGTTCGAGGGGATCGAAAAGGCGCCGGACGCCTTCATCGGCCTGTTCAGCGGCGAGAACCTGGGCAAGATGCTGGTGAAGCTGGGGTAAGTCATTGGCCGGTCACGACGGGCGGGCTAGAACCGCCCGTCCCTACCGCCGGAGCGCGCCGTGGCCCGCCTATTTTCCGCCTATGTGATCGTCGACTGGAGCGCGGCCTCCAAGCCGACCACAGGGGCGGACTCGATCTGGATCGGCGTGTTCAAGCGCGACGTGCGCTTCCGGCTGACCTTTGAGAGCTTCAATGAGGCGACGCGAACGGCGGCCGAGGCGAGACTGAACGCGCTGTTGGCCGATTTCAAGAAGCGCTCCGAGCGGGCGCTGGTGGGCTTCGATTTCCCGCTGGGCTTCCCGCGCGGGTTCGCCGCGGCCCTTAAGCTGAAAGGGGAGCCTTGGCGCGCGGCCTGGGACGAGCTCGGCAAGCGGGTCGTCGACAAGCCGACCAACGTCAACAACCGCTTCAACGTGGCCGCCCAGCTCAACCGGCTGCTGACCGACGGGCCGTTCCCGTTCTGGGGGGCGCCGGCCAAGGACGTGCAGACCACGCTGATGGCCACTAAGAGCAGGGCCCACGGCCCGGGCGACCTGCCGGAGTTCCGCCACGCCGACGTCGCGGCGACCGGCGCGGCCTCGGTCTGGAAGACCTATTACAACGGCTCGGTCGGCGGCCAGGCGATCATGGGCATCCCGGTGGTGCGGCGGTTGAAGGACGCGCGCGGCGACGCGGCCAAGGTCTGGCCATTCGAGACTGGCTTCAAGGCGATCACCGAGGCCGACCTGGCAGGGATCGATGTGGTGTTCGCCGAGGTCTATCCGTCGCTGATCAAAGCCCCGGCCCTGCCCGGCGAGGTCAAGGACCAGACCCAGGTGCGGGTCACCGCCGAACACTTCGCCAAGCTCGATGAGGCCAACAAGCTGGGCGAGGCCTTCGGCCCGGCCAAGGGCGCCAAAGCCGACGTAGTGGCCGAGGCCGAGCGCGAAGAGGGCTGGGTGCTGGGCGCCTGAGCGGGGTCAGGCGAACCCGTCCGGCCGCGAGACCGTAAGACCTAACTAAACGTCGCGACGGCTGAGCTGCCAGAAGCGGATCAGCAGCAGGCCGCAGGACAGGAAGCTGGCGATCACCACGGCCCAGCCCACACCCATGATCCCCATGTGCATCGGGATGCCGAGGAACCAGGCGAGCGGCATCATCAGCAGGATGTAGCTGGCCAGGTGCGTGCCGCTGGGCAGCCAGACGTCACCGCGGGCCCGCAGCGCCTGGGCGGTCACCACCTGCAGCGAGTCCGGCCAATACATCAGGCAGGTGACCACCAGCGCTGGGATGGCCATGGCCAGGGTCGCGGGGTTCTCGGTGTAGGCCGAGGCGATCAGAGCCGCATTCGGCCAGACCACCAGGCCCACCAGGGCGCCGAACACCGAAGTCACGCCGAACGCCACTACGCCCGCGCGGACCACGCCGGCGTTGTCGCGTGCGCCATAGGCCCGCCCGACCCGCACCGCCGCGCCCGTGCCCAGGCCGAGCGGCACCATGAACACCAGGGCCGCTACATTGAGCACGATGGTCCAGGCGGCCACCGCCAGCCCGCCCATCCAGCCGCAGATCACATTGAGGCTGGCGAAGGCCGCCACCTCGAAGAAGTTGGACGCGCCGGCCCCGAAGCCGATCCGCCGCTGCTCGACCTCGGCGGCGCGGTCGCGCTCCGGCTTGGTGAAGACGCCCAGGGTGCGCGCCTCGGGCATCAGCGCGATGTAGCCCAGCATGGCGACCGCCAGGAAGGTCCGCGCGCCGGTGGTGGCCCAGGCGCCGCCCATGGCGCCCAGCGCCGGCAGTCCGAGGGTTCCGGGCACCAGCAAGAGGTCCAGCGCCAGGTTCAGCCCGTTGGCGATCCACATGATCCAGGCGCCCGGCCCGGGCTTCGACAGGCCCTCCAGCCAGGTCGCGGCGCAGACGCTCAGCGTATAGCCCGGCAGCGACAGGCAGAAGATGCGCAGCGGCCAGGTCGCGCCGTCCGCCAGGTCCCGCGACAGGCCGATGGCGTGCAGGAACAGCGGGCCGAGCAAGGCCAGCACCGCGGCGGAAATGACGCCGATCCACAGGCTGTAGCCGAGGCCGCGGCGCAGCACCGCGCCGGTCTCGTTGCGGCGGCCCTCGCCGATGGCCCGCGCCGTCATCACCTGCACCCCGCTAAGCAGGCCGATGGCCATGGTCACCACCACGCTGGTCGGCGACCAAGCTAGCGCGTGATAGCCGAGCTGGGTGGCCGAATAGCGCCCCACCACGATGGCGTCCGACAGGCCCATCGCCATGATACCCAGGCGTGAGATCACCACCGGCCCGCTGAGCTTCAGCAGCTGGGTCACTTCCGTGCGGACGGGACGGGCGCGCCCTCCCGCGACGGAGGACGCCTGGGCCTGTTGAGGGTCCATGGCGGGCTGCCTGGTTTTCAAAGAAGCGCGGACACTGGCGCCGGGCCCTGTCTAGGGCAAGCCACGCTTGTCGTCGTGACCCCGCTTGCGGTGCGGGCGTGACAGGGAAGGCACATCCGAAAACCCGCGTTCGGCCGTATGGTACGGCAGGGCCGGAGGCATCACATAGCCAAGACCATGGCGTCTGGCGCGAGACCTAGGTCATCGAGCCCGGGAAGTACGAGAACATCTACAACAACATGCCGCCCTACGGCCTGGGTGCGGTGGGCCGGATCGTCGACGCCGTCGGCGCTCGCCAGGCCGCCCGCCAGCGAGTGAAGCAGAAGACGGCGGCCTAGACCGCCGCCGCGCGGGCCGAGCCGTCGACGCGGTCTTCCTTCAGCTTCTCGGCCACCAGGAAGGCCAGCTCCAGCGCCTGCTCGCCGTTCAGCCTGGGGTCGCAGTGGGTGTGGTAGCGGTCGGCGAGATCGCCTTCGCTGACCTGCCGCGCGCCCCCGGTGCATTCGGTGACGTTCTGGCCGGTCATCTCCAGGTGGACGCCGCCGGGGTGCACGCCCTCGGCCTTGCAGATCTCCACGAAGGACTTCACCTCCGACAGGATCCGTTCGAAGGGTCGGGTCTTGTACCCGTTGTTCGCGGTGAGCGTGTTGCCGTGCATCGGGTCGATCGCCCAGACGACCTTGAGACCCGCGGCCTTCGTCGCACGCAAAAGGCCCGGCAGGCGCTGGTCGATCTTGTCGTGGCCAAAGCGGCCGTAGAGCGTCAGCCGCCCGGCCTCGTTGGCCGGGTTCAGCACCTCGGCCAGCCGCAGGATGTCGTCGGCCTCCATGGTCGGGCCGCACTTGACGCCGATCGGGTTCTTGATGCCGCGGAAGTATTCCACATGCGCGCCGCCCAGCTCGCGGGTGCGCTCGCCGATCCACAGCAGGTGAGCCGAGGTGTCGTACCATTGGCCCGAGGTCGAATCGACGCGGGTCATCGCCTCTTCAAGGTTGAGCAGCAGCGCCTCGTGGCTGGTGAAGAACTCCACCTGATGCAGCGCCGGCTGGCTCTCCGGCGTGACGCCGATTGCCTCCATGAACATCAGGGTCTCGCTGATCTTCTCGGCCATCTCACGGTATCGCGCGCCCTGCGGGCTGTCGGACACAAAGCCGAGGGTCCAGCGGTGGACATTGTGCAGATCGGCATAGCCGCCGCTGGCGAAGGCGCGCAGCAGGTTGAGTGTCGAGGCGGACTGCGAATAGGCCTGGATCAGCCGCTGGGGGTCCGGCGCGCGGGCTTCAGGCGTGAACTCCATGCCGTTGATGATGTCGCCGCGGTAGGACGGCAGGGTGACGTCGCCGATGGTCTCTGTCGGGGCCGAGCGCGGCTTGGCGAACTGGCCGGCCATGCGGCCGACCTTCACGACCGGCTTGCCCCCGGCGAAGGTCAGCACCACCGCCATCTGCAGGATCAGGCGGAAGGTGTCGCGGATGTTGTCGGCGGCGAATTCCTTGAAGCTCTCGGCGCAGTCGCCGCCTTGCAGCAGGTAGGCGCGGCCTTCGGAGAGGTCGGCGAGCAGGCTTTTCTGGCGCCGCGCCTCTCCTGCAAAAACCAGCGGCGGCATGCCGCGCAGGGTCTGCTCGACCTTGGCCAGCTCAGCCAGGTCCGGATAGTCGCCTGGCATGTGCTTGGCGGGCTTTGCCCTCCACGACGCCGGCGTCCAGTTCTCGTTCATCGCTCCCACTCCACGCCCTGACCGGACCCCCGAAAAGCTGCGCCGGACCGGCGAAACCGCGCCTTCTACTCTAAGAACGGGGTCTAGGTCGATGTTTAGGCTTGAGCTTGCTCGTTGGCTCCCGACGGCTGGATCATGGCGGCGAGCGCCACGATCAGCGCGCCGAGTGCCAGCCACCACTCCTGCCAGATGCCGAAGTTGAGCGCGCCGAACAGCAGATAGACCGCTGCGCAGGCCGCCGTGGCCGCGCTGGCGGCGTTGCGGACGGGCCGGCTCAGCCGCAGCAGGGTGACGCCCCAGAAGATCGCCGCGGTCACCGCGCCGACGGCTCCGAGTTCGAGCCAGATCTGTAGGGCGCCGTCGTGCGGATGCAGCTTGATGCCCGGCGCGAGCATCCGACTGGCGTCGAGGCCCCAGCCCTGCAGCGGGCGCTGCGCAATCCAGTCGACGGCATGGCTCCAGTAGCCCATCCGCTCGGCGTAAGAGAGCGGGATGGCGCGCTGGATGGCCTCATAGTCCGCGAACCGGCGCACCCCCCAGACGATGGCCGGCGTGGTGAGGAACAGGGTCACGGCGCCTGCGGCCAGGGTGCGCGGGCCGCCGGCCGGCCAACGCCACACCGCGAAGCCAGCCGATGGCGCGGCGACCAGGGCGATCACCGGAGCGTCCGAGCCGAAGGCGATGGCCGCGCTGCCTGCCCCGGCCACCATCACCAGGCCGAGCCACAGGCGCAGCCGGCCCGGCGCGCCCACGAAGGCGATGGGCAGGAGCGCGGTCAGCACGAAGGTGGCGTGGCCCAGCTTGGCTTCGGCGATGTCCGGCCGCATCGGGTGGGCGTGATAGAAGACGTCGCGGACCCGCTGATAGACCATGCCCCCGGTCAGGGTCTCGACCAGCAGGACCAGCCCGAAGCCTGTCATGCCCCAAGCCAGCACATATAGGGCGCGGCGCTGCAGGTCCGGCGCGGCGCGGCGCGCGGCGCAGATGAGGCTCCAATAGAGCGGCAGCTCGAAGGCCAGCTTCAGGACGGTGTTGGCGGCGGCCGACCTGGGGTGGAACAGGCTCCAGGTGGTCGAGGCGGCCGCCCAGATCAGCAGACCGAACAGGGTGATCAGCGAGGGCCGGTCCTCGTCGGTCAGGCGCACCGCCGGCAGGCAGAGCAACCCGCCCAGCGCCACCAGGATCGCGAAGCCCTTGGGCGCCAGCCAGGCGAAGGGCGGGATCGCCGCGGCGATGGCGACCAGCACCCAGCCGCACCAGACCGCCAGTCCGTCCCGCGCCGCCCCCTCGGCGCGAGTTTGCGTCATGCCACCTGGCCCAGGCCCATGGGCACGTACTTCTCGCGCATGGTCACCAGTTCCTCGGCCATGGTCGGGTGGACCGCGCAGGTGGAGTCCCACTGGGCTTTGGTGACGCCCAGCTTGATGGCGATGGCGGCCATCTGGATGATCTCCGGGGCGTCGGGGCCGACGACGTGGCAGCCCACGATCTTCTGGCTCGCGCAGTCGACCACCAGCTTCAGCAGCGCGCGCTCCTCGGATCCGGTGAAGGTGTATTTCATCGGCCGCTGGCGGGAGAGATAGATGTCGACCTTGCCGTACTTGTGGCGCGCATCGGCCTCCGACAGGCCCACCGAGCCGATCGGCGGCTGGGAGAAAACGGCCGACGCCACCATCTCGTGGTCGAAGCTGGTCGGCCGGTCATAGAACACCGTCTCGGCGAAGGCCGCGCCCTCGCGGATCGCCACCGGGGTCAGGTTGATCCGGTCGGTGACGTCGCCAACCGCCCAGATATTCTCGACGTTCGTGCGCGAATAGTCGTCGACCTTGATCGCGCCGGCCTCGGTGAGCTCGACGCCCGCCGTCTCGAGGCCGAGGCCCTCGACATAGGGCCGGCGGCCCACCGCCCACATCAGGACATCGGTTTCATGCTCATGGCCGTTGGTGAACTTGCTGAGGATGCCGTTGGCGGTCTTCTCGATGGAGGCGTGCTGGGTTCCCAGCACCACCTTGATGCCGCGCTTCTCCATCTCCTCAGTCACGTGGCTGCGCACGTCGTCGTCGAAGCCGCGCAGGATGTTGGGGCCGCGGTAGACCAGGGTCGTCTCGCAGCCGAGGCCATTGAAGATGCCCGCGAACTCGACCGCGATATAGCCGCCGCCGGCCACCATCACGCGCTTTGGCAGCTCGGTCAGGTGGAAGGCCTCCTTGGAGGTGATGCCCAATTCGGCGCCGGGAATCTCGGTCGGCTGCCAGGCCTGGCCGCCGGTGGAGATCAGGATCTTGTCGGCGGTGCGCTGGCCGACCTTGTCGATCTCGACAGTGTGGGCGTCGACCAGCCGGGCCTTGCCGTGGGCCAGCTCCGCGCCGGCGTTCTGCAGGTTGCGGACGTAGATGCCGGAGAGCCGGGCGATCTCCTTGTCCTTCTCGGCCAGGAAGGTCGGCCAGTCGAACTTCGCCCCCTCGATGGTCCAGCCGTAGCCTTTGGCGGTCTTGAAATGGTGAGCGAATTCGGAAGCGTAGACCATGAACTTCTTGGGTACGCAGCCGCGGATCACGCAGGTGCCGCCGACCCGGTCTTCCTCGGCGACCGCCACCTTGGCGCCGGACATGGCCGCCAGGCGCGCGGCGCGCACCCCGCCGGAGCCGGCGCCGATCACAAACAGGTCGTAGTCGTATTTGGCCACGTACAGGCCTCCTTCATTCCGTCCCAAGCTTGAGCATTGTTCGCTCAGGGCTCGAGAGTGGTTACGCCGGCCGGCCCGCCGATCAAGGCCTGGTCGGCCAGGTCGAGGAAAAGGCCATGCTCCACGACCCCGGTGATGCTCTTAAGCGCCGAGGCCAGAGCCGCCGGTTCCTCGATCCGACCGCAGGCTGCGTCATAGATGAGGTTTCCGCCGTCGGTTCGCACCGGGGCGCCGTCTTTCATGCGCAGGCGTGGGGCAAGGCCGATGTCGAACTCGGCCAGGGCATCGCAGATCCGCCCGTGGATGGTCTTGTGCCCGAAGGCCACCACCTCGATCGGCAGGAGGAATTTCCCGAGCGTCGTGACCACCTTGGCGGCATCGGCGATCACCACGGATCGGCGTGAGGCCTCCCAGACCAGCTTCTCGCGCAACAGCGCCCCGCCGGCGCCCTTGATCAACGACAGGCCGGGACCGATCTCGTCGGCGCCGTCGACGGTGAGGTCGATCTCGCGGGTCTCGCCCAACTCGGCAATGGTCATGCCGAGGCTGGCGGCCAGATCGGCGGTGGCGATGGAGGTCGCCACGCAGGTGATCTTCAGGCGGCGCGCGCCCAACGCCTTGACGAAACAGACCGCCGTCGAGCCGGTGCCCAATCCCACGACCATGCCATCCTCGACCAGGGCCGCGGCGGCCTCGCCGACGGCGCGCTTCTGGGCATCTGCATCGCTCATAAAAATCCCCGCTCATCCCCGCGAAGGCGGGGACCCAGGTGTTTTTGTGTTTCTGCGCATCCATTCGCAAGGCTTTTGGCCATCGAAGCCCGGCAACAAAAAAAGCCTAGGTCCCCGCCTTCGCAGGGGTGAGCGGATATGGAGCTCACTTACCCTTCTTGGCCGCGCGCTCGGCCAGCTTCTTCTCGCGGAACCGCTTGGCCCAGCCGGCCTTCTCGACCTGCTGCGGCCGCGAGACCGCCAGTGCATCGGCGCTGACCGCCTTAGTGATCACCGAGCCGGAGCCGGTGTAGGCCCCCGCCCCGATGCTCACCGGCGCCACAAGCGCCGAGTTGGAGCCGATGAAGGCGCCCTCGCCCACGTGGGTCTCCCATTTGTCGAAGCCGTCGTAGTTGCAGAAAATCGTGCCCGCCCCGATGTTCGCGCCCGCCCCCACCGTGCCGTCGCCCAGATAGCTCAGGTGATTGGCCTTGGCGCCCTTGCCGACCTTCACCTTCTTCACCTCGACGAAGTTGCCGATGTGGGCGTCCTCACCGATGTCGGCGCCCGGCCGCAGGCGCGCATAGGGCCCGATCACCGCGCCGGCGCGGACCACGCAGTCCTCCAGGTGGCTGAAGGCGCGGATCGTGACCCCGGTCTCCAACCGCACGCCCGGCGCGAAGACCACGAACTGTTCGACGGTGACGCCGGGGTCGATGTGGGTGTCCCAGGCGAAGTGGACGGTCTCGGGGGCCGGCATCACCACGCCTTCGGCCTGGAAGTGCGTGCGGCGGCGGACCTGGAAGACGTGCTCGGCCTGGGCCAGCTGCATCGGGGTGTCGCAGCCCATCACCGCGGTCTCCGGCGCGATCGAGGCCTTGACCAGGGCCTCGTCGGCGGAGGCCAGGCCGACGATCTCGGTCAGGTAGTACTCACCCTTGGCGTTGTTGTTCGAGGTCCGGTCGAGCCAGCCGAAAAGCTTGGTCTTCTCGGCGCAGAGCATGCCCGCGTAGCAGGCCTTTACCGCCAGTTGCTCGGGCGTGGCCTCCTTGGGCTCGATGATGCGGATCACGTGGCCGTCCGCGCCGCGGATCAGGCGCCCATAGAGAAGGGCATCGTGCGGCTCGAAGCCCAGCAGGGCGAGCGCCACCCCGTCGCGGCGCATGGAGAACAGCGGCTCAAGGTCGTGCGGGGTGAGGAGCGGGCAGTCGGCGTTGGTGACCAGCACGTCCCCGGTGAAGTCCGCTAGCGCCTCGCGGGCGGCCAGCACCGCGTGGCCGGTGCCCTGCGGCGGGTCCTGGACGGCGACCGCCCCCTTGCCCAGGCGCTTCTCCACGAGGTCGCGGACTGCCCCGCCTCCGACGCCCACCACCACCACGATTCGCTCACAGCCGGTGGCCTCGACGGTGTCGATCACCCGCTCAAGCAAGGTGCGGCCGCCCACCTTGTGCAGCACCTTGGGCAGCGGCGATTTCATCCGTGTGCCCTGTCCGGCGGCGAGGATTACGGCAGCGCGGGCTGTCATCGTGGGCGGGTCCTTCCGAACCGAGTCTCAATCGTCCGCACGAGGCTTACCAAGCCTTGTGGCCGGGCGCGAGAAGGGGCTAGCGTCCCGGCGTCTTCGGGGAGCTTTTCATGAATCACCGCGCGCGTGTCGCCGCCCTTCTGTCCGCCTGCGCCGTGTGCGCTTTCACCCCTGCCCTTGCCCAGCCGAAAGGCGCTGCGGTCATCAGCCAGAAAGAGCTGGAAGCCAAGTTCGACGCCCAGATCGATCCGGCCGAGATGGGCCGCTGGTTGAAGCTGTTGGCTGCGGAGCCCAACCACGTGGGCTCGGTCCACGACAAGACCAACGCCGAATGGATCGCCGCCCAGCTGAAGTCCTGGGGCTGGGACGCCAAGATTGAGACCTTCGAGGTGCTCTATCCGACCCCGATCAGCGAGGCGCTGGAGCTGACCGGCGGCCCGGGCGCGGGCTTCAAGGCGACGCTTACGGAGCCGCCGGTGCCCGGCGACCAGCCGACCTACACCAAGGACGCGCTCCCCGCCTACGTGGCTTTCCAGGGCGACGGCGACGTCACCGCGCCGCTGGTCTACGTCAACTACGGCATGCCCGAGGACTACCTGGCGCTGGAACGCATGGGTATCTCGGTGAAGGGCAAGATCGCCATCGCCCGCTACGGCGGCGGCTGGCGGGGCCTCAAGCCCCTGCTGGCTCAGATGCACGGCGCGGCCGGGTCGATCATCTATTCCGACCCCAAGGACGACGGCTACGCGACGGATGACGTCTATCCGAAGGGTGCGGCCAGGCCACCGCACGCCTTCCAGCGCGGCTCGGTGGCCGACATGCCGATCTATCCGGGCGACCCGCTGACGCCGGGAATCGGCTCGACCAAGGACGCCAAGCGGCTCGACCGCAAGGACGCCGCGACCATCCTGAAAATCCCTTGCCTGCCGATCTCCTACGCCGATGCCCAGGTGCTGCTGAGCTCGCTGGACGGGCCGGTGGCGCCGCCGAACTTCCGGGGGTCCCTGCCGATCACCTATCACGTGGGCGGCTCGGCGAGCGGCGGCCAGATGCATATCGCGGTCAGGTCCGACTGGTCGCTGAAGACCCTCTACGACGTGGTCGGCACGCTGAAGGGCAAGGACGCGCCGAACGAGTGGATCGTGCGCGGCAACCACCACGACGGCTGGGTGATGGGGGCGTCGGACCCGCTCTCCGGCCAGATCGCCCTGCTCGCCGAGGCCAAGGCCATGGGCGTGTTGGTCAAGGGCGGCTGGCGGCCCAGCCGGACCATCGTCTACACCAGCTGGGACGGCGAGGAGCCGATGCTGCTGGGCTCCACCGAATGGGCCGAGACCCACGCCGAGGAGCTGAAGGCCAAGGCGCTGGTCTACATCAACTCCGACGGCAATGGCCGGGGCTTCTTCCGCGCCGAGGGCAGCCACGCCTTCCAGCACTTCGTCAACCAGGTGGCCGCCGACGTGAAGGACCCGGAGACCGGCGTCTCGGTCCGCGACCGGGCTCGCGCGCGCCTGACCGTCACCGCCGGCGAACCCGGCGCCAGCGAGATGGCCAAGGCCGAGGGCAAGATCGTCGCCGATCCGACCAAGGACCTGCCGCTTGGGCCCCTGGGTTCAGGCTCCGACTATTCGGCTTTCCTGCAGCACCTGGGCCTGGCCTCCATCGACTTCGGCTACGGCGGCGAGGGCGAAAGCGGCGGGGTCTACCACTCGCTCTACGACGACTACGAGCATCACAGCCGCTTCGTCGATCCGGGCTTTGCCTATGACGCAACCCTGGCCCGCACCGTGGGCCGCGCGGTGATGCGGCTGGCCGACGCCGACCTGCCGGTGCAGCGCTATGGCGACTTCGCCGACACCGTGGGGACCTACCTCGACGAGGTGAAGAAGCTCGCGACCACCAAGAGCGACGAGGCCAAGACCCAGGCCCGCCTGCTGGCCGGCAATGCTTTTGCGCTGGCCGCCGACCCGACCAAGCCGCACACCAACCCCGCGCCCCTGGCGCAGTCGCCGGCGATCAACTTCGGAGCGCTGGAGAGCGCAGTGGCCAGGCTGAAGACCAGCGCGGCGGCGTTCGACACCGTTCTGGCCGCCAAGGGTGGGGGCCTCTCCAAGGCCCAGAAGGTCAAGCTCGACGCGGTGATTCGGCCCCTTGACCAGACCCTGCTGCGGCCCGAGGGCCTCCCCGGCCGGGGCTGGTACATGAACATGGTCTATGCACCTGGCCGCTTCACCGGCTATGGCGCCAAGACCCTGCCGGGCGTGCGCGAGGCGCTGGAGGAGCGGCGGTTCGATGACGCCCAGAAGTATGTCGGCATCACCGGCCTCGCGCTCAGCGCCTACGCCGGCGAACTCGACAAGGCGACCGCCATCGTAAACGGGGGCTAGATGGGGGCGGCTGACAACCTGCTCACCGGCGCGGTGATCGCCTTCGACCTGGACGGCACCCTGGTCGACACCGCGCCGGACCTGATCGCCACGCTAAACGTCCTGCTCGGCGAGGAAGGCCTGAAGCCCCTGCCTCTCGACCACGCCCGGCCGTACATCGGCCGCGGCGCGCGCTGGATGATCGAGCGTGGCTTCCAGGCGGCCGGCGCGCACCTGACGGCGGATCGGCTGCAGGCGCTGTTCGACCGGTTCCTGGTCCACTACCAGGCCCATATCGCCGACCAGAGCCGGCCATTCCCCGGCTGCGTGGCGGCCCTGGAGGCCGTGAAGGCCGAGGGCGCGATGCTAGTGGTCTGCACCAACAAGCTGACCGGCCTGTCGACCGCCCTGCTCGACGCCCTGGATTTGACCCGGCTGTTCGACGCGGTGATCGGGGCCGACGCCGCCCCGGCCATCAAGCCCGACCCGCGCCATCTGCTGACCGCCATCGCCGCGGCGGGCGGCGCGCCGGAGCGCGCGATCATGGTCGGCGACGCCGCCACGGACGCCGGCGCAGCCCGGGCGGCCAATGTGCCCCTGGTGCTGGTCAGCTTCGGCTACACCGAGACACCGGCCGCCGATCTCAAGCCTGACGTGCTGATCGACCACTTCGACCAGCTGCCGGCCGCCTGTCGCAGCCTGCTCGGACCTTGCGAGGCGTAGGGCCTCGGGCTATACGCCCCATCCTTCGCGACTAGCGCCACGTGCGACGAAGCGGATGCGTAGCTCAGCGGGAGAGCACCTCGTTCACACCGAGGGGGTCCACAGTTCGATCCTGTGCGCATCCACCATCGCTTTCAGCCAAGACGGGCTGAACAGCGTCGACGCCCGCCGATCGGCGCAGCCGGGTGAATCCGAACAGAACCAGTCCGACCGCCAGCGCCGCCCCAAGGGCCGGGAGCTCCTTCGTCGCGCCGACGACCAAGACCAACAGGAAGATGGCCGCGCTGGCCCCGGCGATCAGGCTGCGGCCCGGCAGGCGGAACAGGGCCGGCGCGGCGTCCGTGCGGCGGGAGAGCCGCCAGAGCCCGACGCAGCAGAGAATGTAGCAGAGCACCCGAGCCGCAGTTGAGAAGGTCAGGTTGTGCAGCAGGTCGCCGAAGATCGCGAAGGCGAAGGTCAGGGCGCAGGAGATCGCGATCGCCACATGCGGCGTGCGCCAGCGGGGATGAATGGCGCCGAGAAAGGCCGGAGCCTGCCCTTGAAAGGCCATCGCCAGCAGCATGCGCGGCGTCGCCACCATGGTGACCAGGATGGTGCCGACCAGCACGGTGACCGCGCCGATCGACACCACCACCGCTCCGACCGGACCGAACAGCTGGCGGCCAACCTCGGCGAGCGGGCGGTCGGTGGCCGCGGGATTGTCCAGCACGCCGGCGCAGACCAGCAGGACGCCGGCATAGGCAGCGGTCGCCGCGGCCACCGCGATGAACAGGGCCCAGGGCACGTCTTTGCGCGGCGTTCGCGCCTCGCCGGCGATGACGCCCGCGCGCTCGAAACCGGCATAGGCGAAGATGTAGATCATCACCGCCTGCGCCAGAGTGGCCGGGGCGAGCGGCGGCGTGCGCGCCACGAAATGGTGCGGATGGACGAAGACCAGTCCGACGGCGACGAAAGCCAGCACGAAGCTCACCTTCAGCACTACCATCACGTTGCTGGTCAGCACCGATCCCCGGACGCCGCGCAGAGTGATGGTGGTCACCAGGGCCCCGAACACCAGCATCACCGCCGCGCGGGGCATGCCGCCGCCCAGCGCCGGGAAGAAACCCGCCAGATAGGTCAGCAGCAGGTTGGTGAGCGCCGCCGTCGAGAAGATCTGGCTGACCCACAGGAGCCAGCCGGCGCAAAACGCCATCCAGCCGGGCAGCGACTCGCGGGCGTAGAGATAGGGCCCCCCCGTGCCGGAAAAGCGGCTCCCCAGATCGGCGAAGCAGAGGATCATCGGGATGATCACCAGCGCGCTGAGGCCCAGGACCGCAAAACTCCAGCCGTGCGCCAGCGCGAAGACCTTGGCGGGCGCGGCCATCATGCCCGAGCCGACCATGGTGTTGACCAGGATACCCACAAGGTCTCGGCGACCGAGCGCCCTGACGAGCCCCGGTGTTTCGGCAGACTGGGTCACTAAGCGCGCACTCCGCGGGATGTGGCCCGCCGCCCGGCTGTCAATGCCCGCCAGGCGCCTTCAGGTTCAACGATACATGACTAGGGATGCAGGGTGAGCTTCCGTAGACGCCAGTTCAGCAGTTGCCGGTCCGTCGGGTTCACCGCGACCCCAGCCACCTCACCGCGCAGCGCCCCGGCACAAGGGGATGCTACAGGTTCATCGGCGGCTGGTGCTGCGCGACGATGTCGACGCGCTCGGCTTCGCGCACCGAACGGGTGACGTTAAGGCGGGTCAGGATCGCCGCATCCTTGTGTTCGGCCTTCGCCTGCTCCAGCGCCGAGCGCCAGGTCTGGTTGGCCAGGTTGTCGGTCTCGCCGGCGTAAAGCACCGAGGGGCCTTCCTTGGTGATCTTGGCGATCACGAAGTTGGCGCCGGCCGGGGGCAGGAAGCGCTCCTCCTCCAGCGACGAGTAGCGGTAGCGGGCGCCGGACTTGCCGGCGAGCTCATACTGACGGGTCAACACTCTCTCCACCCCTTGGCGACGCGAACTGGGCCCACCCTCCCGAAGTCGGGACGACGGATCCTCGTGCATGCTTACCCGGGAGATATGGGCCAAAAATGGGCTCAGCTTCGCCATAACGATCACCTCTGTGCGAGCGGACGGCAGGAGCCGGATAAGGAACAACCGGGGCCGTAAGACGTTCGGCCGGTTGCGCTGCCTCTGTTAGGGTCACATCTCCTGAGGGAGGGCGACTCGAAAGTCGACCGCCCTGGCACTGGAGCCCGCTTACCTGTGGAGAGACCGGCCCATTTCAGCGTCAGAGCGGCGGAAGGCGAGCCGGTCCTGCGTTGTTCGGGCGATTGGACCGCGCAGAATCTCGGCAATGTGGCCGATCAGCTGGCCGCCGCGGTCAAGGCCCACGCCGGCATCCCCATCGAGATCCGCCGGGTCCGCCGGCTCGACACCGCCGGCGCCTTCGCGCTGATCCGCGCGGTCGGCGTCGATTTCGACCTGACCAAGTTCCATGCCAAACCGGAGCACCTGCGGCTGCTGGAGCTGGTCGACAGCGCCGTCCACGTCGAGCCGGTGGCGATCCCGGAACCGCGCGGCTTTCACGAATTGACCGTGCGCATCGGCAAGGGCGTGTTCAACATCGCCTACGAGTGGATCGACACGCTCGCGTTCCTCGGCCACCTGCTGGTCGTGCTCGCCCGGATGCCGGTCTACCTGTTCACCAACCCCAAGCGCATTCGCTGGGCGGCGATCTTCTCCCTGGCCGAGCGGGCGGGCCTGGACGCCATCCCGATCGTCGCCATCACCTCGTTCTTTATCGGCGCGGTGGTGGGGCTGTTGGGCGCCAACATGCTGCGCCAGTTCGGCGCAGAGGTGTTCGCCGTCGAGCTGATCGGCATCGCGGTGCTGCGCGAGTTCAACATCATCATCACCGCGGTGCTGCTGGCCGGCCGCTCGGCCTCCAGCTTCGCCGCCGAACTCGGCTCGATGAAGATGAACCAGGAAGTCGACGCCATGCAGGTGATGGGGGTCGATCCATTCGAGGCGCTGGTGCTGCCGCGCTTCCTGGCAATGCTGATCACCATCCTGCCGTTGACTTTCGTGGCCACCCTGGCCGGGTTGTTCGGGGGCATGGTGGTGGTCTGGACGGTGCTCGACCTGGGTCCGGCCTTCTTCCTGCAGCGCATCATCGATAACGTGGGCGTGGTTCACTTCATGGTGGGCATGTCCAAAGCGCCGGTGATGGCCGCGGTGATCGCCAGCATCGGCTGCCGCCAGGGCCTCGAAGTCGGCGGCGACGTGGAATCGCTCGGCCGGCGGGTGACGGCGGCGGTGGTCCACGCCATCTTCGCGATCATCATGCTGGACGCCGCTTTCGCCCTCCTCTTCATGAAGCTGAACATATGAGCGCGGTCGTGGACGAAGACGACCTCAGCGACGACGAGCTGCTCGACAACGAGGGCCCGGCGGTGGAGGTGCGCGGCCTGACCTCGGCCTTCGGCGACAACGTCGTGCACAAGGATCTCGACCTGACCGCCGAGCGCGGCGAGGTGCTGGGCGTGGTCGGCGGATCAGGGTCCGGCAAGTCGGTGCTGCTCAACACCATCATCGGCCTGCGCAGTCCCCAGGCGGGCACGGTCAAGGTGTTCGGCCAGGACATCCAGCGCGCCTCGCGGCGCAAGTGGTCGGCAATCGAGCGGCGCTGGGGCGTGCTGTTCCAGCAAGGTGCCCTGTTCTCCAACCTGACTGTCCAGGAGAACGTCGCTGCGCCGATGTTCGAGCACACCAACCTGGCGCGCAAAGAAATCTACCAGCTCGCCGATCTGAAGATCGCCCTGGTCGGCCTGCCGGCGAATGCGGGCGGGCTGAAGCCTGCCGAGCTCTCCGGCGGCATGCGCAAGCGGGCCGGCCTGGCCCGCGCGCTGGCGCTCGATCCGGAGCTGCTGTTCCTCGATGAGCCGACCGCCGGCCTCGACCCGATCAGCGCCGCGGCCTTCGACGTGCTGATCAAGGACCTGTCCGACAGCCTTGACCTGACGGTGTTCATGATCACCCACGATCTCGATACACTCTACGAGATCACCGACCGCGTCGCGGTCATCGCCGACCAGCACGTGGTCGCCACCGCACCGGTGCGCGAACTCGAACATGCGGACCATCCGTGGATCCGCGAATATTTCCTGGGGCCACGCGGCAGAGCCGCGTCCGGGTCCAAGGCGGAGACGAAGGCCTGATGGAAAAGAACGCCAACTACGCCCTGGTGGGCCTCTCCTCACTGATCCTGTTCGTCGGCCTGGTGATCTTCTCGGTCTGGCTGGCGCGGGTCTCGTTCTCTCAGGAGTATGACCTCTATGACATCGTCTTCGAAGGGCCGGTCCGCGGCCTGAACCAGGGCGGTGAGGTCCACTTCAACGGCATCAAGGTGGGTGAGGTCACCCGCATCGCCCTGGACCGCACCAACCCGGCCCGCGTGATCGCCCGCGCCCGCGTCACCTCCGACGTGCCGATCCGCGAGGACAGCTACGCCACCCTGGAGCCCCAGGGCATCACCGGGGTCAACTATGTGCAGATCACCTCCGGCACGCCGTCCAAGCCGCTGCTGAAGGTGGCCGAGCAGGCCAAGTGCAAGACCAACGGCCTGTCGCAGTGCATCCCCATCCTGAAGAGCCAGCGCAGCGCGCTGTCCGACCTACTGGAGGGCGGCGGCACAGTGCTCACGCGGACCATCGAGGCGCTGGACCGGGTGAACCGGGTGCTCTCGGACCAGAATATCAAAACCTTCACGGCGACGCTCAACGATGCCCAGGCGGTGACCGCCGAGCTGCGTGCGCGCAAGGAAATCATCGGCGACGCACAGAAGCTGATCCAGGATCTCGACACTGCCACCGAGAACGCGGACGGGATCATCAAGTCGACCCAGGGCATGATCGACGGCGACGGCAAACGCAGCCTGAAGAACATCGCCGACGCCTCCAATGAGGCCAAGGACGCCGCCCACGACCTGAAGGGCATGATCGACAAGCTGCAGGGACCCACCGCCGACTTCGCCAACAACGGTCTGCCGCAGATCACCTCCGCCGTGGTCGAGCTGCAGCGGGCCGCCGAATCCCTGCAGCGGCTGGTCAATGAGGTCCAACGCAGTCCGACCGGCGCGCTCGGCAAGGCCCCCGCCGAAGAAGTGAAGGTGAAGCCATGATCCGTCCCCTGCTCCGCCTCGCCGCGATCGGCCTTTGCGCCGTGGCGCTCGCCGGCTGCATCTCGCTGCTGCCGAAATCGAAGCCGGCCCAGCTCTACCGGTTCAGCGTCGCCTCTACGGCCACCGTCCCGCCGAAGCCAAGCGGGGTGGCGGTGTTCCTCACCAACGGCAAGTTCCAGGAAGAATCGGCCGGCGACCGCATCTTGACCGTCAATGGCGGCAAGGCGGCCTATGTGGCCGAGAGCCGCTGGGTCGCGCCGGCCGAGGTGCTGTTTGACCAGACCGTGAGCCGGGCGTTCGACTCCAGCCCGGTGCGCCTGCTGGCGCGCGGCCAGCAGGGGCGCGCGGCCTACGCGCTGCGCCTCGACGTCCGCAACTTCGAGGCCCGCTATGCGGCCGGGTCGAATGTCGCGCCGACCGTCGTCGTCCATGTTCACGCCGCGCTGGTTCGCTCCGACCAGTCGAGCGTGGGCGAACAGGAATTCGAGGCCAAGGTCCCGGCCGGCGACAACCGGGTAAGCGATATCGTCAGCGCCTATGACAAGGCGGTCGGT
>JBBQTP010000037.1:0-29519 GCA_038213205.1 Caulobacterales bacterium
GGACTGGAACCAGTCCTGGCTGGGGCCGCGGTCGAGCGCCATCTGGGCGGCGGCGATGAACAGGGTGATCATGCCGAAGCCCAGGAAGTCGAACTTCTTGGCCGCTCTCAAGCGGTCGCCGGAAATGAAGAACAGCACCCCCAGGAACGCCAGGATGCCGACCGGCAGGTTGATGAAGAAGCACCAGCGCCAGGACAAATATTCGGTGAAATAGCCGCCGAGCGCCGGGCCCAGGATCGGTCCCAGGATCGCTCCGGCGCCCCAGATCGCCATGGCCTGGCCGTGCTTCTCCGGCGGGTTGATGTCCAGCAGGACGGCCTGGGACAGCGGGATCAAGGCCGCGCCGAACACCCCTTGCAGGACGCGGAACAGCACGATCTCCGGCAAGCTGGTGGCGACGCCGCAGAGCATCGAGGCGATGGTGAAGCCGCCTATCGAGATCAGGAACATCCGCTTGCGGCCGATCCGGTCGGCGAGCCAGCCGGAGAGCGGCGTCATGATCGCCGCCGACACGATGTAGGAGGTCAGGACCCAGGTGATCTGCTCCGGGCTCGCCGACACCGAGCCCTGCATATGCGGCAGGGCGACGTTGGCGATCGTCGTGTCCAGTGAGTTCATCACCGTCGCCAGCATGATCGAGATGGTGATCGGCCAGCGATTCCGCGCGTCGTGTTCCGTGACCATGGCTAGGGATCCGAGCCTGGCTTATTCCGCGCGGCCGGCGGCGCGCACGTCGACCTTCACCTTGGCCGAGAGGCCGGCGCGGGCAGCCATGCCGGGCGGCGGCTTGTCAAACCCGATCCGCACGGGCAGGCGCTGGACGACCTTCACCCAATTGCCGGTGGCGTTCTGGGCGGGCAGCGCGGAGAAGGCCTGGCCGGTGCCGGGCGAGAAGCTGGCGACGTGGCCAGAGATGTCGGCGTCGGGATAGGCGTCGACCTTGATGGTCACCGGCTGGCCGACCTTCATGTGAGCGAGCTGGTCTTCCTTGAAGTTGGCCTCGATCCACGGCGCGCCGGAGAGCAGCCAGAAGGCGGTCTGCGAGGCATTGAGGTAGGCGCCCACCGGCATCTGCTCGACGCGCGTGACCACCCCGTCGGAGGGCGCGATCACGGTGGCGTAGCTCATGTTGAGCCTGGCGCGGTCGAGCTGGGCCTGGGCCTGCATGACGGCGGGCGCGCCGCCGGGTCCGAGGTTCGGGTTGCCGCCGAGCGCGGCCAGGGCCTGGGCTGACTGTTGCTGGGCCGCGGCTAGCTGGTCGCGGGACTGTTGGACCGCATGCTCGGCCTGGTCGAGTTGCGACTGGGAGGCGACGCCGGCGGCGACCAGCTGGCGCTGACGGGCGGCTTCCTTGGTGTTGTAGGCGAGCGTCTCCTTCACGCCCTGCACCATGGCCTGCTGCTGCTGGTAGGCAGCCCGCGCGCCTTGCAGTTTCAGCGTCGCGTCGGCGACACTGGCGGCGGCGGCCTGTTCGTTGGCCTGGAAGTCGCGCGGGTCGAGGCGGAACAGCACCTGGCCCTTCTTCACCGCCTGGTTCTCGCTGACGTAGATGTCGGTCACCCGTCCGCCGATCGAGGCCGCGACCGGGACCTTGGCGATCTGGACGTAGGCGTTGTCAGTGGTCTGGTAGTGGCCGCCGGTGATCAGGAAATAGGCGACGACGGCGGCGATCAGCAGCGGGCCGGCAACGATCATCGGCCAGCGCCAGCGGCGCAGGAAGCTTTCCTTCGGCTTCGGATCGACGTCCGCGTTGCCGCGGAGCGGGATGACGTCAGGTTCGCTCAAGGCGAGCCCCTTTCACTTAAGTCTGTCGCAGATAGGGAAAGCGGGCGCGGACCCTCGAAGGGTCCCGCCGGCTCTCCCGTTGATCGTGAGATAGATGTGCCGCCGCGATGATTCAAATGATATGTCGTCACGCTAGAAATGAGTGACGTTCATGATCATGGATCTCAATCTGCTGCGGGTTTTCGACGTTCTGCTCGAGGAGCGCAGCGTGACGCGGGCCGGCGCGCGGCTTGGTCTGACGCAATCGGCGGTGAGCCACGCACTGAACCGCCTGCGTTACGGGCTGGAGGACGAGCTGTTCGTGCGCGGCCCGGCGGGTATGCAGCCGACGCCGCGCGCGGTGGAGATGGGACCGCAGGTGCATGCGGCGCTGAACCAGCTACAGGCCGCGATGGCGCCGTCCGACTTCGACCCGGCGACCAGCGAGCGGCGCTTTGCAGTGATCACCGGGGCCTACGCCAGCGCGATCCTGGCGCCGCCGGTGGCCGGGCGGATGGCCGAGCTCGCGCCGCAGGCCGAGCTGATGATCGCCGAGCTGGCGCTGGACGTTCTGGAGCGGCTGGACGCGCGGCGCGCCGACTTCCTGGTCGGCAGCGTGCTGGCCGCGCCCGAGCGGTTCGCCCGCGAGACCATCCTGACCGAGACCCTGGTCTGGGTGGTGCGGGCCGGACACCCGGCGTTCCAGGCCAGGCACATCGACCTGGAGACCCTGGTTTCGACGCCGCATGTGGTGATCGCGCGCAACCTGCCCGGGCTGATCGAGGAGGGCGGGGAGCGCCGACCGTTCGTCAGCCGGGCGAGCTGGGAGGACGCCGGCGCCTTCGAGGCGGCGCTGGCCTCGCGCGGCCTGACTCGGCGCGTGGGGGTTTCCGTGCCAGACACCTACACGGCGTTGTCGGTGGCCAGCCGCACCGACATGGCCACCCTGATCCCGCGGCGCCTGGCGATGCTGTCGGCGCAGAGCGGGCGGGTGCAACTGATCGAGCCGCCCTATGACTCGCCTTCGGTCGACGTCAGCCTGCTCTATCTGTCGGAGCGGCTGGCCGAGCCGGCCGTCGCCTGGATGCGCGACCTGATCTGCACCGTCGCGGCGAGCCTGTAGTCACATGACGCAACACATCTCACTCACCGCCCTGCTGGTCCGCGACTACGACGAGGCGATCGCTTTCTATGTCGGCAAGCTTGGCTTCACACTGGCGGACGACACCGACCAGGGCGGCGGCAAGCGATGGGTGGTGGTGCGGCCCAAGGGGGCCGAGACGGGTCTGCTACTGGCCAGGGGGACCAACATGGAGCAACTCGCCCGCGTCGGCGATCAGGGCGGCGGCCGGGTGATGCTGTTCCTCCAGACCGACGATTTCGACGGTGACTACGCGCGGATGCTGGCCGCGGGCGTGGGGTTCCTCGAGGCGCCGCGGCGCGAGCCCTACGGGACGGTGGCGGTGTTCGAGGACCCCTACGGCAACCGCTGGGACCTGATCGAGCTGAAGGCCTGAGGGCGCCGCGAAAGATTCCTCAACCGATCGGTTGACAGTCCGCCGCTGCGTACCCATTCTCAACCACATGGTTGAATTACACACAGCCCCTGCCCCACGGCTCGACGCGGTCTTCCATGCCCTCGGAGACGCCACGCGCCGCCACATGCTCCGCGACCTGGCCGGTGGCCAGCGCAGCGTTGGCGAGCTGGCGGCGCCGTTCGACATGTCACTGGCCGCTGCGTCCAAGCACATCAAGGCGCTGGAGAAGGCTGGCCTCGTCCGGCGCGAAATCCAGGGGCGCACTCACATCTGCCGCCTGGAGCCGCGGCCGCTGGAAGATGCCCACGAGTGGATCGCCTTCTACGAACGCTTCTGGGGCGCCCGCCTCGACACCCTCGAAGGCCTGCTGCGCCGCGAGGACGCCAACACCCGCAAAGGAGACGAGCAATGACCGACGCCGCCACCAAGACCACCTATGGCGAACTGATCGAGACCGACACCGTGCGCATGGAACGGATGCTGCCCGGCCCCATCGAGCGCGTCTGGGACTACCTGACCAAGAGCGAGATGCGCGGCCAGTGGCTGGCGACGGGCGACATGGACCTGAAGGTCGGTGGCAAGGTCGATCTGACCTGGCACAACGACGAGCTGACCGGCCAACATGGGGGCCGCCCGGAGGGCATCCCGGCCGTGCACAGCATGGAGACCACAGTCATCAAGCTCGACCCCCCGCGCCTGCTGGCGTTCGGCTGGAACGGCGGCAGCGACGTCACCTTCGAGCTGGAGCCGAAGGGGTCGGAGGTGAAGCTGACCGTCACCCACCGCCGCGCCCAGAACCGCGGACAACTGCTTGGCGTCTCGGCCGGCTGGCACGCCCACCTGGATGTGCTGGAGGCCCGCCTGCGCGGCCGCCAGCCGCCGATGTTCTGGGCCAACTGGACCCAGCTCAAGGCGGATTACGACAGGCGCCTAGCCTAGGGGCTTCATCTCCCCGCGACCGAAATCACCACCGACAGGAGACCTACAATGCAGACCCCATCGATCGTGTCGCCGCAGGAATGGGCGGCGGCGCGCGAGCAGATGCTCGTCCAGGAAAAGGCCCACACCCGCGCCGGCGACGCGCTGGCCGCCAAGCGCCGGAGGATGCCGTGGATGGCCGTGGAGACCGCCTACGAGTTTGACGGACCGACCGGCAAGATGACCCTCGCCGACCTGTTCCAGGGCCGCCGCCAACTGATCGTCTATCGCGGCTTCTTCGAGCCCGGCGTTCACGGCTGGCCCGATCACGCCTGCATCGGCTGCTCGATGGTCGCCGACCAGGTGGCCGATGTCCGCCACCTGAATGCGCGGGACACCACCCTGGTGCTGGCCTCGCGCGCGCCGCAGGGCGACATCGCCCGGCTGAAGGCGACCATGGGCTGGACCATGCCTTGGGTGACCATCACGGACAGCTTCGACGCCGACTTCGGGGTAGACGAGTGGCACGGCACCAACGTCTTCTTCCGCGACGGGGAGAAGGTCTACCGCACCTACTTCATCAAGAGCCGCGGCGACGAAGCCATGGGCGGCACCTGGGACTACCTCGACATCACCCCGCTCGGCCGCCAGGAGGCCTGGGAGGACTCGCCGCAGGGCTATCCCCAGACCCCGCCCTACAAGTGGTGGAAGTGGCATGACAGCTACACGCTCGACGGCGCGCCGGACGCTGCATTCGGCGCGAGGGTGGACGCCGCATTGAAGACGTTCCAGGACTTGAGGGAAGGCGCCAAGGCATGAGCGGCGCCCAGGTTGCGGGGTGGCTCGGGCTTGCGGCCTCGCCGGCCTTCGCGATCATGGCGTTGGTGACGGCGGCGGGCGGACCGGCAGCCATGATGTGCGCCGCCATGCCTGCCCCGCTGCTGAGCGGCATGGCGCCGATGTATCTGCTGATGAGCACCTTCCATTCGGGGCCCTGGCTGAAACTGCTTTCGCTGCGGACGCCCTAGAGGCGGGCGTCCGTTGAATCTAGGCCGGCATGGGGGCGAGCGCGTCGTCGATCGCGCTCGCCCGGATTGCGGCGGGGCGCTGGCGCAGGCCGCCCGAATAGGCGGTGAAGGCCGGGCGCGGATCGATGGTCCCGAACTGCAGACCCCAGCCGATCTGGGCGCCGACATAGACGTCCGCGGCGCTGAACTTGCCGCCGGTGATGAATTCCTTGCCGGCGACTGCGGTCTCCAGCGCGTCGAGGGCGGCGGCCAGCGAGCCGAAACCGGCCATCCGCTGCTGCTCAGGTCCCGGCTCGAAGCCGAAGTTCTTCGCGGTGATCGCCTGCTCGATCGGACCGGCGGCGAAGAACAGCCAGCGATAGTAGTCGCCGCGCTCGGCGGTCGGCGGCGCCAGGCCCGCTCCGGGGAAAGCGTCGGCCAGGTAGGCGCAGATGGCGGCAGCCTCGGTCACCACCGTGTCGCCGTGCTTGATCGCGGGGATCTTGCCCATCGGGTTGATCGCCAGATACTCCGCGCCCTTCAACGTCGTCGCGTAGTCGAGGATCTTCGTCTCGTACGGTTGCCCGACCTCCTCAAGCATCCAGCGTACGATCCGGCCGCGCGATTGGGGGTTGGTGTAGAAGACCAGGTCCTTGGACATAGCTTGCTCCTTTGGCGGCGGCATCTGGCCGCGATTTGGAGACCCTATTGTGACCCTGCTGACAGCAGTCTGTCAGCAGGGCGCCTCAGCAGGCCGCTGAGGGACCGCCAATTCAGGAACAGCTCGACGATCAGCAGGTTCGAGGTCCAGCTGATCCAGGAGATCGCGCGGTAGCCCTCGATGAAGCTCATGTGCAGGAACATCGGCGGGATCGGCAGGTAGAGGCGCAGCGTCACCGCCGCGAAGGTCAGGGCGAAGGAGCGGATCATCCAGCGGCGATGCTCGACGATCCGCCGGGCCATCGCCAGGCGCACCGCGTTGGCGGTGATGAAGAACCACAGGACCGAGAGCGTGCCGAAGCCCCACTGCGCGATCGGCCCGGCGTCGGATCCGGTGGCGAGGATCAGGCCAGCCGGCGCGGCGCACAGGCAGCCGACCACATAGACGCGGCCGATGATCCGGTGGGTCTTGGGCGAGCGGCCACGCAGGCCCTTGAGGAACTGGAACGGGCCGACCAGCAGGGCGGTGGCCGCCAGGGTCGCGTGGACCAACAGCCAGGGCTTGCGAAACAGGTTGGCGGCGATGTCGTCGCCCATCATCGGCGGATTGGGCGCGAGATAGCGGTAGGAATAGATCGCCACGCCGACGCTGAGGAAGGCCGCTAGGCCCCACAGTCCGACCGACACGCGCCTCTTTACAAAAGAAGTGTGGGAAACAGCTGACATTCGAGGACTCCGTTTTCGAACGATGCCGGCTTGCCAGAGCGTTTCGGCCCTCGCGACCGCAAACCCGTGAACGGCGCCTAATCTGCGCGAACGGATCGCGCGGACCCGTTGGCGCGTGCCAAACTGCGCGAAATGCCGAATCCCCAGACCCCGCTCCTCCTGCGCCGCGTGATCGCCGAGACCGCGCTGCTGCTGGCGGTGGGCCTGTTCCTGAGCTTGCTGGGGCCGTTCGGGACCAACGAGCGCAGCGTCCTGACCCGGGCGATCTACTGGCCCAGCGTGATCGTCGGCGGCGGCGTGATCGGCATCTCAATCGACATCGCCATCCAGCGCTGGCTGGCCGGGTTCTGGCCGCGGCTGATCGCCGACAGCGTGTTGATGACCCTGCCGGTGACGGGCCTGGTGTGGACGGTGTCGAATGCGGTGTTCGGCACGCCGGCCGAGCGGCCGCACTTCGGTCCGCTGATCTTCCAGGTCTTCGTGATCAGCTTCGCGGTGATGGCGCTGCGGCAACTCGCTTGGCGGGGCGTGTGGACCGAGCGACATGCTGCCGCCGCGGACGAGGCCGTCGACCCGTCCGGCGCGTTCCGCCAACGGCTTTCGGCCAAGCGGCGCGCGGCCCGGCTGATCGCGGTTGAGGCGGAGGACCACTACCTGCGGGTCCACACCGACGCCGGCGACGAACTGATCACGCTGCGGTTCAGCGACGCGCTGGCCGAGCTGGCGCGTGAGGCCGGCTACCAGACACACCGGTCCTGGTGGGTGGCGGCCGGAGCCATCGAAGCGGTGCGTTGGCGGCGCGGCCGCGGCGAACTGCGGCTGGCCTCAGGCCTGACGGCGCCCGTCAGCCGCACCCACTCGGCCGCCCTGAAGCGTGAGGGCTGGTTCTAAGCTTTGTGCGCGGCGATGTAGCTGTCGACGACGTTCTCCAGCACGGTCAGCGGCATGGAGCCGGCGAGCAGGACGGCATCGTGGAACTGGCGGATGTCGAAGCGCGGGCCGAGCGCGGCCTTGGCCTTCTCGCGCAGGCGCAGGATGGTGATCTTGCCGACCATGTAGCTGCAGGCCTGGCCGGGATTGACCGCATAGCGCTCGATCTCCTGGCCGGCGTAGGCGGGCGGATCGCCATCGATACCGCTCAGCGTCTCGACTGCCTTCTCGCGCGACCAGCGCAGAGCATGCAGGCCGGTGTCGGTGACCAGGCGGCCGGAGCGCAGCAGGGCATCGTGGATGTAGCCCAGCTCCCAGGCCGGCTCGTCCTTGTAGAACCCGATCTCCTGGGCGAGCTGCTCGGAATAGAGCGCCCAGCCTTCGACGTAGGCGCCGAAGCCGCCGACCTTGCGGATCAGCGGCAGGTCGGCCTGCTGCGTCAGGGTGATCTGCAGGTGGTGGCCGGGGATGCCTTCGTGGAAGGTGGTGGTCGGCATGTCCCAGAAGGGCGCCTCGCCGGTGTCGCGCAGGTTCAGCCAGTAGATGCCCGGCCGCGTCCCATCGAGGCTGCCGTTGGTATAGTGGGTCGAGGCGCCGGCCTCGGTGCTGGCCGGGATGCGGCGGATTTCCAGCGGGGTCTTGGGCAGGGCGCCGAAGTAGGTCGGCAGGCGGGCCTGCATCTTCTGAACCAGCACGTTGAGGTCGGCGATCTCCTTGGCCTTACCGGCATCGGTGTTCGGATAGAGATACTTGGGATCCTTGTAGAGGGCAGCGTAGCGCGCGCCGACGCTGCCCTTGGTCATGCCGATCTTGGCGAACAGCAGCTCGGCGCGGGCGGAGAGGTCGCGGGTGACGTCGAGGCCGATCTTGTGCACCTCGGCCGGCGCCAGGGTCGAGGTGGTGCGCGCCTGCAGGGCCGCGGCGTAATAAGCCTCGCCGTCTGGCAGGCGCCAGACGCCGGCGTCGTGCACGGCCTTGGGCTTCAGGCTCTCCATCAGGGCCATCTGGCGCTCCAGGGCCGGCAGCACCTTGGCCTGGTAGACGGCGCTCGCCTGGGCGGCCCAGTCGCCTTCGATGCCCTTGGCCTTGGCGCGGTCGGCGACCGAAGCGACCAGGGTCGACTTGTCGGCCGGCTGGTGCAGGGTCTTCATTTGGCCGAGCGCCTGGGCGATGGCGAAGTCCGGCGGGATGACGCCCAGGCCCACGTCATGGCGGGCGCGCTCGATCTCCTCATCCATGACCCGCGCGAATTCGCCGAGGCGGGAGATGTAGGCCTCGCAGTCGGCCTTGGTCTCGATGGTGTGCTGGCTGTCGAGGAAGTCGGGGACCTCGACGTAGGCGCCGTTGAGCTGGCTCAGCACATAGGGCGAGCCGGCGCCTTCCGAGCCGTAGTTGAAGCGCTTGCCAGCGGCGGCCGTCTGCTCCAGGCCGTAGACGACGCAGTCGTAGTTGACCGCCGCCATGCCGGTGAGCGCCTTGCGGTCGATAGTGCGGGCGCGGGCCAGGTCGTCGGCGGTCTGGCGCTTGGACCGCGCGAGTTCCGCCAGCGAGGCCTTGCTCAGCTTGAACTTGGGCGGCTTGCCGCCGGCGTCGAGGCCGAGCGAGGTGGAGAGCTCCGGACTGTCGTTCAGCGCCTGGGCGAAGAGGTCGTCGAGCAGGGTCTTGAGCTGCGCCTCGGCGCCGGCGCCCTGGGCGCGGGCGGTGAGCGGGGCCAGCGCCATGGTGGCAGCGGCGGAGGCCAGGACGTGACGGCGATTCAGCACGGGCAAGCTCCGATGACTTCAAGGCCGCAAGGCTTAGGGGGTCCGGGCGAACCCGCCAAGGCGCCACGGGGCGGAAAATCCAGGCTGCGGCGCAACGGCGGTTGAGATATGCCGGAACGCTGTCGCTCTGGGGTGTCCGCTTCCATGTCCGCCGCTCGTCTCGCAACCGCCGTTCTCGCCGTGCTTTCGATCGGCGCGGCGCCGAAGCCGGCGATCGATCCGGACGACGCGGCCATGGCGAAGATCGTCGGCAGCCCGGCCTTCAAGGCCGCCGTCGCAACACTCGACCGCGAGCACGACCGCACCGTCGCCGACATCGTGACCCTGACCGAAATCCCCGCCCCGCCCTTCAAGGAGGTCGCCAGGGGCAAGGCCTACATGGCGATGCTGAGAGCGCACGGACTAAGCGATGTCGAGATGGACGCCGAGGGCAACGTGATGGGCCTGCGCCGCGGGACCGGGCCGGCGGGCGGGCCGGTCATCGTGCTGGCCGCGCACCAGGACACGGTGTTCCCCGAGGGCACAGCGGTGAAGGTGCGGCGGGAGGGGACCAAGCTCTCTGCGCCCGGCGTCGGCGACGACACGCGCAGCCTGGCCGTGGTGCTGGCCTATATTCGCGCGCTCGATGCCGCGAAGATCCGGACCAAGACCGACATCCTGTTCGTCGGCGACGTGGGCGAGGAAGGCCCGGGCGACCTGCGCGGCATGCGCTTCCTGTTCGCCAAAGGGAAATACAAGGACCGGATCGAGGCCTTCTTCTCGATGGATGGCAACGAGGCGCAGCGGGTCATCTACGGGGCGGTGGGCTCGCGGCGCTATCGTGTGGCGTTCCACGGGCCGGGCGGGCACAGCTATGGCGCCTTCGGCATCGTCAATCCGATGGCGGCGATGGGCTATGCGGTGACGCAGCTCTATGAGACCAAGGTTCCGGCCGCGCCGAAGACCACTTTCGCCGCCAGCGTGGTGAGCGGCGGGGTGAGCGTCAATTCGATCCCGGCAGACGTGACCCTGGAGGTCGACATGCGCTCGGAGAGCAAGGAGGAGTTGGCCAAGCTGGACGCGCGGTTCCTCGCCGTGCTGAAGGACGCCGAGGCGCACGAGAACGCGGTGCGCGAAACGCGAGTGGGCCGGGTGACGGTGACGCCGAAGCTGATTGGCGAGCGGCCGACCGGGGCGACCCGCCAGGACGCGCAGATCGTGCGGACCACCGCGGCGGCGGTGCGGGCGATGGGCTACACGGCCGACCTGGGCGCCAACTCGACCGACAGCAACATCCCGATCAGCCTCGGCATCCCGGCGGTGACCATCGGCTCGGGCGGGACCGGCGGCCGCGCGCACTCGCTGGACGAATGGATCGACGTGGCCAAGCCGGAAAGCGTGCGCGGGATGAGCGTCGGCCTGGCGGCCTTGCTGGCGATGGCGGGAGTCGCGTCGTGAGCCTGCCCCCCCTGCCCGGGCAGCCGGCCGGCGTGGCTTGGCCGACGGACGGATGGCCGACCGGCGAGCTGCCGGCAAAGCTGGCCGCGACGCCGTTCATGCGGCTGGTCGACGAGGCGTTTTCTGCGCCCTCCACGCCGACGCTAGGCGAGAGCCATGCACTGGCGATCGTGCAGGGCGGTAGCCTGATCTACGAGCGCTACAACGACGGCTACACGCCGGACATGACCTACCGCTCCTGGTCGATGGCCAAGAGCATGACCCATGCCCTGGTTGGCATGCTGGTCGGCGACGGGCGGATGGATCTCTCCGCGGCGGCCGACGCGCCCGAGTGGCGCGGGGCGGGCGATCCGCGCGGCGCGATCACGCTGGACCAGCTGTTGCGCATGTCGAGCGGGCTGGACTGGGTGGAGGAATATCTCCCGGACCGGCCTTCGGACGTGCGCGAGATGCTGTTCTTCGGCGGCAAGGCCGATGTGGCCGGCTACGCTGCGGCCAAATCGCTGGCGCACGCGCCGGGCAGCTTCTTCCAGTACTCCAGCGGCACGACCAACATCGTCGCCCGGGCGATCGCGCGGGCCGCCGGGCTGGCGGACGGGCCGGCCTACAAGGCCTTCATGCGTCAGCGGCTGTTCGACCTGCTGGGAATGTCGAGCGCACGGCCGAAGTTCGACGATGCCGGGACTTTCGTCGGCTCGTCGTTCTGTTTCTGCACGGCGCGGGATTTCGCGAAATTCGGCCTGCTCTATCTGCGCGACGGGATGTGGGACGGCCAGCGGTTGTTGCCGGAAGGCTGGGTCGACTATGCGCGCACGCCAACTTTCCAGCAGCCGGGCGCGGCGGACGACGCCTATGGCGCCCACTGGTGGCTCGACGTCGGCGGACCAGGCACGTTCTCGGCCAACGGCTACGAAGGGCAGATCATTCTCTGCGTGCCCGACCAGGACCTGATCCTGGTGCGCCACGGCGCCTCCGAAGTGGAGAAGGACGCGCTGAAGGCCTGGTATCGCGACATCGTCAGATGCTTCCGATCATGAACCGGGTCGTTGTCATCGGCGCTGGTCCCGCCGGCCTGATGGCGGCGGAGGTCCTGGCTGAGGCCGGCTGCGGGGTCACCATCTACGACCGGATGCCCAGCGTCGGGCGCAAGCTGCTGATGGCCGGGCGCGGCGGGCTGAACCTGACGCACTCCGAGCCGACGGCGCCGTTCATGGCGCGCTATGGCGCGGCGCAGGCGTGGCTCGCGCCGATGATCGAGGCCTTTCCGCCGACCGCACTGACCGCCTGGGCTGAAGGACTCGGCCAGGAAACCTTCGTTGGCTCATCGGGACGGGTGTTTCCCAAGGCGCTGAAAGCTTCGCCGCTGCTGCGCGCCTGGCTGGTGCGGCTGGCGGCGCAGGGCGTGGAGATCCGCCCACGGCACGAGTGGCTGGGCTGGGATGCGAAAGGCGGCCTGAAGTTCTCGACGCCGGAGGGCAAGGTCACCGCCAAGGCCGACGCCACGATCCTGGCGCTCGGCGGAGCGAGCTGGCCGAAGCTGGGGTCGGACGGCGGCTGGGCGGCGGTGTTGGCCAAGACCGGGGCGGAGGTGACGCCGCTGCGCGCCGCAAACGCCGGCTTCGAAGTTGCCTGGAGCGAGTTGTTCCGTGACCGCTTCCCGGGCCAGCCGCTGAAAGGCGTGGCGCTGACCTCCGGCGGCCAGCGGGTGCGCGGCGAGGCCATGGTCACCCGGCACGGGCTGGAGGGCGGCGCGGTCTATGCCCTCTCGGCGGGGCTGCGCGAGGCCATCGCCAAGGACGGCTCGGCGAAGCTATGGATCGACCTGCGGCCGGACATGAAGGCGCCTGCCCTGGCCGCGCGGATCGCGCTGGCGCCCGCCGATCAGTCGGTGTCCAACCGGCTGCGCAAGGCGCTGCACATGACGCCGCTGGAGACCAACCTGCTGCGCGAGGCGCACGGCAAGGACCTGCCGTCGGACCCGGCCGCCCTGGCCGAGGCGATTAAGGGCGCGCCGCTGACGCTCGGCGCCATGCGCCCGATCGCACGCGCGATCTCCACGGCGGGCGGAGTAGCGCTGAGCGCCGTGGATGACGACCTGATGCTGAAGGCCCGGCCCGGCGTGTTCGTCGCCGGCGAGATGCTGGACTGGGAGGCGCCCACCGGTGGCTATCTGCTGCAAGCCTCATTCGCCACCGGCGTGGCGGCAGCGGCCGGCGCGCTCAAGTGCATCGGCGCCTTGTCCGCAGATTAGCCGAGGCGGCTAATGCGCGCTCATGAGGTTGACGTAGATCAGTTCGTAGGCGTCGGGGCCGACGAACACCTCGCCCCGGAAGGGTCGGTCCATCTCCGCCACCACGAAGATGACGATTCCCAGGAACATCGAAATGATCGCGGTCAGGATTCCGTGGATGTGGATCTCCATCTCCAGCATCCAGATGATGACGATGGTCAGTAGCGCGCCGATGCCAAGCACCCACCACAGGAGAATGGGCGTGGCCGTCGTGACCCGATCCAGGCGACTGGCGCGGGACTCGACGAGCTTCTCCGTCTGTCCGAGGGCCAGGACAAGGGATACCTCTTCCGCCTTGCCCACCGGGTGAACGCCCTGGAGGTCGGATTGGAACACCGCCAGGCGCTGGGTTCCGCTGACTGGGACCTTACCCCTCGCCTGGGTCGGCCAATCCTTTTCTATCGTCGCCTTCGCATAGTCGCGAAGATCGTTGAGCAGCTTCGTCCGAGCGGGATCGGGCAAGGCGCCGGTGTCGCTGTACAGCGCCGCCAGACTGGAGGCCTCGCGTTCGACGATGTCCGAGGTCGCCGAGTAGTTGGCGTAGACCCCGACCGCGACCAGGCCCAGCAGGATTCCGTAGAAAACTGAGAAACTGGCGATGTTCAGCGAGACCATCTCATTGGTCTTGTCATTTCGATGGATCAGATGATGGAACCAGGGTCGCAGGGCGAACATGCCGCCCAGGCTAAATCCCATCGACCCGATGGCGAAGATGCCGCCGGCAAGCCAAGTCGGAAGGTCATACACCCAGGAAAACATCTTCGCCCCCAAACCCCATCGCCCTGTCCGCCGCCTACCTCACGCGGCAGAGAGTGGCGGTTGTTGCGGCGCCCGGGCCCGTCGGCGAGGCGCCGCCGCGCCGACAAGCGCAAAGCCCACGACCAGCATCGTCCAGGTCGCCGGCTCCGGGACCGCGCTTGTCGCGACGGGCGGCGGCGGGCCTTGAGAGGCGAGTGTCTGTTCAGGCGGCAATACAAACGGGCTTGGCGGCGGCGGGACGGGCGGCTTCGGCGTTTCAGGATCGGGAAACTGCGGCGGAACCTGAGGCAGGACCGGGACTGGCGGGTCCACGGTCGGTGGCGCCCCCGGCTCGGGCGGGAAACCCGGACCGGCGATCGATCCCAAATCGCCCGCGAGTCGCCCTCCGCCCGGCACCGGCCGCGCATCCGGCGGTTGCGACAGGTCGGGCGGTCCCGCTTGAACAAGCGCCGCGACTGTCGGGCCCGCGCCGACGTCCAGACCGCCCGGGCCACCGCCATAGGACGAGCCGAAGGATTGGAGGGTGATGGGCTCGGCGCCAAAGCCCGGATCGGCAGGTGATTGCGCCTGTCGCTCGCTAGGCTTTCCTGGAGGTTGGGCGACGAGATTCGACAAAAGCATGAACGCCACGGGCGCCGCCTCGTCATCACCGGTCAGCTGTGACGTGACCTCCGCGCGAACGTTGCTCTGCCGGGAGCCATGAGTGGTCCCTTGAAAGTAGTGATGGCGCGCGCTCATAGAACCAACCGTGGCGCTGCCCATGACGCCAACCACGCTTGCAACTGTCGCGAGCGCCATAATCGCGTTGAGCCGCATCACGAGTAGTTAGGCCCCCCAGCCAGCTAGCGTGTAGCGAAGATCGCCAAGAGGACGCTCGCTACCGCGCGCAGACCGTTATCAAGTAAATACGCGTTTGCTAAGGGCGAAGTTCAGATTGCCCCAATTACTATCACCCGCGCCCGTCCGAAGGGCAGGTTTCGCGGAAAAAGAGAAAAGCTTGAGCAATAAGGTCCGCGCCGGCGATCGCCGCCAATCCGCGACCCGCCGAACTATGGCCCCAAATGAGACTTTGGCCGCTGTTGTTGTTGCGGGTCGTGGTTGATTTCGCACGGACCAGGCTTGCACCTCGCGTCGCTTCACCTTGGGGAAGGATCAACCTGCGCCCAGGTGCGGCGCACCGAACCCCGTCCGGCCTTCATCCCAAACCGCCGCTTCCGGCGACGGCCTGCAGGCCGTCGCCGGAATTGCTGGTCGACTGTCCTGGCTTGGCTAGGCGTCGCCGTCCGCGATGTCAGCGAGGCCGCCGGACATCTTCTCGCCGAACGCGGTGGTCACAACCGTGCCCTTGTCCTTGTGACCAGGACGGGCCTTGAGTTCGTGTTCCTGATCGACGGACGGCTTGGTGCTTTCGGTGTTTGCAGGTGTCGGATCCGACATGTGAAATATCCCCCAGGTAGGTCGCCAGGCGCGCTGCATGCGCGTCCGGCGAACATTGGCACCTTATTGCAATCGCCGGCGCATTCAAAGCCGTCGCGCCCCTTCAGGGACAGACCTGGAGCGATCGGCGCATCACTAGAAGCGTCGATCGCTCAAAACTCTTGTCAAAAGATAGACCCTTCGTCGCACCGACATCTAGGTGACGAAGGATCTACCCTCGCCCTCGACCACGGGAGCCCCCGCCGCCGAGCGCTCCACCGGCCACGCATCAATCGTCACCCGCCGCATGTGGCGGCGCTGGCCGTGGTAATCGTTGAGGGCGAAGTGCCAGACCGAGCGGTTGTCCCAGAAGGCCACCGAGCCCGGCTGCCAGTTGAACCGGCAAGTGAAGCCCTCGTAGCGGCAATGCTGGAAAAGATACTCCAGCAGAGTCTTGGATTCGCTGGTCTTCCAGCCTTCGATCTTCAGGGTGAAAGCCGGGTTCACGTAGAGCGCCTTGCGGCCGGTCTCCGGGTGGGTGACCACCACCGGATGGACGTATTCGCCGACCAGGCCGTCGGCTTCGGCGATGGCCATGGACTTGCGCTTCTGGGCCGAGTGGCCTTCCGAGGAATACTCGCGGCTGGCCGAATGGACGGCGTTCAGACCCTCCAGCGTCGCCTTCAGGCCGAGGGAGAGGGCGTCGTAGGCGGCGGCCTGGCTGGCGAACAGGGTGTCACCGCCGAACTCAGGGACATCGACAGCATAGAGGATCGAGCCGATGGCCGGGCGCTCAAGGAAGCTCATGTCGGAGTGCCAGCCGCCGCCGAAGTTGATGCGGTCCTCCGGCTCCTTGATCACCTCCATTACCGGCGGATGGTCGGCCATGCCGGCGACGTAGGGGTGGATATTGAGCGGCCCGAACCGCGCGCCGAACGCCATCTGCTGGGCGGGCGTGAGCGCCTGGTCGCGGAAGAAAATCACCTGGTGCTCGGCGAATGCCTGGCGGATCGCGGCGATCATTGCGTCCGACAGCTGTCTCGAGAGATCGACGCCGAGGACTTCTGCGCCGAGCGCGCCGGCGACGCGGCGGATCTTCAGGGCCTCTGGCATGGCGGCTCTCCGGAGCGGTGGAAGGGCCATGCTACAATAGGAGTCCGGAGGCCGCGACATGGATGCTCAGACCACCCGCTTCGACGCTGACGTGCACGCCGCGCAGATCCGCGAGCACGGCTTCACGGTGATCGAGAATTTCCTGGACGAGGCGGGGATCGCCGCCTTCCGGGCCGGGGTCGCGCCGTTTCTCGGCAGCCATCGAGGGCGCAACGACTTTGAAGGCTTCGAGACGGAGCGGGTCTACACGCTCGTGGCGCGCGGCAAGGTGTTCGAAGACCTGGCGACGGACGCGCGGCTGATGGCCCTGCTCAGCCGGTTCATGGAGGGCGCCTTCCTGCTCTCGGCCACTCACGCGATCAACCTGATGCCCGGCGAGAGCGCGCAGGGCATCCACACCGACGACGGCTTCTACCGCCAGCCGCGGACCGGCACGGCGGTGGGCTATTCGGTGATCGGGGCGATCGACGCGTTCACTGAGGCCAACGGCGCGACCCAGGTGATCCCCGGCAGCCATCTGTGGAGCGAGGACGAGATCGCCGAACGGCGCAAGGAGCCGGGCGGGCTGGAGGCCATGCTGGTCCCGCTGGAGGTCCCAGCCGGGGCAGCCTTCGTCTTCCCGGGCAAGCTGCTGCACCAGGGCGGCGCGAACCGCACCGATAACCCGCGCCTGGCTTTCACCAACCAGTACTGCGCCGGCTGGGCTCGGCCGCAGGAGAACTTCTTCCTGTCGGTGCCGAAGGAGATCGTGCGGGCGATGTCGCCGCGCGCCCAGGCCCTGCTCGGCTACGAGCTGTGGCCGAGCTTCATGGGCATGGTCACCGGCGCGCATCCCAAGAAGGCGCTGGAGCCTGGTTTCGTGCCGCCGATTGTGGCCCAGGCGCCGAAATAGGCGCATCCCCCGCCTTGCGGCGAGGGGCCGTCGATCCTAGCGGTTGGCGTAGATTAGCGAGGCGATCAGGCCGCTCGCGATGGCGACCATGGCGTAGCTGTTGTCGTCGGTGCGCACCCAGCGATAGCCGTAAGGGGGGCGGCGCAGGTGATAGGTGCGATAGTCCACATAGTGGTCGCGGTCCTGGTAGTACTCGCGGGGTAGACGCTGGCCACGGCCCCAGTGATGGCCGTTGTCTTGATGGTCGCCTCGCTCGTAGCCGCGGTCGCGGTCCTGATTGTAGCCGCCCTGCTCGTTGCGATGGTCACCGCGATCGCCGTGGTCACCGTGGGGATGGGCGAAGGCGGGTGTGCCGCCGAGGAGCGACAGCGCGAGGGCTGCCGTGAGCAGGCGTTTCATGGGGATGTCCTTTGTTGGGCGGGCAGATTGATATCCGCGCCCTGAGCCCCGTCTGAACGCCGGGCCTCAGACAAGGTTCATCCTGCGATCTGGCCCAGGGTGCGCTTCCAGAGCGAGAACAGCCGCTCCCAGTGGCGCTCGGCGGCGGGTTTGTCGTAGACGGCGCCGCGCTGTGGGAAGGCGAAGCCGTGGTGGACGCCGGGATAGAGCTCGACCTCGGCGTTGATGTTCTTCGACTTCATGGTCTGGTCCAGCGCCTCGACCATCTCCAGCGGCGCCCAGGTGTCGTGCTCGGCGCAGGCGAAGTAGAGTTCGGCCTTGGCGGTCTGGGCCGCCAGGTGCGGACTGTCGGACTTGTCGGTGACCAGTTGGACGCCGTAGATCGAGGCGGCGGCGCCCACCCGGTCCGGATAGCGGGCGGCGAAGTTGATCGCGTACTGGCCGCTCATGCAGTAGCCGAGCGTGGCGATCGGCCCCTTGCCCGCCCCCGGGTCGCGGTCGGCGAAGTCCAGCAAGGCGTCACCGTCGTCCATGACCATCGGAATGCTGAGATGGCCCATCAGCTCGAACATCCGCGCCCGCGACCCCGCCTCGTCGAGCTTCGGCAGGTCGGCCAGCTCCATCACGCCCTTCCGGTAGTAGAGGTTAGGGAGCATGACGTAGTAGCCGGCCGCGGCGATGCGGCGGGCCATGTCGCGCAGCTCCTCGCGGATCGCCGGCGCGTCCATGAAGAACAGCACGACGGGGTGCGGCCCGTCGCGCTCCGGATGGACGATGAACGTGGCGGTGGACCCGTCCTTGGTGGGGATGTCGATAGTTTGCTCAATCACGACGCCTGGACTCCCACCAGTTCGGAGGGCTGGACGCCCTGCTCTTTCAGGAACGGCTCGGCGTATCCGATTGTACCCGTTAGGGTCTTCGGATCGCCCGAGGCCAGGCGGTAGACCGCCTCGGCGATGTATTTGATCGGCTGGACGCGGTCCTTGGTGGCCTCGGTGATCAGGCCGTGGACGGCGACGCCGGGGGTGTCGACCAAGCCGGGCGAGACGACGTTCACCGCAATGCCGTCGTCATAGACCTCCGACGCCAGGCCGGTGGTGAAGCGCTGCAGCGCGGCCTTGCACATGCCGTAGACCGTGCCGCCGCCGCGTCGGTTGTAGGGCGCCTTCGGGTGGATGCCGGCGCCCGAGGAGATGTTGACGATCCAGCCGGCCTTCTTGGCGCGCATCGCCGGCAGCACCAGCTGGGCCAGGTGGAAGGGCGCGTAGACCTGCACCTCCATCATCAGCTTGAAGCGCTTTTCCGGGAAGTCGGCGACCGGCATGAAGTAGGTGATGGCGGCGTTGTTCACCAGGATGTCGATCGGCCCGTAGGCGGCGACGGCTTCCTCGACGAGGCGCTCGCGTTCGACCGCCTGGGCGAGGTCGGCCTTGATGAAGGTGGCGTGGCCGCCGGCCGACTTAATGCGCTCGACCGTATCGTGGAGCGTGCCGGGCAGCCGGCTCTCGCCGCTCTCGGCGGTGCGCGCGGAGACCACGACGTTGGCGCCTTCCATGGCCAGCCGGGTGGCGATCGCCTCGCCGATCCCGCGACTGGCGCCGGTGACCAGGGCGTTGCGGCCCTTCAGCGGCCCATTGGGGTTGATCGCAGGCTCACTCATCAGCGTTCCTCCAAATTGCTTTTGGTCTAATGCCCCAACGCTCGCGCGGCTGGCGGGCCAAAGCAAGAGACTGGCGCAGGCGCGGGTTGCGCCGACGCGCGCGCGGCGGTTCACTGGGGCGATGCGCATACCCGACGAAAGACTAGCCGAGGTGTTCGACCGTGGGTTCACGGTCGTCGAGGGCTTCCTGGACAAGGCGACGCTGAAGGGCGCGCAGGACGCGCTGTGGGAGATCTACCCGCGGCCGGAAGCCTATTTCGCCGACCCCAAGGCGCACGCCAAGTTCACGCGCAGCCAGTTCGCGGGCCTGCGGTTCTTCCCCTACCCGTCCTGGGGCTTGAACCAGGTGCCGGTCTATCCGGACCTGATCGACGCGGCCGAACGGTTCCTGCAGACCAAGGAGGTCGACTGCTACAAGATCGAGCTGTGGGCCAAGTACGCCGGCGCGATCGACTACGACCAGACCCACCACCGCGACTATGAGAACCACACCATCGTGGTGCCGCGCGCCGACCAGCTGATGCCGCAGATGACCTGCTTCATCCTGCTGTCGGACGTGACCGAGCTGGACGGGCCGACCAAGGCGGTGCCGCTGGAGAAGACCCGCCACATCCCGCTCGGCATCACCCAGACCAAGGTCGGCGACTTCGCGGACGACGAGGTGGCGGTGACCGGACCCGGCGGCTCGATGCTGATCTACAAGACCGACGTCTTCCACCGCGGCTCGGATTTCAAGGGGCCGGGCCGCTCGCGGTTCGTCATGCCGGTGGACTTCAAGCCGCGCGGCTGGCGCTGGCAGGGCAAGCTCGCCTGGCCCGACCGCACGCTGAATCCGGGCTGGAAAGAGGCGATGGTCAAGATGACCCCGCGCCAGCGCGACCTGTTCGGCTGGCCGCCGCCGGGGGATGCCTACTGGAACGCCCAGACGCTGAGCGACGTCGCGCTGCGCTATCCAGGCATCGATCTGACACCCTACGGGGCCAAGGCGACGAGCCCGGCCGAAGTCTAGGATCAGCGGCCGGGCGGGCCGGTGGCGCGGCGCGCGGACAGGCCGGCGACGGGCCGAACCATTGGTCGCGGCGCGAGCGCTAGCGCCGTGGCGGCGCCGGAGCCTGCCAGGCTGGAGCGCAGGCTGACAGCGGACTTCGGAAATGAGGATTTCGGCGATGACTGCACCTGCGCCGGGAGCTCGCGCAGGGTCGGCAGGGCCGCGGGCACAGGACCCGGCAAGGCTGAGGCGTCGGCAACGACCGCGTTGAGCGTGCGCAGAAGCACCGGCAGGCTAGCGGTCTCGACGTCGCGGTCGCGGTCGCGGTCGCGCTCGTCATCTCCGCGATCACGGTCTTCGCGGTCGGGCAGATCGGCGCGGTCGATGAGCTCTTCCCGGTCGGCGGCTGCCTCACGCGGTTCCGACGGCGTGCGCCAAAGGCGCAGTTCGAGCGCCGCCGCCACCCGCACGGCGAAGAAGCAGCGCTCGAACAGCCGGAAGTAGTCTACCCGCTCGTCCGCCTCCGCCGCCCGCTCGGCCTCAGCCCCAAACGCCATACCCAGCCGGTAGGCGCACTGGCTCATCTCGGACAGCATCTGGCTGCGGGGATCGGCGGCGGTCATGTTGGAACAAAAGTAGAACATCGGCGTGCCGATGTCAAGCCTCGGCAGCTGGAACCGCACCGCCGAATGTCCGCTTGCGAGCCGCGCGGGGAAGACCGCTTCCGACCCGTTGCGGACGTAGGTGTTGAGCGCTTTACATTGCCGAGCTTGGCCGAGGGTGTAGAACTCTGGCCATGTGGCGGTTCATGAAGGCCATTCTTCTGGGGGCTTTAGCGGCCGCAGCTGCCCCAATGATCTATACCATCGGGCTCGCCATCATAATGATAGGCGACGTGACGCGCGGTCATCAGGAGGCTTGGCGGGTCGCCTACGTCGCGCTGCTCCCTCTCATTGTGGCTGTCCCGGTCGTTTTCGCGACCGGACTGATTGTGGGGCTTCCCACCACAGCATTGCTCAAGTGGCGAGGTCGGGAGAGCCGGGAAGCATACGTCTCCATTGGTGTCATTGCTGGATCGGTCATCCCCCTCGCTGTTCTCGCGTCGATGCACGCACCTAGCGGCTACTGGATTGCGCTGCTCGGAGCCTTGGGGGGAGGCGTTGCGGCATATATTTGGTGGTCATCCGCGCCAGCTTCCAAGGTCCGCTAACCACCCACTGCAGACGTTCGCCGCGTCCGCTCCTCTGCGAGATGCGGAGCATCGTGGGAGAGGTTGGGTGAGGGCAGCGCCGGGTGATCCGTACTGGAATGCCCAGACCCTGAGCGACGCTGCGCTATCTGGGGATCGATCTTGCGCCCTATGGGGCCAAGGCGGCGGCTGAAGCCTAGGATCGGCCTCCCCTCACCCGCTCTTCCCCGCCTTCGCGGGGATGAGCGGAGTGGGAGCTAGTCCTTTTCCAGCACGTTCAGGCGGCGGACCGTCAGGTCGTCGATCTGCAGACCCCGAATGCGCATGCGGCCGATGGCGAGGCTGCCGACCACCAACCGGCCGATGGCGAGCGCGCCAACGGCAAGGGCGCCGATCGCCAACGCACCGGTGGCCATGGCGATCAGGGCGGTCGCGGGCCCGCGCCGTCGGCTGGGAACGGGCTCACTCATGGGGCGGCTCCTGACGGTTGGCGCTCCAGCTCGGCCCTTGGCCAGTGGGCGAGGTCGGCGGCGGCTTCGTAGGTCGATTGCAGGAAGGCTTGCAGGTCGGCGTCGGGCGTGGGGCTGGCGCGCATAGCGTCGTAGGGCAGGACGAACTCGCCTAGGCTCGGCTCCCAGCGGCCGGTCGCCGGTCGCACGGCGGCGTGGGCGAAGCCCGCGGGCTCCGGATAGGCGTAGGCGTAGAACACCGGCGCGATGCCCGGCTCGCCCGGCCAGAATCCGCAGCTGGAGACCTCGTGCGAATAGGCCTCGACACTGACCGAGGCCGGCGACAGGGGGGAGCCCGGGTGGGCCGGGGCCCGGCGGCCGGAGAAACGCGTCACGGCCAGGTCGAAGCTGCCCCAGAAGAAGTGGATGGGGCTGACCTTGCCGATGAACTCGGCGCGGAACGCCTGCATCGCCCGGTTGGCCTGGACCAGCACCCGCCAGAACCGCTGGGCGGCTTCGGCGTCATAAGACTTGTGGATCTCGTCGGCCTCGAACGGGATCGGGTTTTCGACCTCGCAGGGGGTAGTCCAGATGTGGACGCTGACGCCGAGCCGGGCCAGGGCGGCCATCACGGCGGCGTAGAAGGCGGCGACGCTCATGGGCCTCAGCGGAAAGGCCTCGGTCTGGCCGTCGCTGCAGGTGATGCGCAGCTGGTGGTCGAGGAAGTCGAGGACGATCTCGACACTGCGCCCCTCCACCGGCATCGGCGAGGTGGTGAGGCCGCGGGCGCTGACGTAGAGCGGCACGTGCCACCAGTGGTTCACCGGCGGGGTCAGGGCCATGCGGATCTTGCCGACGATCTGGGTCCACATGTGCAGGGTCTGGGCGGTGTCGGCCCAGTCGTCGTAGGCGAGCGCCGGCCAGACCTGCTCGGTCATTTGACCCGCGCCGCCAGCGCCTGGCGGACCTCAGCGATCACGCCGGCCCAGTCACCGGGCTTCGGCTGCCGGAACAGGCGCATCGAGGGATACCAGGGACTGTCGGCGCGGCCGCGCAGCCAGCGCCAGTCGGCCTTGTGCGGCAGCATCACCCAGACCTCCTTGCCCATGGCGCCGGCCAGGTGGGCGACGGCGGTGTCGACGCTGAGCACCAGGTCGAGGCCGGCGATGATCTCGGCGGTGGCCTGCATGTCGGCCGCGCCGGTGTCCTCCGGCGCCAGGCTGCGGACGCCGGGCAAGGCGGCCAGGTCGCGGGCCGCCTCGGGCGACAGCGAGCGGTTGGCGTCGTTCGGGTGGCCGGGGCTGCCGTTGGTCATCAGGCCGATGCCGGTCCCCCCGCCGGCCTGGGGCAGGAAGACGCCGGGCGGGATGGTCTCCAGCGTCGTGCCGAGGATACCCGGCAGGGCGCCGGAATAGGCCCAGGCGCCGTGCGGCGGGATCGAGACCGATCCTTCGGCGGGCAGCAGGGTGACGCCCAGCGCGGTGAACAGGCGCGCGTGCGAGGGGTGGCACATCAAGGTCACGGCCATCCGCTGGCCCAGCAGCTTGGCGTAGCGGGCGAACTGGATCTGATCGCCCAGGCCTTGCTCGTGCCAGATCAACAGGGAGGAGACCGGCTCGCCGGTCCAGGTCGGGAAGCTGAGCTTCGGCCGCGGGTTGGCGCCGGGGCGGTCAAGGCGCGCGTCGAAATAGGGCCAGGCCTCGGTGAAGCGGCCGTCGCGGAGCAGCAGGAAGGCCAGTTGCAGACGGATGACGGGATCGGCCGGCTGGACCTGCAGGAAGGCCTTGTAGACCGCCTCGGCCTCGGCCCAGCGGTCCTGGTCGTCGAGCAGCAGGCCCAGGTTCCGCGCCACCTCGGGCACAGCCGCGCCGGCCAGGATGGCGCGGTAGATCCCCTCGGCCTCCTGCAACCTGCCCGCCTGGACGGCGGCCAGGGCCATGCCGAAGGCCGTCTGCAGGTCGACCTGACGCTCGGCGGGATTGGGATCGGACAACTGGGCGCTTCCTCGGGCTTGATCGGGACCGCGGATGTTTGGTGCTCCGATGCGGTGAAAGCAAGCGCCTCAAGGCGAGCCCGATTCCGTGATGGATCCTGTCCCCATTTCCGTCATCGCCCGGCTTGTCCGGGCGACCCATGAACACCGGATGTCGCAGGAGAGGCCGCGGCGACGCGGTGGATGGCCTTCAGACGCAGAGATCATGTGGCCCGGACAAGCCGGGCCATGACGATCAAAGAAGGTGGTGCTTGGGCCTAGGCGGCGTTCTGCAGCTCGTGCTTGACGCGCTCGGCCAGGGTCTTGATGTCGATCGGCTTGGCCAGGAAGGAGACGTTGGTCTCGCCTTCCAGCAGGTCGGAGAACTCGCTCTCGGCATAGCCGGAGATGAACATCACCGGCGCGGCGCCCAGGAAGACGCGGGCCTGTTTCAGCAGGTCCGGGCCCTGCATGCCGGGCATGACCACGTCGGAGATCATCAGGTCGATGGTTCCGGCGTGCTGCTCGGCGAGCTCCAGGGCTTCCTCGCCGCTGGCCGCCTCGATCACCTCGTAGCCGCGGGCGCGCAGCAGCTTGGCGGCGACGCCGCGCACCGCGTCCTCGTCCTCGACGAACAGGATGCGCCCGGCGCCGGAGAGGTCGCGGGCCACCGGACGCTTGGGGGCCACCGGAACCGGCGCGGCGGCCACGCCGGCGACCGGCACATGCACCGGCAGGAAGATGCGGAACGCCGCGCCTTCGCCCGGCTTGCTGTCGACGCTGATCCAGCCGTCCGACTGCTTGACGATGCCGTAAACGGTGGCTAGGCCGAGGCCCGTCCCCTCGCCCACCGGCTTGGTGGTGAAGAACGGGTCGAAGATCTTGGTCATCACGTCGGGTGGGATGCCGGGGCCGTCGTCGGAGACCTCGATCAGCGCCTGGTCGCCCTGGGCGGTGGGGTAGCCGAGGCCCTGGGCCTGCTCCTGGGTGACGCGGGCGGTGCGGATATTGACCAGGCCGCCACCGTGGGCGCGGACGCTGTCGCGGGCGTTGACCGCCAGGTTCATCACTGCGGTCTCCAGCTGGCCGCGGTCGGCGCGGACCAGCGGCAGGTTGCGGCCGTAGTCGGTGGTCAGCTTGACGTCCTCGTAGAGCACGCGACGCAGCAGCACCTCGAACTCGCTGATCAGTTCGCCGAGGTCGAGGATCTCGCGCTGGACGGTCTGTTTGCGCGAGAAGGCCAGCAGCTTGCGCACCAGATCGGCGGCGCGCGCCGAGGTCGAGCGAATCTCGCTCAGACCTTCATAGGAGGGATCGCCCACCGGGTGGCGCGAGGCCAGCACGTCGAGCTGCATGAAGATGGCGGTCAGCAGGTTGTTGAAATCGTGCGCGACGCCGCCGGCCAGCTGGCCGATGGCCTGCATCTTCTGGCTCTGGGCGAGCTGCAGCTCGATCTGCTTCTGCTCGGAGACGTCCACCAGATAGGCCACCCAACGGCCGTCACTCTTGGACAGGTAGAGGTGGGCGATCCGGGCAGCGTCGGTGGCCAGGCGGACCTCCAGCGGCGCGCCGGAGCCGGCGCCCGAGGCCAGCCGCTGGGCCGCGTCGGCGCGGCTGGCGGGCTCGATCAGCTCACCGAACACCTGACCCTTGTCGCCGCCGCCGGCCACGGCCTTCAGCGCCGGGTTGGCCTCGACAATGGTCGCCTCGAAGGGGTCCTCGCCCTCCAGCAGGGCCGCGCCGAACGGCGAGGCGGCCGCGAAGGCGTCGAGCACCTTGGGTGGCGGATGGGTGGCGGAGGAAAAGGCGCTCAGCACCTCCATGGCGGCGGGCGGCAGGGCCAGAGCTCCGGACCCGGGACCGGCCAACCGGACCAGGAAGCGCCGGGCGCCCAGCTGGGAGACCAGGGCCTCGTGCTCGGCGCCGCCGGACTTGATCGAGGCGTGGCCGGTCTCGCCGCGCCGCGCGGTGGTCAGGGCGGCGAACAGGCTGGCGGCCGAGGCGCCGGCCTTGGGCAGGCGCGCGCCCAGGCCGATCGCCGATTTCCAGGCGGCGTTGGAGGCCTTCACCCGCCCATCGGGCGCGGCGACGGCGGCGGGCTCGCTCAAGGCGTCGATCAGCCGCTCCGCGCCGGCGTCATCGTCGACGGCGGCCTCGCCCGTGCCGCGCAGGGCGAAGAGACCAAGGCAGGCGACGCCGGCCAGGCCGATCAGTAGCAGCAGGCCGGCCAGGGTCGTGGGGCCGGCGTTGATCGCGGGGGCGGAAGCGAACACCACGGCCATCAGGAAAAAGAACAGCACGGCCGCGCCGATCAGCGGGTCGATCAGCCCCTTGCGGACCTTTGACGCCTTGGGCTCGGCCATGGCCGGCGCCGCCTTTGACTTGGCTGGTGCTTGTTGGGGCGAATCGTTCAGCCGCATTCTGTCACAGGGATCACAGGGTTACAGGCCGCCCATTTTCAAGCGGCGCGCGGCGACCTCGCGGCCGGTGTTGAGGATGAAGCCTATGATCTTGGCCACCGCCTCGTAGTGGGCCGGCGGGATCACTTCGTCCACCTCGACGCTGGCGTAGAGGGCGCGGGCCAGCGGGGGGTCCTCGAGGATCGGCACGCCGTGCGCCTCGGCGACTTCGCGGATCTTGAGCGCGAGGGAGTCCATGCCCTTGGCCACACACATCGGGGCGGGGGCTTCGCTGGTGTCGTACTTCAGCGCCACGGCGAAGTGGGTCGGGTTCATGACAACGACGGTGGCCTCGGGCACGGCCTGGATCATCCGGCGGCGCGCGCGCTCGTTGCGCAACTGCCGCTGGCGGGCCTTGATGTGCGGGTCGCCTTCGGTCTGCTTGAACTCCTCCTTGACCTCTTCCTTGGTCATCCGCAGGCGCTTCATGAAGCGCTGGCGCTGCCAGAACCAGTCGCCGCCGGCGACCACCAGCAGGAAGGCCGCCACGGCGAACACCAGCCGCTTCATGACGTCGAGCGAGAAGATGATCATCGCCATGGGATCCATGGCCGACAGCTGCTCGAGATCGTGCAAATGCGGATTGAGCACCCACCAGGCCAGGAGCGCGGTCAGCGCGACCTTGAGCAGGGACTTCAGGAACTGCACGGCCCCGTCGAGGCCGAAGACCCGCTTGAAGCCCTCGATTGGCGAGAGCTTGCTGAACTTGATCTCGAGCCGGTCGGGGCTGAACACAAAGCCGGTCTGCAGAAGGTTGGCCGCGACCCCGGCCACGCAGGTCCCCAGCGTGACCGCGCCGACCACCGGCGCGGCGGCCATCACCGCCATGCGCCCGATATGCACGCCGCCACCGTTGGCGAAGCTCATCGCGTCCGGCGAGGACAGGAAGGGCGTGAGCTGGGCCATCAAGTTGCGCGATAGCCAGCCCCCGGCCAGCACCACCACCGAGGCGGCGCCCGCCAGCGAGGCGAGCGAGGCCAGGTCGGGGGTCTTGACCACCTCGCCGCGCTCGCGGGCCTGCGCAATCTTGCGGCCTGTCGGCTCTTCTGTTTTCGACGCTGCGTCGTTCGTATCGCTCATGGCGTCCTAGCTGAACACCGACAGCAGGTCGCGGTAGTGGTCTGTCCAGACCGTGCCGATGATGCCCAGGCTGAGCGCGAAGATCGACAGGCCGAGCAGGATCATCAGCGGCGAGGCGACGAAGAAGATCTGGAACTGCGGCATCACGCGGCCGACCAGCCCGGTGGCGACATTGAAGATCAACGAGAAGGCGACAACGGGCGCGGCCAGCTGGAAGCCCAGCGCAAAGGATTTGGCGACGGTCTGCAGGGCGAGCGCGTTGGCGTCGCCGACCGGGATCGGGCGGGTGAATGGGAAGATCGTATAGGAATGCACGATGGCGCCCAGGAACAGGTGGTGCAGGTTGGTCGACATGATCAGCACCAATCCCATCAGGCCCAGGAACGTGCCGAGCGTGGTGGAGGGCGCGGCCTGCGTCGGGTTGGCGGTCTGGGCGAAGCCCAGGGTGGTCTGGATGGAGATGAGTTCACCGGCGGTGGCCAGCGAGGACATGAAGAAGCGGATGATCGTGCCGATGAGCAGGCCGATGATGGTCTCCTTGATCACCGCCCCCGCGACGCCCGACACGGTGGCCGGCAAGGCGGGCGCCAATTGTCCCAACACCGGGAACAGCATCAGCGAGAGCGCCAGGGCGAAGGACAGCCGGATACGGACCGGCACGAAGGTCTCGCCGATCCCCGGCATCAGCATGATCATGGTCGCCAGCCGGGTGAAGACCAGGCCGGCGGCGAACACCTGTTGGGCTGTGGCGTAATGGTCCATGGGGCGTGCGGGTCAGCCCCGCCGCTACATCGAGGCGATGCGCGCAGCGATGTGGCGCATGAAGCCGCTCATCAGGGAGCCCATCAGCGGCAGGAAAACCAGCAGGGAGACGAACACCGCCACGATCTTCGGCGCGAAGACCAGGGTCGCCTCCTGGATCTGGGTCAGGGCCTGCATCAGGCCGATGACGACACCGACGACCAGGCCGACGATCAGGCACGGCGCGCCGAGCTGAATGGTCAGCCAGATGGCTTCGCGGCCGACGTCCAGAACCTCGGCGCCGTTCATGGAGACCTCTCGAAAGCTGGAAGACCTGGGAAAATTTGACGAATTCGCTCAGGCGCGAGCCCGGCGACCATGCCGCGATCATGGTTAATGAATGGCTACGGTCGGCATCGTTTGCCTAGGAGCTGGCCTGCTTTTCGAGGGCTTTGGCGGCTTCGCCGGGCGAGGCCTTGGCCTGGTCGCGGTCGACGCTGTAGTTGGCCGAACGCATGGCCTCGACGGTGATCTTGCCGATCAGCGGCCGCAGCGCGGCGATCAGCCTCTGGTCGCCCGCCCGTTTGGGCGAGATCAGCACCACCGCGTCATAGGGCGGGATCGCGCCCTTCGGATCGCTCAGCACCACCAGGTGGTCGGCGGCGATGCGGCCGTCGGAGGAGAAGGCCGAGATCACGTCGGCCTCGCCGCCCGACAGGGCGCGGTACATGAAGGTCGGCTGGTAGGAATGCTGGGCCCTGAAGTTGAGGTTGTAGGCGCCCTGCACCGCCTTCCATTCCGGCCGCGACAGGAACTCCAGGTCCGAACCCAGGGTGAGCTTCGGCGCTTCGCGGGCGAGATCGGCGATGGTGGCGATCTTCAGCGCCTTGGCGCGGTCCGGGCGCATGGTCAGGGCATAGGCATTCTCGAAACCCAGGGAGCCCAGGACCAGGACGCCATCGCGCTTCTTCAGCTCGACGGTGAGCTGCTTCAGGACTTCGGCGCGGCCGGGATTGTCCTTGCGGCCGAGCGTGTTGGTCCACAGCGTCCCGGAATAGTCGACGTAGACGTCGAGCTCGCCCGCGGCGAGCGCGCGGTAGGCGACGGCGGAGCCGAGGTCCTCCTTGGGCGTGACCTTGGCGCCGGTGGCCTTGAGGCGGTCGACCATCACCTCGGCCAGGATGTACTGCTCGGAGAAGTTCTTGGCGCCGACCACGTAGGACGCCTGCTGGCCGACCCCGGCCAGGGTGATGGCCAGGGGCGCGACGGCGGCGGAGACGCCGATCAGCAGGCCGGCGGCGCCGGCAACGACCAGGCGCAGGCTGCGTTTGCGCGCGCCGGCCTCGATCAGGCCGAGCAACTGGTCGGC